>NZ_CP032762.1:5270000-5570000 GCF_003641205.1 Rhodococcus sp. P1Y
GATCGGTGCCGTGGAACGTGCGCCCGATGTGCCAGTCCGAGGTGTGCAGGATCTTCATGGAATACGACGCTAACCGGACCCACCGACAAACTCGGCTAGGCGCCGCGGCCTGTCGGTGCCCTCGTGCATCATCTGCACTCATGAACGCACTCGCTGCTCTCGGCATGGTTTTCGCCCTCGTCGTCGGCTGCGCCATCGGGTGGTTGCTGCACGCATCGAGGGTCGGCGACCGAGCGGTGCGAGCCGAAGCGCAATTGGCTGCGCTCCGCGACAACGAGGCACTGCTTCGCCGCTCCCTGTCGGCGGTCAACGAGGACTCGGCGCGGCGGCATTCGGGTGCCATCGGCCAACAGGTGTCCCATCTCGTCGAACCGCTGCACGACGCCGTCGACGCCCTCACCGAGCACGTGCGTCAGGTCGAGCACAACCGGATCCGTGCCTACGCCGGGCTCAGCGAGCAGGTGACCGGTATGCACCGAGCGTCGGTGCAGTTGTCCACTCAGACCTCACAGCTGGTCACTGCCCTTCGGGCCCCACAGATCCGCGGTCGATGGGGAGAGATGCAGCTCGAGCGCGTGGTGGAGCTCGCAGGGATGGTCAAGCATTGCGACTTCGACACTCAGGTGGCGAGGAACGGGGTCCGACCCGACATGATCGTCCGTCTCGCCGGCGGGCGTCAGATCGTGGTGGACGCCAAGGTTCCGTTCGCCGCGTATCTCGACGCCGCGCAGGAAGAAGACCCGGACCGTCGAGACAAGCAGATGACGCGCCATGCTCGGCACCTCAGGACGCACGTCGACCAGCTGGCCGCCAAAGAATACTGGCGATCCTTCGAGCCGACGCCCGAGTTCGTCGTGCTGTTCGTCCCTGGGGACCCCTTCCTCGACGCCGCGCTGACATCGGACTCGTCTCTGCTCGAATACGCTTTCACCAGAAACGTGATACTTGCCACGCCCACCACTTTGGTCGCGCTACTGCGGACGGTTGCGTACACCTGGAAGCAGGAGTCGCTCGCCGAGGACGCTGCGCGGATACAGGAACTCGGGCGCGAGCTGTACACCCGACTCGGAGTGGTTTCGTCGCACCTCGACAAGCTCGGCAGCCACATCGGCAAGGCCGTCGACTCGTACAACGCGACGGTGTCCTCGGTCGACGCCCGCGTCGGCGTCACCGCCAGAAAGCTCCACGAACTCGAACTGTTCGACGCCGATGTGGTCGACGTACGGCGGGTGGACGCCAGGCCGAGAGTGTCCGATTCGTCGCACTCGTTCGGCCAGTTCGGTCATGTCGACGACGCGGTGGGGTGAACAGCCGCTAACCTCGATGGGTGTCTACCTCCCAACGTGCCCGTTCCGGGGTACCGCTGGATCAACGTTCAGCAATCGCATCCGTGCCAGGCGTCCCTGCTTGGGGGGCAGTGGCGATCGCCGTCGGCGCAACATTTCTGGGTTTCGTCATCGACGCGGCGCGGGGTTCCGAGCTGACGTCTGCATTCGCGTCGCTGTACATCATCGGGATCGTCGCCGCAGTCGTGTTGGTCAGATATCGCGGCCTTTTCACCGCCATCGTCCAGGCGCCACTGATCCTCTTCGTCGCCGTTCCGCTGTCGTATCAGTACTTGACAGAGAACGCGGGAACCAGCCTGAAGGATCTCCTTCTCAACCTTGCGATCCCGCTGGTAAATCGCTTCCCGATCATGCTGCTCGGAACGATTCTCGCGGTTGCCGTCGGTGCCGCTCGGGTCTTCCTGAAGAAGCAGTCGTCACACGCGCCTGCCGGAGCGGCCAAGCGAACGGTGCGTGATCGAGCCAAGGAGACTCGTGACCGCTCTCAGCAGAACCGAGCACAGTCGCGGGAGAACCGGGCTCGCCCCGACGAGTCACGCTCACGCCGCGTGGCTACAACACCGGAGGGCCGGGCACCGGAGACTCGAGCTTCACACAGTAGAGGCGCCGAGGCCGCACCACGATCGCGCCGAGCCGAGCCCACAACCGCTCCCACCGAGGGCCGTCGCGCCCGGCGGGAGCGTCTGGAACCGCAGTACGATCGCCCTGCCGCCGATCCCTACCGTCCCGAGCGAAGCGCTGCCAGGCCTGAGCGAAGCGTCGCCAGGCCCGACCGCGATGCCGAGCCGACGCGCAGACCAGCTCCGCGTCCGCAGCCGCCGCGTGTTCCGCGCCCGCCCGAGGTCGACCCGTACTCTGCACCCCGCGCAGCAACGCCGAGCGGCACCCACATCCCGCCTCATCCAGTTCCGCAGGTGCGGTACCGGGATCGCGGAGACGCCTGACGAGTGGAGTGATCAGGCCTTCGCCGGACGCAGTTCGCGTGGCAGCGAGAACACGAGGGTTTCGTTGGCCGTGGTGACCGGCTGAACGTCGCCGAACCCGTGCTCGGCAAGTAGGTCGATCACGCCCTGCACCAGAATTTCCGGCACCGACGCACCCGATGTGATTCCGACCGTCGTGATGCCGTCGAGCCAGGCAAGGTCGACTTCCTTCGCGTAGTCGACGAGGTAGCTCGCCCGCGCGCCTGCTGTCAGTGCGACCTCGACCAGCCTCACCGAGTTCGACGAGTTCTTCGAACCGACCACGATGACGAGATCGCATTCAGGCGCCATGGCCTTGACCGCGACCTGACGGTTCTGTGTGGCGTAGCAGATGTCGTCACTGGGCGGATCCTGCAAGGTCGGGAACTTCTCCCGCAACCGGGCGACCGTGGTCATGGTTTCGTCGACGCTGAGGGTCGTCTGCGACAGCCAGATGACCTTGTTCACGTCGCGAACGGTGACGTCGTCGACCGAATCGGGGCCGTCGACGAGTTGGACGTGCTCCGGCGCCTCGCCTGCAGTGCCCTCGACCTCCTCGTGGCCCTCGTGGCCGATCAGCAGGATGTCGTAGTCGTCGCGCGCGAACCGCTTCGCTTCCTGGTGCACCTTCGTGACCAACGGGCACGTGGCGTCGATCGTCCGAAGCTGCCGTTCCGCCGCGGAGGCGTGCACCGCAGGCGAGACTCCGTGCGCGGAGAACACCAGAAGTGAGCCTTCGGGGACCTCGTCGGTCTCCTCGACGAAGACCGCACCACGATCGGCAAGAGTCTCCACGACGTGTCGGTTGTGCACGATCTCCTTGCGCACGTAGACCGGCGCACCGTGCTTCTCCAGCGCCTTCTCCACCGTCTCGACGGCACGGTCGACCCCAGCGCAATACCCTCGTGGCTCTGCGAGCAGAACCCGCTTCGCGCCGGAGTAGGCCGGGATACCCTCGCCCGAAGGACGTGCGATACCAAGATTCAAAGGAACAGCCGAAGACATACCTACAGGATACGGGTCTTCGCGGTTCGCGAACGCCGAGCGCCGCATGTCGGCTACCCAAACGTCCGGACTTCAGGCAGGCTGGTGCGTATGACTCGTGTCCCCTTTGCTGCACGCTTGGCTGCTGGTGTAGCTGTGACCGTCGTCGAAGAGGCGCGCAAACTTCCCAGTACGGCGATCACGTTCCCGATGACAGTCGTCAGCGAAGTCCTCGCGAGCTCGATGCGCCTCCAACAGCAGGTGACTGCCCTCGCTATCAAAGGCGACCAGGTCATCGCCGCATTGCCGCTGATCGGAACTCCCGACCAGGAGCAACCGTCGTGGGCCGTGTTCGACGACGACCTGGCCGCCGCGTCCGACGGCGACGTCGACGTTCCCGACCACGAGCCGTCGCCCGCGACGGGACGGTTCGCGTTGTACTCGACGCCGCCGCCGGATCTGCCCGCCGAGGAATCGCCTGCGCCGGGCTCCGAGCGCCCGGACATCGTCGACCTGGTGGATTACGACACACTCGCTCTCGCACAGCTGCGCGCACGCTTGCGGACTCTGACTCTGGACGATTTGGAGACCCTGCGTGAATACGAAGGCACCTCGCGCGGCCGTGCACCGTTCCTGACGATGTTGGAGAACCGGATCACCACCGCCAAAGCAAAGTGACCTCGAGCACCGCCGAAGAGCCGTGGCCAGTCCGGACCGTCGCGATGAAGGTCGCGGGGTGGATCGACAAACTCGGCAGCGTGTGGGTCGAGGGGCAGCTGACACAGATCAACGCCAGGCCCGGCACCAGAACTGCGTTTCTGGTTCTGCGTGACCCGTCAGCCGACATGTCGCTGTCGGTCACGTGTTCGCCGCAACTCCTCGACCGCTCCCCCGTCCCGTTGAGTGAAGGCGCACAGGTCATCCTGTACGGCAAGCTGTCCTTCTACACCGGGCGCGGAACCATTTCGTTGCGCGCCACCGATATTCGTGCCGTCGGGGTCGGCGAACTACTGGCACGCGTCGAACGTTTGCGCGCTTTGCTGGCCGCCGAGGGATTGTTCGACCCTCGGCTCAAACGTCCGTTACCGTTCCTGCCACGAACCATCGGGCTGATCACCGCCCGTGCGTCCGCGGCGGAGAAGGACGTCCTCACCGTCGCACAGAGGCGTTGGCCAGCAGTGCACTTCGAAGTGAGGCACACACCTGTACAGGGCCCAACGGCGGTGCCGGCGATTCTCGACGCGTTGAAGGACCTCGAAGGAAACGTGGACGTCATCATCCTCGCGCGGGGCGGCGGAAGCGTCGAAGATCTCCTTCCGTTCTCCGACGAGGCGCTGTGCCGGGCGATCTCGAAGGCCACGACCCCCATCGTCAGCGCGATCGGACACGAGCCGGACAGTCCGCTGAGCGACCACGTTGCCGATCTCCGCGCCGCAACTCCCACCGACGCCGCCAAACTGGTGGTTCCCGACGCCGTCGCCGAGCAGAACCTCGTCGCCGACCTCCGATCCAGAACTGCTGCAGCACTGCGCAACTGGGTAGCACGCGAGGCCCGCGGCCTGGAGATGATCCGACATCGGCCGGTGCTGGCCGACCCGATCGCAGGCATCGACCTGCGCAGCGAGGAGATCACCCGGGCCATCGACGCGGCCAGGCGGGACGTTCTCCGGGAGCTGGCGAAGCAGGACACCCTCGTCGAGCACCTACGGGCCCGCCTGCAGACCCTTGGCCCGGCAGCGACACTGGCTCGCGGCTACGCCGTCGTGCAGCGCATGGTCGCAGGCAGCGATCCAGAAGTTCTGAGGTCCGTCGACGACGCACCACCAGGAACCCAGATTCGAGTTCGTGTGGCCGACGGTGCAGTCACCGCCGCGGTCATGGGCAAAGTCAGATGAGAGGATCGAAAATGAGCGAAGAAGTACCGGTCACAGAACTCGGTTACGAAGCGGCACGTGACGAATTGGTCGACGTCGTCAAGGTTTTGGAGCAGGGCGGCTTGGATCTCGACGCCTCACTCGCACTGTGGGAACGCGGCGAACAACTCGCCACCCGCTGCGAAGAACACCTCGCCGGCGCACGCAAGCGCGTCGAGAACGCACTCGCGCACATCGCCGAAGAGGACTGAGAACGCCTTACCCGGCTTAGTGCCCGGCTACGCTCCACCCTCTGCGTCGAGGATCGGGTGTACGACCACCGAACGCCCCGGTCCCGCAACGTTCTGCAGGAGGGGAAGAACACGGTCCAGTTGCGCGGCGGAAATAATGTGGGTGGTGAAGATCAAGTCCGTCACGCCGTTTCGGCTGCGATCCTGGTGCAGCACACTCACCGAGACGCCCGCGTCCGCAAGCACGGCGCTGACCTCGGCGAGGCTACCGGTTCGATCGTCCAACTGAACGCGGATGTAAAACGCTCTTGTCCGGTCGAGGGCAGGAAGGTATTCCGGCAGGCTCGTCTTGCCCCGCTGGAACCCCAGATCGGCCGGACCGCCATCGGCTCCGCGGTTCGCAAGCTCCAGCAGATCGGCGAGCACTGCGCTCGCCGTCTGCACCCCACCTGCCCCGGAGCCGTACAGGAACGCCGGTCCGAGAAGATCGCCCCGAAGGGCAATACCGTTCATCGAACCGCGCACCTGCGCCAGCATCGAAGCGCTGTCGACCAACGTCGGCTCGACGCCGACATCGAGTCGGCCGTGGACCAGCCGTGCGTAGGCGATCAGTTTCATCCGATAGCCGAAGCTTTTCGCGAATTCGATATCTCGCAACTCGACGGTGTCGATCCCACGGAACTCGACGGCGTCGAAGTCGATCGGAACCCCGAATGCCAAGGCAGCGAGCAGGGTGATCTTGTAGGCCGCATCCTCGCCGTTGATATCGAGCGTCGGGTCGGCCTCGGCGTACCCTTTGCCCTGCGCATCCTTGACAGCGTCGGCGAAATCGACGCCCTGCTCGCTCATTTGGGACAGGACGTAGTTCGACGTTCCGTTGAGGATCCCGACGACCGACGACACCCGATTTGCCGCTGCAGATTCTTTCAGGGTCTTGATGATAGGGATGGACACTGCCACAGCGCCCTCGAACAGAACGCTGCGAGAAACTTTGTCCGCGTGCGCCAATATCTCGTCGCCGTGCCGGGCGAGCAACGCCTTGTTTGCAGTGATCACGTGCTTGTTCGCGGACAACGCTCCGAGTATCAACTGCCTTCCGAACGCGACGTCGCCCGTCAGCTCGATCACGACATCGATCGACTCGTCGTTCACGACATCCCAGCAATCGTCCGAGATTTCGCATCCCACGGGAACTCGACCCTCGGCACGCGAGGGCGTGCGGGTTGCAACGCGCACCACGTCGATGTTCGTACTCGTCTTGCTCAGGATGAGATCCCGGTTCGAGACGAAGCTCTCCACTGTTGCCGCAGCCACGTTGCCGAAGCCCAGAACGCCCACCCTCATTGCAACCCCCTGTTGTCGATCCCGACGTCTCGCGGATCGTGCGGCTGATCCGAAATGTCCCCGCAGCACGCGGCCACACCACCGCGTCGACGACAATCATGCCGCGATTCCGCACCAACACGATTGCGGTTGAAAGATGGACGAAGGACTAGGGCGTCAACGGCGTTGCGCTGGTCGTCGCGGCGGCGAGTTCGGTGAATTCTTCGTCACTCCCGCTGCCGGTGACCAACAGACGGACATCGCCGAGGTCGGTGACCCACACGGACTCGGCGCCCTGCTGTTCGTAGACGACCCATTCCTTGCCGTCGATCGATTCGGTTCCCGCAGCGTAGCGAGCCTCGCCGACGGTGAACGGCACGAGCACTTCCTCCACCGCACTCGACTGCGTGAGCTTGATGTAGCGGCCGGCACCCGAGATGTATCCGACGTTGCTCACGTCGCCGCCTTGCTCGCCCGCGATCGTCTGACGGCTTCCGGAGTTGGGCGTCCAGTCCTCGGGAACCACCGGGTTGCGAATGGGGAAGTTCAGCTCCGAGGCGTCGTACTGCAGTGCGGCGTCGACGTCGAAATTCGGGATCGGCCCCTGCTTCGGGCCACCCGGGCTCAGAGTGCATTGACTGGCGACTCCGGCGATGATCAGACATGCGATCACGAGTGGGATCAACGACCACACCATGTCGCGGTTGTTGTTCAAGATCCGGGGTTTGCTGTTCGCCACCCCTCCATTATCCCCGCAGCGCGGCAGTACCCCGTCGCCGCATGCCCTCCGTCCCACGACGTCGCCCTGCAATGAGATAATCGCGCTGGGTAAGACCCCCATCTACCAGGAGGCTACAAACCGATGACGGCCAGCACCGAGTCCACTCGCGCCATGGCGCCAGATCGCAACCTCGCACTCGAACTCGTACGCGTTACCGAGGCCGGTGCGCTCGCGTCGGGCCGCTGGGTTGGACGTGGCGACAAGGAGGGTGGCGACGGAGCGGCCGTCGACGCAATGCGTCAGCTGGTCAGCTCGGTATCGATGCGCGGTGTCGTCGTCATCGGTGAGGGTGAGAAGGACGAAGCCCCGATGCTCTACAACGGCGAGCAGGTCGGCAACGGCAACGGCCCCGAGGTCGACTTCGCCGTCGATCCCGTCGATGGCACCACCCTGATGGCCAAGGGCATGCCCAATGCGATTTCGGTGTTGGCCGTCGCCGAGCGTGGCGCCATGTTCGACCCGTCCGCTGTCTTCTACATGGAGAAGATCGCCGTCGGACCCGACTACGCAGACGTCATCGACATCACCGCACCGGTCGCCGAGAACATCGCGCGAATCGCGAAGATCAAGAAGGGCTCGGCGTCCGACGTGACGGTCTGCATTCTCGACCGTCCCCGTCACGCAGAACTCATCCAGCAGGTCCGCGACGCCGGATCACGCATCCGCTTGATCTCCGACGGTGACGTCGCGGGCGCGATTGCCGCAGCACGTCCCGACTCGGGCACCGACCTACTCATCGGCATCGGCGGAACGCCCGAGGGCATCATCGCCGCCGCGGCGATGCGCTGTATGGACGGCGCCATCCAGGGCAGACTCGCACCGACCGACGACACCGAAAAGCAGAAGGCGATCGACGCCGGCCACGACCTGGACCGCGTCCTCGACACCAAAGACCTCGTCTCCGGAGAGAACGTCTTCTTCACGGCCACCGGAGTCACCGACGGCGACCTGCTGCGGGGCGTCCGCTACGCAGGCGGCGGTGCACATACCCAGTCCATCGTCATGCGGTCCAAGTCGGGCACGGTGCGCATGATCGACGCCTACCACCGCCTCGAGAAGCTGCGCGAGTACAGCTCCGTCGACTTCGACGCCGACGAATCAGGGCAAGCTCCTTCGTTCTGACCTACCTCCCGATACCGAACCGACGACTGGCAAAGTAAGGCTCATGACGCAGACAGACGAACAGCAGTTCCGGATCGAACACGACACCATGGGCGAAGTTCGCGTCCCCATCGACGCACTCTGGCGCGCCCAGACGCAGCGTGCGGTGGAGAACTTCCCCATCTCGGGCCGTCCGCTCGAGCGCACCCAGATCCGCGCGATGGGCCTGCTGAAGGCTGCATGCGCACAGGTCAACAAGGACCTCGGATTGCTCGACGGCGCCCTTGCCGACGCGATCATCTCTGCGGCGACCGAAATTGCCGACGGCAAGCACGACGATCAGTTCCCGATCGACGTCTTCCAGACCGGCTCGGGCACCAGCTCGAACATGAACGCCAACGAGGTCATCGCATCGATCGCCAAGGCGAACGGCGTCGAGGTTCACCCGAACGACCACGTCAACATGTCGCAGTCC
Source organism: Rhodococcus sp. P1Y (assembly GCF_003641205.1). NCBI lineage: Bacteria > Bacillati > Actinomycetota > Actinomycetes > Mycobacteriales > Nocardiaceae > Rhodococcus > Rhodococcus sp. P1Y. The sequence goes on from NZ_CP032762.1 coordinate 5,279,077, forward strand.
TCCAACGACACCTTCCCGACGGCCACTCACGTCGCCGCCACCGAAGCTGCCGTCACCTCGCTCGTGCCCGCGTTGAAGCACCTGCACGAGGCGTTGGCCGCCAAGGCCACGGAATGGAAGACCGTCGTCAAGTCCGGACGCACCCACCTCATGGATGCCGTTCCGGTCACGCTCGGCCAGGAATTCGGCGGGTACGCCCGTCAGATCGAAGCAGGCATCGAACGCGTCGAGGCAACGCTCCCCCGCTTGGGTGAGCTGCCCATCGGCGGCACCGCGGTCGGCACCGGCCTCAACGCTCCCGACGGCTTCGGCCCGAAAGTTGTTGCCGAACTGGTCAAGTCGACTGGCGTCGACGCCCTCACCGCCGCCAAGGATTCGTTCGAAGCACAGGCTGCACGCGACGGACTCGTCGAGGCATCGGGTGCGCTGCGCACCATCGCCGTCTCGCTCACCAAGATCGCCAACGATATTCGCTGGATGGGGTCGGGACCGCTCACCGGCCTCGGCGAAATCACGCTTCCAGACCTCCAGCCAGGCAGCTCCATCATGCCCGGCAAGGTCAACCCCGTTCTGCCCGAGGCAGTTACGCAGGTCGCCGCGCAGGTCATCGGCAACGACGCTGCCGTCGCATTCGGCGGCGCATCGGGTGCATTCGAGCTGAACGTCTACATCCCGCTGATGGCACGCAACGTGCTCGAGTCGTTCAAGCTGCTTGCCAACGTGTCGGTTCTGTTCGCCGACAAGTGTGTCAGCGGTTTGGAAGCAAACGTCGAGCACCTCAAGACCCTCGCCGAGTCATCCCCGTCCATCGTGACGCCATTGAACTCCGCGATCGGTTACGAGGAGGCAGCTGCCGTCGCCAAGCAGGCGCTGAAGGAGAAGAAGACGATCCGTCAGACCGTCATCGATCGCGGACTCATCGGCGACAAGCTGAGCGAGGAAGAGCTCGACAAGCGTCTGGATGTCCTGGCAATGGCAAAGGTCAAGGACTAGTTTTCGCCCGGCCCCTTCATCGCTTGAATGGTTCATTCATACGGATGGATAGCTACTAGGCGACATTCAAGCGATGCGGGTTCTCCGGCCGCAACGCCAGAAAGGTCCATTCATACGATCTGATCGTATGAATGGACCTTTCAAGCGTTCGGGGGCCGAGCGTACGGTCCTCAGATCAAGCCAGGTGCGCGAGCTCCTCGCGAGCCTTCTTACCCTCGTCGCCGAGATCGTCGCGGCCGAAGAAATTCCAGCGCTCGAGTAGCGGCTTGAAGACCTTCTCGCGCTGCTGGTCCTCGTCGTAGATTCCGGCTTCCTTCAGCGCCTCGGTGCTGTTGGCCTTGCTGGGCAGGTCGACGACCGGGATGGCGTAGCCGGTGACGCGGTCTGCGATCGCACGCATCATCTGATCCGGGACGACATTGAACGCCTCGTTGACGATGTTGACGTAGAACGTGGCTTGCAGGGTGTCGTCAGCGGCGATCTTCGTCAGAATCTTGGCCAACACCTCGTCGCCGCCGAGCGCGATGGTATTCGTGTTGCGCAGTGCAGCCGCTGTCTCGTCGATCGCGAAATGCGCGATGATGTCGAGAACATGCAGGCTCGGGGCGTCGTAACCCTTGGTCATTTCTTCCATACGGACGCGTTCGAGGGCTACCGGGTCGACAGCGCGGGTCAACACCATGTAGTCACGCAGCACGATCGCCTGTCGGTTCTCCTCCGAAGTCCAGCGACCGGTCCACTTCCACCAGGCGCCGAGGCCGGTGAGCGCACGAGCCAGCTCGCGGTGGTACGCGGGCAGGTTGTCGGCGACGAGGACGCCGACGGTTGCCGACAGAATCTCCACATCGCTGAGGTGCGACTGCTCGGGCGACCAGTCTTCTCCACCGAGGAATGCGAAGTTCCGTCCCTCGTCCCAGGGCGCGAACTCATGAGGATGCCAGTCCTCGGCTTCCTCGATGTGGCGAGTCAGGTTCTCTTCGACGGCGGGCTCCAGTCGGAGCAGCAGGTCACCGTCCGTCATATTCGTAGGCATACCCGCAACCGTAGCGTCTCGACCTCGGCGCCAAACGTCGCGCCCCTGACCTCTGTGAATTCTCCCAAATCCACGTACGTGCAGGTCTACGCTCATGAACCGTCCGCCCGCGGTCGAAACGTACATTTGTACCGCGAGCAACCTCACCGCGACCGATTGGGGCGTTTCACCATATGACCGACACACTGCAGGCAGCAACCGTCACGGCGATGTTCGACGCCTTGAAGACCCGCGACATCGACAACGTGATCGCGCGTCTGGACGACACGATCGTGTGGCACAACGTGGGCCTTCCTAAAGTCAAAGGAATCACCAGGGTCGGCAAGTTCATGCGACTGCTCGCCAAACCTGCCTACGGCTTCGACGTCACGATCCACAACATCGCATCCGACGGCGACATAGTGCTCACCGAACGAACCGACGTGCTGATCTGGCGCCGGCTTCGCATCGAGTTCTGGGTGTGCGGAACGTTCGAACTGCGCGAGGACAAGATCGTGGTGTGGCGCGACTACTTCGACAACCTCGACTTCTTCAAAGGTCTTGTGAAGGGCGCGTTCCGCGCCATGTGAACGAAAATACATAGTGGAGTATGCATTTTCGTTCACATGGGCGAAGGGCCTACGCTCCTGCCGGACCGAATTCCTCGAGCATTTCCGTCACCAGCGCAGCGATCGGGGAACGCTCACTGCGGGTGAGGGTGATGTGCGCGAAAAGCGGGTGGCCCTTGAGCTTTTCGATGACCGCTGCGACACCGTCGTGACGGCCGACACGCAGGTTGTCGCGCTGCGCGACATCGTGCGTGAGTACGACGCGTGAGCCGCTCCCAAGTCTCGACAGTACCGTCAGCAGAACATTGCGCTCGAGGGACTGAGCCTCGTCGACGATCACGAACGAATCGTGCAGCGAACGTCCGCGAATGTGCGTCAGTGGCAAGACTTCCAGCATTCCGCGGGCAATGACTTCCTCCATCACCTCGGGGCTCGCCAGTCCGTCGAGCGTGTCGAAGACCGCCTGTGCCCACGGACCCATCTTCTCGCTCTCGCTACCGGGAAGGTAGCCGAGCTCCTGTCCGCCGACAGCGTAAAGAGGCCGGAACACAACGACTTTCCGGTGTGTACGACGCTCGAGGACCGCTTCGAGGCCAGCCGTCAGCGCAAGTGCCGACTTACCCGTACCCGCCTTGCCGCCGAGCGAGACGATCCCGATGCTCTCGTCGAGCAGAAGATCAAGTGCCACACGCTGTTCCGCAGAACGACCATGCAAGCCGAACGCCTCACGCTCGCCGCGCACCAACTGAACCTGCTTGTCGGGCGTGACGCGTCCGAGCGCACTCGACCGTCCACCCAGAAGGCGAACACCTGTGTGGCACGGCATGTCTCGGGCACCGTCGAGATCGATGACGCCCTCGGAGAACAAGTGGTCGATATCGAAAGCTTGGACTTCGAGTTCTGCCATACCGGTCCAACCGGAGTTGACCACGTCGTGAGCGTGGTACTCGTCGGCGGGAAGCCCGACGGCGCCTGCTTTGACTCGGAGCGGAATGTCCTTGCTGACCAGCACGACATCTTTGCCCTCAGCCGCCAAATTCAGTGCGCAGGCCAGGATTCGAGAATCGTTGGAATCGGTACGGAAGCCGACGGGGAGAACGGAAGGATCGGTGTGGTTGAGCTCGACTTGCAGTGTGCCACCGTCGGTTCCGATGGGAACCGGCTGATCGAGACGACCGTGCTCGACACGAAGATCGTCGAGCATGCGCAAAGATTCCCGCGCGAACCATCCCAGCTCGTGGTGATGGCGTTTACCCTCCAGTTCGCTGATGACTACCAGCGGGAGAACCACATTGTGCTCGGCGAACCGGATGACTGCCCAGGGGTCCGACAGTAGAACCGAGGTGTCCAGCACGAATGTCCGAAGAGGGGCGGAAACGGAGCGTGAAGTGGTCACGTGGGGCTCCTATGTCTCGCGCGACACCGCGCAGACGTTTGTCGCTCGGCCGGTCGGTCCTGGCGTGTCAGTTGACACGAGGGCCGGGTGCCGGCCCTTTCGCGCTCACTAACTCAGTCACGTATCAGAACCTCCCGCACAGGTAGCTTCCCCGCTGCCTGTTACTGCCGACGGTACCTCCGAAACCTGCGATTGGCTCACCGAGCGAGGGGCGTGTCGGTGAACAACGCGTTAACCGGCTGGCGGCACCGCGCAGCCCCTCCCGCTTGAATGTCACGCCGAGGCGATCAGATCGTATGAATGGACCATTCAAGCGATGCGACGCTGCGGCACCGTGCGCTTGCATGTCACGCCAAAGCGATCAGATCGTATGAATGGACCATTCAAGCGATGGTGTGGACAACCGATGGTGCGCACGCACGATGCCACGGTATGGACGAGCCATGCAACGGCGCATCCATGCCGAATGGGAGACCCGAACTCAGCCCAGCAATCCCCAGTCTTCGAGCCCGTCGTACAGGGGCTTGCTCTGCGCAACCTTGACGACACGTTCCTTCAAGGAGTCGCTGGCCTCACCGGTGGCGAGTGCGGTTCCGATGATGTCGGCGACCTCGGTGAACTCGGCTTCGCCGAAACCACGCGTCGCGAGGGCAGCGGTGCCGATACGGAGGCCCGAGGTGACCATCGGGGGACGCGGGTCGAACGGGACGGCGTTGCGGTTGACGGTGATACCGACCTCGTGGAGTAGGTCCTCGGCTTGCTGGCCGTCGAGCTGGCTGTTGCGCAGGTCCACCAGCGCCAGGTGCACGTCGGTTCCGCCCGTGAGCACCGAGACACCCTTGTCGGCGACGTCGGCAGCGGTCAGACGCTCGGCGAGCAGCGAGGCCCCCAACAACGTCCGCTCCTGACGCTCCTTGAACTCAGGCGTCGCCGCGATCTTGAAGGCAACCGCCTTGGCCGCGATGGCGTGCATGAGCGGACCACCCTGCTGGCCGGGGAACACTGCCGAGTTGATCTTCTTGGCCCATTCCTTCTTGGCCAGGATCAGGCCGGAGCGAGGCCCACCGAGTGTCTTGTGCACCGTCGACGACACGACGTCCGCGTAAGGAACGGGCGACGGGTGCAGCCCGGCAGCGACGAGACCGGCGAAGTGAGCCATGTCGACCCACAGCAGCGCTCCGACCTCGTCGGCGATCGAGCGGAAGGCCTCGAAGTCCTGGTGCCGCGGGTATGCCGACCAGCCTGCGATGAGCACCTGGGGCTTGGCCGTCAACGCCTGCTTGCGCACCTCGTCCATGTCGATGCGGTGATCTTCTTTGCTGACGCCGTACGACTCGACCTCGTACAGCTTTCCGGAGAAGTTCAGCTTCATCCCGTGTGTGAGGTGCCCACCGTGCGCGAGATCGAGGCCCATGATCTTGTCGCCCGGGTTGATCAGTGCCATCAGCACCGCCGCGTTGGCCTGCGCGCCTGCGTGCGGCTGTACGTTGGCGAATTCGGCGCCGAACAGTTCTTTGGCGCGGTTACGCGCGAGGTCCTCGATGACGTCGACGTGCTCGCAGCCACCGTAGTAACGACGCCCCGGGTACCCCTCTGCGTACTTGTTGGTCAGGACGCTGCCCTGAGCCTGCAAGACTGCGCGCGGAACGAAGTTCTCCGACGCGATCATCTCCAGAGTGTCGCGCTGACGACCGAGTTCGCCCGCCATGGCTGCGGCGACCTCGGGGTCGAGCTCGGCCAGAGACAGGTTGTTGACATCGGTCATTTCAAGAATCTCCAAAGGAACGCAGCGAGGTGGGCGTACACAGCTTAGAAGACGCCTCTAGTTCGCCCGCAACGCACTCGGAATCAAGGGTTCGTCGAGAAGCCGTCCGAACAGCGCAGATCTTTCGGTGACCGTCGCGCCCTGATCCAGCCAGCTGCCCAGAAGCTTGTATCCCTCGACATACGTCGAGATGTACGCCCGCCACAGCGGCGAGGACAGGAACTTCAGTGACTGACGCGCCCGCTTCGACGACGTCAAGGACCACCGCTCCAGATACGCCGCGACGTCGTCCTGCGATGCATGCTGATCGTGGAGCAGCAGGGCCGCATCCTGACGCACCCCCAGAAGTTGTCCCGACGCCTGCGAGAGCCGCTCGGCCTTCTCCCCGTCGAAACGCAACCCCAGATCGGCGTAGATCTCCTGTGCCCACAAGCCCCACCCTGGCCCGACGATCGACTTCAGCGCCAGATCGGCCAGGCCTTCGGCCATCAGGCATTGAGGAGTGTTGACGAGAAACAGAGTCTGTTCGAGCTGACCGGCCGAAACCAGACCGGCTTCCTTACGGCAATGCTCGGTGTGGTGGCCTGGGTACGCCTCGTGCGCGATCAGGTGCGGCAGGTTGGCCATCTGCTGCTCGAGGTCGGAGTTGATCGCCACGGTCGAGGTGTAGTTGCCGAGGTAGTAGTTGAACCCCGACCACGGCTTGTCGCCGACGACCTCGTAATTCACCACCTCGGTTTCGGGCAGGGAGTACTCGGCCCGAACACGGTCGCGGAGCGCGCTGGAGAACGCGTCGACGCAGTCCTGAAGCCGATCGGCGGGAACGACGTCGGCGGCGCGGTGCGCGGCCAGCCTTTCGGGAAGAGTTCCCGGCCCCGCCAGCACCTCGTCCATTTTGCGATGGGCCTGTAAGTACTCGTCCTGGTCGCCCGGTTCGATCCGGACGTCGAAGTAAGCGAACACCTCGTCGACGAAGCCGATGTCCTCGCCTGCGAACTTTCGCCCGGAGCACTCGAGCGCACGCAGGTGCACGTCGACGAACTCGGCGCGCTGCTGGGGAAGGTCGGTGTTCTTCAGCTCAGCACGAAGGTCTGCGGCCCTGCGCGCCAGCGCACGAGGCTCGGGCGACGGGGCGTTCTCGATCTGTCGACGCAACTCGGGATCACCGGTGTAGGCGTCGACGAAGCCTTCTTCGAGACGGTCGAAACTCAAACCGAGCAGAAGATACTCACGAACGAAGGAATCTGCATTCATGCAGTCGACGATAGTGGCCGGTCGAGGATGAACGCGCAGCGAACTACCCCGCCCGTGCGAGTCACCGTGGCACCGAGCACAATCGACGCCATGCGACTTCAGAGTCCCTTGTGCGCCCCCTGCACACTCCCTGGTACGCACGAGTGAGCGAGTCCAGCCCGTACGTCGAATTCGACCGTGCTCAGTGGCGGACGCTGAGGCAATCGACTCCGCTCGTCCTCACCGAGGAAGAACTCGTCGGCCTTCGAGGACTCGGTGAGCAGATCGACCTCGACGAGGTGGCCGAGGTGTATCTGCCTCTGGCCCGTCTCATCCACCTTCAAGTAGCGGCACGTCAGCGCCTCTTCGCCGCGACCGCAACCTTCCTCGGTGAGAAACATCCCGATCGGCAGGTTCCCTTCGTCATCGGAGTGGCCGGAAGCGTCGCCGTCGGGAAATCGACGACCGCCCGTGTGTTGCAGGCCCTCCTCGCGCGCTGGGACCATCACCCTCGCGTCGATCTGGTCACCACCGACGGATTTCTGTATTCGACGGCCGAGCTCATGCGCCGCGGAATCCTGCACCGCAAGGGCTTTCCCGAGAGTTACGACCGCCGCAAGCTCCTCCGCTTCGTCACCGAGGTCAAATCCGGTGCCGAGGAAGTCGCGGCACCGGTGTACTCGCACGTGTCGTACGACATCATCAAGGGCCAGTTCCACATGGTGCGTCAACCCGACATCCTCATCGTCGAGGGACTCAACGTTCTGCAGACCGGTTCACGGTTGATGGTGTCGGATCTGTTCGACTTCTCGATCTACGTGGACGCTCGCATCGAGGACATCGAGAGCTGGTACGTGAAACGGTTTCTCGCCCTTCGCAAGACCTCGTTCACCGATCCCACCTCACACTTTCACCACTACGCCGGACTGTCCGACGAGCATGCGCGGATCGCGGCCGAGGATCTGTGGCATTCGATCAACCTGCCGAACCTGGTCGAGAACATTCTCCCGACGCGGCCTCGCGCAACGATGGTGCTGCGCAAAGATGCCGACCACACGATCAACCGGCTGCGCCTGCGAAAGCTCTAGTGGCACGAACGAGTGCCGTCCCGGGCACTCAACCGCACCACTGGGGGCGCAGGCACCTAGATGCCGAACCTCCGGTGCCGAGCCGCGTAGTCGCGTAACGCTCGCAGAAAGTCGACGCGCCGGAACTCCGGCCAGTAGGCCTCGGTGAACCATATTTCGGAGTACGCGCTCTGCCACAGCAGGAATCCGGAGAGTCGCTGCTCCCCCGACGTCCGAATGACGAGATCGGGATCGGGCTGGCCCGAGGTGTAGAGGTGCCCGTCGATCTCCTCGACGCTGACGGCTTGGACGAGTTCGTCGCCGGACAGGCCCTCGGCGATCTTCTCACCGAGCAACGACTGAACCGCGTCGGCGATTTCCTGCCTACCGCCGTACCCGACTGCGACGTTGACGTGGGTGCCGGTTCGGCCCGCGGTCATATCTGCAGCTTCTTTGAGTCTGCGTGCAGTCGCCAACGGGAGCTGGTCGAGAGTGCCGACGATCTTGACGCCCCAGTTCTTGTCGGGGCCACAGATCTCCTCGACGACATCGGTGATGATCTCGAGCAGCGAATCGAGCTCATCGGGGTCGCGTCGCAGGTTTTCGGTGGACAGTAGATAGATCGTCGCCATCTCGATGCCCGCTGCGTCGCACCAGCCCAGCATCTCGGCGATCTTGAGTGCGCCCATGCGGTGGCCATGAGCGACGTCGGTGAACCCGTTCTCTCGCGCCCATCGCCTGTTGCCGTCGCACATCACAGCGACGTGCCGCGGATGCGCGACATCGTCGAGTTGCGTCAGCAGGCGTCGCTCGTACACGTTGTAGAGGACGCTGCGCACTTTGGTCGGGAGAATCTTCACCGAGACATCACCACGGGGAGCAACCTTACGCCGACGCCGAAAGCTACTCGCCGGTACAGTAGTCAACGAACCTACGGTTGCGTAGGTTTGCCATCACGCACAGGAGGTTGCCCGCATGACGATGTTCGGATTGGACGAGCTCCCCGTCAAGCCACGCATGCGCGGGTGGATTCACCTCTACGCATTCGGAGTAGCGGTCGTCGCGGGCATCGTGTTGGTGACGCTCGCGTTCTCGATGGTCTCGGTCGGCGCAGGGATCGCGACGAGTGTGTACGCCGTCACCGTCTGCGGCGTCTTCGGCGTCAGCGCCACCTATCACCGTGTGCACTGGGACAACCCAGCTCATCGGACGTGGATGAAACGTGCCGATCACTCGATGATCTTCCTGTTCATCGCGGGAAGTTACACACCGTTTGCGGTGCTCGGACTACCGACGGACACCGGACGGACACTGCTGATCGTCGTGTGGATCGGCGCCCTCGGCGGCGTCGCTCTCAAGATGCTGTGGCCGCAGGCGCCGAAATGGGTCGGTGTCCCGCTCTACCTGCTGCTCGGCTGGGCCATCGTTCCGGTGGCTCCGACGCTCATCGAGCAGGTCGGATACGCGCCATTCGTACTGCTACTCGTCGGCGGGATTCTCTACAGCATCGGCGCAATCCTCTACGCGACCAAATGGCCCAACCCTTGGCCCACCACGTTCGGCCACCACGAATTCTTCCACGCCGCAACCGTGCTCGCTGCGATCTGCCATCTTGTCGCGGTGTGGTTGGTGCTGTTCTAGTCGGCCGGGCGGCGACGCATGGAGGCGACGAGTTCGTCGGTCGTCGTCACCGGCACGTCACACACGAAACCCCGACACACGTACGCAGCAGCCTGATTCCGGATCATCGGCCGGCCCGCAAGCAACGGAGACGAATCGACCACGCCCGCAAGGATCGTGGTTCCGCCGGGAGCGTGTCTACGGGCAGCGTCCAACAGCGCGCTGTCCCCGTCGGTCGAGATCGCGATCTGCAACGGGCCTCGAACCGAAGCCTCCGCGACGGCCAACCAGTGTCCCGCCGAACGGGGTGCGCGCTCGAGCACGAGTGCCGAGCGGGCGAGACCGGCCGCAGCCAACTCCCCGTACCGGCTCGCCACATCCACCGGAGCGAGCGCCTCCGCCACCAGGAGCGCCTCGGTGATCGTCGACGCCCCTGACGGCGTGGCGTTGTCGAGTGGATCTCGCGGGCGGGTGACCAAGATTTCCGCGTCGTCGGCCGTGTCGAACCAGCTGCCCGGATGCTCGGCATCCGCAAAATGTTCGACCGCGGCATCCAGCAGTCGCCGAGCCCGTTCGGACCAGACGATCTCACCGGTGGCCTGGAACAACGCAAGCGACGCCACCGCAAGGCATGAATAGTCTTCGAGTACGCCCGTCGCGTCCCCGACGTGCGTTCCGAGTGACGCGCGCCGCAGCCTGCCGTTCTCCTCGTGTCGAACGAAGATCTGCTCGCCGCACTCGGCCGCGGCGTCGATCCACGCCGAACGTCCGAGTCCCGCGCCAGCCTCGGCCAGGGCCGTGATCGCCAGCCCGTTCCACGCCGTGACGACCTTGTCGTCGCGGCCCGGTTGCGGACGCCGATTGCGCGCATCCATCAAGGTCGCGCGCACGCGTTCGAACCGCTCGATGTCATCCGGATCCTCGGGCAATTGCATCACCGACATACCCGCCTCGAACGTCCCGGAGGAGTCGACGGCAAACAACCCCGCGGCCCACACCCCGTCCTCGAACCCGAGCACGTCGACGAGTTGCGCCGGCGTCCACGCGTACGTCAGACCCTCGACACCCTCGGTGTCGGCGTCCAATGCGGACGCGAAACAGCCTGTGTCGGTACGAAGTTCACGCAGCATGAACGCTGCGGTCTCGTCGGCGACCCTAATCGCGAGCGGATCGCCGGTGACCCGCGCGAGATGACCGTAGAACCGAAGCAGCAGCGCGTTGTCGTAGAGCATTTTCTCGAAGTGCGGGACGATCCATTCCGCATCGACCGAGTAGCGCGCGAAACCGCCGCCGATCTGGTCGAAGATCCCGCCTCGCGCCATTGCAGCAGCCGCGCGCTGCACGGTGTCGAGTACCGCCGCCGACCCTGTGCGTTCGTGGTGCCGAAGCAGCCCTTCGAGCAACGGACCTGGCGGGAACTTCGGGGCGCCTCCGAACCCGCCGTGAGCGACGTCCTCGTCCGCTCTGATCCCGACGACCGCCTCGGCGAGCAGATCGGCGTCGACCGGACGCTGCGACGTAGGCAGTTTGCCCGAATTGCTACGGAGGGCGTCCATGATGGCCGCCGAGGCGTCGAACACCTCGCTTCGACGGGTCGACCACGTGTCTGCGATCGCGTCCAACAACTGCGGGAACGACGGCGTCCCGGCCCGCGGACGCGGCGGGTAGTAGGTGCCGCAGTAGAAGGGCTCGCCGTCCGGGGTCAGGAAGCAGGTCATCGGCCAGCCGCCCTGGCCGGTCATCGCGACCGTCGCGTTCATGTAGACGGCGTCGAGGTCGGGACGCTCTTCGCGATCGACCTTGATGCACACGAAGTTCGCGTTCATCGACGCTGCAGTGGCCTCGTCCTCGAAAGACTCGTGTGCCATGACGTGACACCAATGGCACGCCGAGTACCCGATGGACAGCAGAATCGGGACGTCTCGATCCCGAGCGGACTGCAACGCTTCTGGTGTCCACTGCTGCCAGTGAACGGGATTGTCGGCGTGTTGACGCAGGTAAGGACTCGTCGACTCACCGAGTGCGTTCGAGCCGAGCACCGTCAGCTCTCGCCGGTGTTCGGTTCCGTCGAGCGAAGATTCTCGCGGACTGCACCTCGGTCGGTGCCTTCGTCGAGTTCCTGATCCGGGCCTGGATCTTCCTTCTCGAACGTCTCCGGCAACTTCTTGATCTGCTTGTTCATCGACCAGATTAGCAATGCGGTTCCGACGAGCAACGCGACGATGATCACGAGCCCGATGGGTGAGGACTTCCCGAATTCCGGCCCCGGCGCGCCCTGCGCCAGCAAGGACACGATCATTCGGTGCGCTCCGGCTCGATCCCGGCGAAGAGTTCCGTTTCCGGAATCGACGTCTTGACCCTCGTTCGCGCGAGCTCGTATTCCTCGGTCGGCCACAACTTGCGCTGCACCTCCACCGGCACAGCGAAGAAGGATCCGTTGGGATCGATCTGCGTCGCGTGCGCCCGGAGAGCGTCGTCGCGCTGTTCGAAGTAGTCGCCGACGGTTACCTGCGTCGTGATGCGCTCCATGATCTCGTCACGGTCGCCGGTCCACCGCTTCAGCCAGTCCACGAATGGGCTTTCTTCGCCTCGGTCGATGAACCAGTCGTGGAACAGCTGCATCCGCTTCCGGAGAAATCCGTGGGAGTAGTAGAGCTTGAGAGGCGTCCACGGCTCGCCCACGTCGGGGAACTGCTCGGGATCTCCCGCAGCCTCGTACGCCGCAACCGACACCTCATGGCACCGGATGTGGTCCGGGTGCGGGTAGCCACCCTTCTCGTCGTAGGTCGTGATGACGTGCGGCTTGAACTCGCGAATCACCTTGACCAGGGCCTCGGTCGACTCCTCCAGCGGGACGAGCGCGAAGCATCCCTCCGGCAGCGGAGGAAGCGGGTCGCCCTCCGGGAGGCCGGAATCGACATAACCGAGCCAGGTCTGACGAACGCCCAGGATGCGGGCCGCCTCCGCCATCTCCTCGCGTCGAACTTCTTGAATGCGATCGCGCACACCGGGGATATCCATCGCCGGATTGAGGATGTCTCCTCGCTCACCACCGGTGAGGGTCACGATCAGGACGTCGTTGCCTTCGGCTGCGTACCGCGCTGTTGTTGCAGCACCCTTGCTCGACTCGTCGTCAGGATGGGCGTGAACCGCCATGAGCCGTAGTCCGGACACGTTCTTTCCTCACCTCAGCTTCGCCTGCATGTTTCTCTACCCCTATAGTTCCACTTGGCGCCGACACTGCCCGCACCGGCTGCCGAAGACCCGAGCACGGGTTCCCGCTCCGAAGAAAGTTCGTATGACTGCCACGCTTCCCGAAGGCCGGTACCCGGCGTCGACGACGCGTCCCGGCGTCACCCGCCGCACCAAGAACCTCCTGCTGGTACTGGTGCTGGTCGTCGGACTCGGGGTCGCCTACTTCGGCTACCAACGTCTGTCCGTTCAAGACGTCGAAGGCAAGGCTCTGTCCTTCGACATCCTCGACGACGACACGGTCACCGTGGGCTTCAGCGTCACCCGCGCCGATCCAGGCCAGGAAGTTGTCTGCATCATTCGCGCTCGCTCTCGCGACGGATCGGAAAGCGGCAGACGCGAGGTTCTCGTGCCCGGGTCGGTCGATCGCGAAGTGGAGGTGTCGTCGATCATCACGACGTCGAAGCCTCCCGCCATGGCCGACGTGTACGGCTGCGGCACGAATGTCCCCGAGTATTTACGGGCAGGCTGACCTCCCGCCGCCTCGTGGTAAGATTGCGCTGTACACGGTTCCGCACTGGAGCCGTGTATTGCTGCATTGACGGCCAGATTGGCAAGTGAGAAGCCGTAGCGGCGCCACTGCTGCAGCCGGCTCAAGCTGCTAGTCGGCTCAGGCTGCAGTTGGCTCAAAAAGTGGGCCGACAAGGGGGATCCGTCAGGGATATCCCTTGCCAACACGCGCGCGCATGTCAGCACAAGACCGGGAGTCCACCGCGACTTCGACTACAAGGGAGTGATCGAGATGACCGAGACCCAGGTGACCTGGCTTACCCAGGAATCCCACGACAGGCTCAAGAGCGAACTCGACCAACTCATTTCCAATCGTCCGGTCATCGCCGCCGAGATCAACGAGCGACGCGAAGAGGGCGATCTGAAGGAGAACGGCGGTTACCACGCAGCGCGCGAAGAGCAGGGGCAGCAGGAAGCCCGAATTCGCCAGCTGCAGGAGCTTCTCAACTCGGCGAAGGTCGGCGAAGCGCCCACACAGTCCGGTGTCGCCCTGCCCGGATCCGTCGTCAAGGTCTACTACGACGGAGACGAGTCGGATACCGAAACGTTCCTCATCGCCACCCGCGAAGAGGGCGCACGCGACGGCAAGCTCGAGGTGTACTCCCCCAGCTCGCCCCTCGGCGGAGCCCTCATCGACGCCAAGGTCGGCGACACCCGTGAGTACTCGCTGCCCAACGGCAAGACCATGAAGGTGACTCTTCTGAGCGCCGAGCCGTACCACACGTAAACACAGAAATTACCGACGAGAAAAGCCCCTGGCCAACACATTGGCCAGGGGCTTTTCCGTGCTCGACTCAGGCTGTCAAGGTTCTCTCGTACTTGCGCACCGACAGCGGCACGAAGATGACGAGGAACAGCACCACCCAGATCAACGTGTACAGAACGGGATTCTGCAGCGGCCACGCCTCCGGCGGCGGGGCGAGCGGATTGGTGTTGCCGAACAGCTCACGCACCGCGAGAGTCACCGACGAAATCGGGTTCCATTCGGCAATCGTCTTGAGCACCGTCGGGAAACCGTCGATCGGAACGAAGGTGTTTGCGATGAACGTCAGCGGGAAGATGACGATGAACGACGCGTTGTTGAAGATCTCCGGCGACCGCACCGTCAAACCGACGAACGCCATCACCCATGAGATCGAGTACGCGAACAGCAGGAGCAGAACGTACCCCGCCACCGCTTCGAAGAACGACGACGTGATGCGCCAGCCGACGATGAGACCCGTGATCGACATGATCGTGATGGTCACGATGTTGTTGCCGACGTCCGCTGCGGTGCGTCCGATGACTACTGCCGAACGCGCCATCGGCAGCGACCGGAAGCGGTCCATGACGCCCTTCTGAAGGTCTTCGGCCAGTGACGACCCTGTGATCGAGGCGCCGAAGATCATCGTCTGAACGAAGATGCCGCCCATCAGGAAGCTCTTGTAGTCGACACCGGGAATGTCGATCGCACTGCCGAACACGTACGCGAACAGGAGCACGAACATGATCGGTGACAGCGTCGCGAAGAACAGCAGATCCGGAACTCGCTTGAGCTTGATCAGGTTTCGCTTGGTGATGATGAGGGAATCGTGAAGAACGCTCATTTCTCTTCCTCCACTGGTGCGTCGTCCTCGGTGGCATGGCCGGTGAGGGTGAGAAATACGTCGTCGAGGTTCGGTCTGCGCAAACCGACGTCCACGACGTGGATGCCCGCTTCCTTCAATTGCACGAGCGCCGTCGTCAAGTCGTCGGCGCCGCCGCCGACTGGGATGCCGATTCGACGTGTCTGTTCGTCGTACGACGGCGCATCGAGGCCGATCGGGGTGAGGATTTCGAGTGCGCGATCCTTGTCGGCTGCATCGGTCAGCACGAACTCCAGACGCTCACCACCGACTTGATTCTTGAGCTCGTCCGCGGTGCCCTCGGCGATGATCGCGCCCTTGTCGAGGACGATGATCTTGTCTGCCAGCCTGTCGGCTTCTTCCAGATACTGCGTCGTCAACAGAATTGTCGTACCGTCCTTGACCAGGTCGGCGATGAAGTCCCACATGGCATTTCGACTTCGCGGGTCAAGCCCGGTGGTGGGCTCGTCGAGAAAGACCACCTTCGGCCGCCCGATGAGGCTGGCTGCGATGTCCAACCGCCGACGCATACCGCCCGAGTACTGCTTGGCCGTCCGGTCGCGAGCGTATTCCAGATCGAACCGAGCCAGCAGCTCGTCGGCTCGCTTGTGCGCCTCGGCCTTCTTCAGGCCGAAGAGCCGTCCGACCATCTCCAGATTCTCGTATCCGGTCAGGTATTCGTCGACGGCCGCGAACTGACCGGTGAGTCCGATCGACTTACGCACTTCGTTCGGATTGTCGCCGACGTCGATGCCGTGCACCTTCGCTGTTCCCGACGTCGCTTTCAGAAGCGTTGCGAGAATCCGCACTGCTGTTGTCTTGCCTGCCCCATTCGGTCCGAGCACGCCCAGGACCGTCCCCTCCGGTACGACGAAGGAAATGCCCGCCAGAGCCGTGTTCTTGCCGTACTCGAGTACCAGATTCTCGACTTCGATGGCGTTCGCCATGATGTGTTCCCCATTCCCAAGCGCTTAGGCACTACATCGTGCTGACGTACTGCAGACTCGAAACCTGTGGAAGATTAACCGGTCTTCGCCGAATACTGCGTGTCTACGGACGTGTGGGAGACCACACAGTCGACCCGGTGCGGCCGGACACGGTCAGTAATCCCGCGTTCTCTGCGACCGACATCTCGCGCGGATCCACACCGACAGGCCACGGGATCGACCACATCATGACCCCGTCCGATGCGCGCAAGGCGTGCATGCCGGTGTAGTCACCGAAGATGTAGTGTTCGCCGTCGGTGGTGCCGGCACGCGCCCAGTACGCGTCCGGCCACGGCGTCGTCCACGTCGTCAGACCGGTCCGGAGATCTATGCCGGAAAATGTGCGGGTCTCGGAAGAGCGAACGACGACGGTATTGCCCACCACGGCGAGGACTGCGGAGTTGATTCCGCCGTTGTTCTCCAGCGTGGCTGCATTTCGCCAGAGCTCGGCGCCGGTCCTCGCGTCGTAGGCACCGTCGCCGAGAAACTTCGGAAGGTCGTCGCTTGCACCCATGTTGGCCCAGGGCTCGGGCGCCAGACCGAACGTCGCGACCGGCACCTCGGTCCTGATCTCTCCCTGCCCGTCGAGGATCACCTCCCGCAGGGTGCCGTCCGGTGCCTGCGTGACGTTGGCGAAGAGATCGTTGCCTAGCGCGAGCGGATTCACACCGGCGTAGCGGAACCGAGGCTCACCGGTGTCGATGTCGATGATCTGATGGGCACCACTCGAATACACGTCGGCGATACCGAGATCGGGGAACACGGCGGGCGATGCAGGCTGCCCGGCGACCGGCGACGGATAGGTCGCGTTCCAATGCTCGTCGAGTTCGGTGAACGTACCGCTGTGGATGGTGGACACCAGCATGTCGTCGCTGCGCCCGGAGACATATCCCACCCCTGCGGCAGCGCGGACGTGGTAGACGTAGAAATCGGTAGATATATCGCCGAGAATCCGACCGTCGGCGACATCGACATAGACGACGCGGTGATCGCCATAACACGCGAGTACGGTGTCGTCGATTTCCTCGGCGCACTGGCGCACCGGTCCGATGTCGCGCAGCCACAACCGTTTTCCGGTTCCGGGATCGAGCGCGAGCACTCGCAGACTGCGAGGATTCTGCGAGTAGACTCCGTCGGACAGTCCGACGAGCATGGGCCCTTCGCCACCCGGAACCTCGGGCAGCACGAATGGAGTCCGGTGCGTCGGCGTTCCCAGCGCAACCGGGTCGAGCGACCAGGCGGGGGTGGGCGCCACCGCGAAATCGCCGGGACCGAAGCGCGCGTCGAGGGCAGGTTCGGCCTGCGGACCAGCACAGCCCGCAGCGACAACCGCCACCACGATGGCAGCGGCGACCCTGTGTCTCGGTCTCATCGCCTCTAGCTCTCGACCGTCACGACGTACCCACTCGAACCGAGGGCGTCGAGAACTTCTGTGCGATGCGTCGGTCCGCGGGTCTCGACGGTCAGCATCACCTCTACCTCTTCGAGTCCCAATTGGCCTCCAGTGCGGGAGTGAACGACGTCGACGACGCTTGCTCCCGACGCCTTGACGACGCCGAGCAAACCGACCAGACCACCGGGGCGATCCGAAATAGTGACGCGCACAGCCAGATATCGGCCGGCAGCGCGCAGTCCATGGGTGATGACATGGGTCAACAGAAGCGGATCGATGTTGCCGCCGGAGAGGATCGCGCACACCGGGCCCTCCAGACCCAAGTCTTCGCGACTCATCAGCGCCGCGACTGCGGCAGCACCTGCGGGTTCGACGATCAATTTCGCGCGCTCGATACACAGTAGAAGGGCCCGCGACAAGGCGTCCTCACTGACAGTCACCACGTCGTCGACCCAGTCCACGACGTGGTCGAACGGCACGCTCCCCGGCAATCCGACGGCGATGCCGTCGGCCATCGTCGACATCGATTCCGCTGCAACGGGATGGCCGGCTTTCAGCGATGTCGGCCATGCGGCGGCGCCCTCGGCTTGAACGCCGAGAACTCGGACGCCCGGCTTGTGGAAGTGGACGGCCGCGGCGACGCCTGCGAGCAGTCCCCCACCTCCCGTGGGTACGACGATGGTGCCGACGTCGGGCATCTGCCCCAGCAGCTCGGTACCCAGAGTCGCCTGTCCTGCAACGATATCCGCGTGGTCGAACGGGTGGATCAGGATGGCCCCGGTACGCTCGGCGAACTGGCGAGCATGACCGAGGGCCTCGTCCACCGTCTGGCCGACCAGCGTGACGGATGCTCCGTAGGCCTTCGTCGCGACGAGCTTCGGCAGCGATACACCCGTCGGCATGAAGACCGTCGAGGCGATCCCCAATTCGGATGCGGCCCAAGCAACTCCCTGAGCATGGTTGCCTGCACTCGCAGCGACGACACCGTGTGCACGGTCGGCCGACGACAACTTGGCAATCCGGTTGTACGCCCCGCGCGGCTTGAAAGAGCCTGTGCGTTGCAGGTTTTCGCACTTGAGCCGCACTTCGAGACCGGTGAGGTCGGAGAGAATTCGAGAAGAGACAACGGGGGTTCGTCGCATGACCGGTGCGAGGAGATTCTCCGCATCGGCGATGTCCTGCTGCGTGAGCAGAATGCTCACCGCGGTTGGCCGATCTTCGCACGCATCTTCATTACGCCACCGGCCTTGCCCGCACCGACAACGGCCGTAAGAATTCCATCACCGACATAGTATGCCAGGAATTTTCTGCCGTCGTCCTCGATGATCTCCACCGAATCACCGGGAGATGGAGATCCGAGTGCCTGGATCTTCACGTCGTACTGGTCGCTCCAGAAGTACGGAACCACCGGACGCGACGCACCTGGTTCGACACCGAGCAATGCAGGTGCCATGACACGGACTTGGTCACCGACGTTGCTCCAGTGCTCCACCCTCTTACCCGCACCGGACCACCCGGCCACATCTCCGACAGCCCACACATGCGGATCACTCGTGCGGCCCGTGGAATCGGCAGTGATGCCGTCACCGATCTCTATTCCCGACTCTGCCAGCCACCCTGCCGACGGCGTCGAACCGATACCGACGACCACCAGGTCGGCCGCGATCTCGGAACCGTCGCTCAGAACCACGTGAGACACGCGGTCCACTCCGCGGAGGGTGTCGACACCGACTCCGGTGCGCAGGTCCACACCCTCGGCGACGTGAAGGCGACCGATCAACGCCCCCACCTCGGTTCCCAGGACGGACGCGAGCGGGGTCTGCTGAGGCTCGACGACCGTCACGTCGACACCGAGATGCCGGAATCCGGCCGCGAGTTCGCACCCGATGAAACCAGCCCCGATCACCACCGCGTGCGAGCTCGCCCTGGCGTCCTGCCGCACGGCGTCGGCATCGTCGCGAGAACGAAGAACGTGCACGCCGCCGAGATCGGGCAGCGAGGACAGCCTTTTCGGGGTCAGCCCGGTCGCGATGACGAGGTCGTCGTATTTCAGTCGTGATCCGTCGGCGAGTTCGACGCACTTCTCGGCCGGATCGAGGGCCGTCGCGGCCACACCCAACCGCAACTCGATGCGCTGCTCGTCGAAGTACTCCCGTGGTTCGAGCGTGGTGTCCTCGCGCTCGCCGCGAATCACTTCCTTGGACAGAGGAGGCCTGTCGTACGGCAGATGTGGTTCGTCGCCCACCAGCACGAGGTTCCCGTCGTACCCGAGTTTGCGCAATTCCTGCGCGGTGCGCAGCCCAGCGAGACCCGCTCCCACGATCACAATCGTCATGGAAGATCTCTACCAGAAGAACAACTGTTTCCGGGACAGTCACGGTGTCCCTGCGGCGCGTCTACGATCGATGCCATGAGCACTGACCCCAGCTTCGCCGCAGCCGGATCGGCAGCGTTGACCACTACGCAGGGTCGAACGATCATCGCCGACGCCGTGGTCGCGAAAATCGCGGGCATTGCCACACGCGAGATCGACGGCGTGTACGACGTCGGCGGCGGGACCGCCCGTGTCGTCGGCGCTCTGCGCGACCGCATCCCCGGCGCACGGGTCAACCACAGCCAAGGCGTCGCGGTGGAAGTCGGCGAGAAGCAGGCAGCCATCGACATCGGAATCGTCGCGGAGTACGGCGTCGCGCTTCACGAACTGGCAGCCGGGATCCGCCGGAACGTCATCACGGCGGTCGAACGGATGACGGGCTTGGAAGTCACCGAAGTCAACATCACCGTCTACGACGTCATCTTGTTCGACGAGGCGGAGCAGGCCGTCGACACCGACGTTCGACCGCGGGTCCAGTGACCGCCGACTCGCTCGAGCTCGCGGATTCGGTCGCCGAGGCCGTGCTGTCGGTGTCCGGTGTTGCGGCACTGCACGGAGGCGAGTTCGGTGAAGTCGCTACCTACCTTCCCGGAAGGAAGGTCGTCGGCGTACGAATCGACGCCGAGCGTTGCGACATCCATATCAGCGCCGAGTACCCGTGCGATGTCAATGGAGTTGCCTCGGGCGTCCGCGCTGCAGTGAGACCGCTCGTACCCGTGACGGTCGCGGTGACCGTCGAAGACATCGTCGTTCCAGAAAGCTGAGACATGAACTTCACAGTCGTCGGTCTGCTCACCGGATTGCTGCTCGCCCTCGCCGGAATCATCGGTGGGTTCAGCGCATTCGTCCTCGCACTCTTCCTCGGAGCGGTCGGGGTCGCCATCGGCGCCCACCTCGACGGACGACTCGATTTGACGTCGGTGCTGCGTAGCCGCGGCCGTGGCTGATCACGGCGAAGCGACCCCGGTTGCCGGCAGCGGAGCCGGCGACGCGACTGAAGGTGGCGGTCCGGGCACGCTCGTCATCAAGGAACGTGCCATTTCACGTGTCGCTGTAGCTGCTGCGCTGACGGTTCCGGACGTGGTCCGCCAGCTCGGTGGACTGTCGCGGCTGACTGGGCGCGATCTCCCCCGCGCCGATGTCTCGGTCGGCGAGCATTCGGTGTCGGTGAACCTCTACATCGCAGTTCGGTGGCCGACGAAAGTGGCCGACGTCGCACACGGTGTGCACACCGAGGTGGGACGAGTCCTCGACGGGTTCGTCGGTCTTCCTCTGCATCGCTTGAACATCATCGTCGCGGGCACGACACCGAAGGATTCGGTCGAGCACACGTCGGCCGGCGATTCCGTCCGTGCGCTGCGACCTCGTCCGCCGACAGCAAGTCCCGCTGCCGCGTTCATCGCGGTCGTTCTGGCGCTGGCCCTCCTCGGTGTTGCGTTCGTCGCCGGGCGTGAGTTTCTGATCGCGCACGAGACGATCGGCGGGCCGCCATGGATAGGCAATGCCATCGCGTGGATCGCAGACCTGCACTGGGCGCCGTGGATGATCACTGCCGCATCGGCTGCCATTGTCGTCGGCCTGATTCTCGTCGTGTCGGGGCTCTCACCGAGAACCAAGACCCACACCGGCGCCCGGTCACCGGAATCGAAGTCACCGATCGTGTGGCTGCGACCGACCGACGTTGCCCGAATCTGCAGTGACTACGCCGGATCGGTCCCCGGCAGCGAGTCGGCCCGGACGACGGTCACCAAGCGAGCTGTCACAGTAGAAGTTCACCGGACCCCGGGTGGTGACGACGCCGCGGTGACCGAGTCCGTTCGCGACGCCGTGGCACCGACCCTCGCTGCTCTTGCCGACACCAGGAAGGTGCGTGTGCGCGTGCGGGAGAGCAAGAAGTGAAGCGCGCGACGGCGGCATTCGACCGCATCCTCGTCGTAGCGCTCGGTCTCGCGCTCCTCGCAGCGGGATCGTTCGCTCTGGCATGGTACTTCGACGTGCCCCTCGCGTTGAACACTCTGTCGAGGTTCGACCGAGAGGTGTTCGGCGACCTACCGACTCAAATCTGGTGGGAAGGTGCGCTCGCCGGTACTGCTGCGGTGAGCGCGCTGATCGCCCTCGCGTTGCTCATCGGCAATCTGTCGCCGCGTCGAACCGGAACGCTGCAAATTTCGTCCGACGAATCCCTCGCAGTCCGAGTCGATCTCGGGGCGCTGGCACGCGGGGTCGCCGCCGACCTTGCGACGTTCCCCGGCGTCGACTCCGCGCGTGGACGGGCAATCGACGACCGAGGTACCGCGACGCTGGCGGTCACAATGGACACCACGCCCCACATCGACATCGACGCGTTCACCCGCTGCGCTGAGCAGACGGCGGCGTTCGTCGCCGAGTCGATGCAGGGCGGTGCCGTCGCAGTGCGCGTCCAAGTACATGTCGGCGCACGCAGGACTCAGAGCCGAGGATCGACCGGCTCCGAGTCCATCGCGAGCACGGCGAACACCGCTTGATGCACCCGCCACAGAGGCTCTCCGTTCACCGAACGCGTCAGGGCCTCGACGCCGAGCGCGTACTCGCGCAACGCCATCGACTGCTTGTGAGCAAGGTTTCGGTCACGGAGCGCTGTCAGCGCCGCCGCGTCGGTGTAATTCGGACCGTAGATCAGACGTAGGTAGCTCCGACCTCGAACCTTGATACCCGGCTGCACTTTTCCCTTGGGCCCGTTGGCCGCCGGCTTGACCACCATGCCTTCTCCGCCGTTGCCGGTCAGGTCCTCCCACCACGTCGTCGCCGCCGCCACCGACTCCGCGGAAGACAGGTCGACCGACATTCTGCGGGTCGAGGTGAACAGCGTCGGGTCGTGATCGGCGAGCCTGTCCGCGACGGCGAGATGCCACAGGTGCGGCTTCTCCACGTGGACGGCGGTAGAAGTCGCAAGCACTTGGAACGGCGCCAGCAATACCCCATCCAACCCAGTCGTCGGCCAGACGTAACCGCGGTATGCCTCGGTGAATTCGGCCATGTTCGCTGTGCGCTCGTCGTTGATTCGCTGACGCTCCCCCACCTGCAGGCCGCGCGCAGTGGCTCTCTCCAGCAGGGCTGCTTCGGCGCTCAGATCGGCCCGCGCCGCAGCACCGACCGACGCGTACTGACTACGAATCAACCCTCCTGCCTTCGCCGACCACGGCATGAGTTCCGCATCGAGGATCACTCGGTCGGAAGCGAGTTCGTCCCACACTCCCGATCCTTCGAGGACCGCATCGACGCGCCGCACCAACTCCCCGGTGAGGTTCTTCTCGAATACCCTTCGTCCGGTTCGCGTGTAGGCCATGCCTTCGGCGCCGCGGTGGACCACGACGACCACCCGCGAACCCATGTGCTTTTCCTCGCAGATCACCTCGGTCACCCCCACCTTTCGGTAGGCATCGAACGCCTCGGTCGGGTACTCGAGGTACCCCTCCTTCGACGACGACGGCGTGGGCGCCATGGTCGGCGGTAGGTAGTGCAGCCACTTCGGCGCCACCGCGAAGCGACTCATCACCTCCAAAGCACCCGCAGCGTTCTCGGCACGAACACTGACACGTCCTCGAAGTGCGGTCTCGACACCCGTCGGTCCGATGATGTCCGTCAAATCGAGCGAATCCGCCTCTCGGAACGCACTGCTGAGCGGCTTCGCCGGTGTGTACCACTCCCGTTCGGCCGGTACGGACACGATCTCACGCTCCGGATACCGCAGCGCCGTCAGCTTCCCGCCGAACACGCAACCGGTGTCGAGACACAGAGTGCCGTTGACCCACTCCGGCTCCGGGACAGGGGTGTGTCCGTACAGGACCATCGCCGACCCGCGATAGTCCTGCGCCCAGGGATACCGGACCGGAAGACCGAATTCGTCGGTCTCGCCGGTGGTATCGCCGTAGAGAGCAAAGCTACGAACCCTCCCCGACGCCCGGTTGTGGTACTTCTCGATCAGGCCTGCGTGCGCGACGACCAGCTTTCCCTCGTCGAGCACGAGGTGAGCGACCAGACCGTCGCAGAACGTCAGAACCTCCAGGCGGAACTGCTCTGTCTCGCCGTCGAGCTGCGTGAGGGTTTCCGCAAGCCCGTGCGAGACGTTGACCTTCCGCCCACGCAACGCCTGTACGAGCTTGTGCTCGTGGTTACCCGGAACCGCCAGTGCCTCACCGGAACCCACCATGCCCATCACGAGCCGTAGTACACCCACCGAATCCGGCCCACGGTCGACGAAATCGCCGACGAACACAGCTGTCCTGCCACTCGGCGGCACAGCACCCTCGGCACGACCGTCGCCATCTCGTCGGATCCGGTAGCCGAGGGTGGTAAGCAGCGTAGTCAGTTCACCGAGGCACCCGTGGATATCGCCGATGACATCGAACGGACCGGTGACGTTTCGCAGATCGCTTCGAAGCGGGGTTCTCGCGAAACTCGCGTGCTCGACGGCATCGGTGCTGGCGAGAACGTGGACCGTGCGAAATCCCTCCTTGGACAACCCCCGCATCGACCGCGTCAGTTGCTGGTGTTGACGCCCTAGAACGTCCCGGCCGAAGGTCCGGTCCGGGCGCTCGGCGTTGCGCTGCGCACACACGGACTCCGGCACATCGAGCACCACCGCTACCGGTAGGACATCATGCTCACGCGCGAGCTTCACCAGAGCCTTCCTGGCAGCAGGTTGCACGTTCGTGGCATCGACGACAGTCAGCCTTCCGGCCGAAAGCCGCTTCGCGACGATGAATTCCAGCAGTTCGAAGGCGTCCTTTGTTGCGCTCTGCAGGTTGGGATCTCCCGAGACAATTCCGCGGCACGTGTCGCTCGACACCGTCTCGTACTCGCCGAAGTGGCGAGCGGCGAACGACGATTTGCCCGATCCGCTGATTCCGACCAGAACGACCAGCGAGAGGTCGGGGATCTCGTACTGGGTCATACCGTGTCCTCTCTTCGGGTGAAAACAGCCAGCTGAGTTGGGGTGCCTCGGGTGTCGTCCATGGGGCCGACGCCCTCGAACCTGACGTCGTACCCGTCTATCTCCGCGGCCCAGTCCTGGAACTGTGCACGGGTGAATTCGAAACGATGGTCTGGGTGCCGGAACTCGTCCGCGGCCAGGCCGTCGTACAGCTCGTTGTACTCACTGTTGGGTGTGGTGACCACGACGGTCGAAGCCCGTGACTCCTGAAACACGGAGCGGACCAGCGCGGGCAACCTGTCGGCGTCGACGTGCTCGATGACCTCCATCAACACCATCGCGTCGAAGCCGCGAAGCCGGTTGTCTCGGTACGTCGCCGACGAGTGGATCAGCTCGATACGTGCCCTCTGCCTGTCGCCGAGGTCATCGAGTCGAAGCCTGCGCTGTGCTGAATCGAGCGCACGTGAACTCACATCCACGCCGATGATTCTCTCGAAAGTATTGTCCGCGAACAGTTCACGCAACAGCCTCCCCTCACCGCACCCGAAATCGACCACGGTCTTCGCGCCGACCACCTTCAATTCGGCAAGCACCGCTCTCGCCCGGAGTTCACCCAGGCTTGGATCCCGCGGAGCCTGGACACTCGGGGTGGCATCGGGAACGAGCCTGTCGACTACCGACTCGACCAGTTCACGACGGTGCTTGAGATACCGCTCGGTGATCAGTTCGATACGTGGGTGGTCACCGAGCCAATCACCCGCTGCACGAACGAGTTTGTCGGCTTCGTCCTCACCCACCCAGTAGTGCTTGACGTCGTCGAGCACTGGCAGCAGAACGTAGAGGTGCCTCAGTGCGGCCGCGACCGTAGCGGTGCCGGTCAGCGTCAGATCCACGTAGACGGAGTCTCCCCACTCCGCAACCTCAGGGTCGAGCGGGATCGGCGTGGTCTGCGCATCCCATCCCAGAGGACCGAACAGTTCAGCGGCAAGGCCACTGCCCCCTCGGCACGGCACCGAAGGCAAGGTGATCCGCAGTGGGAGTTCTCGGTCCGGCAGATCGGGACGTGCCGTGCACACCCCGGCCATCGCTTGTTTGAACACCCGCGAGATCGCAACGGCAAGGAGAGATGCACCGGCATACGGACGGTCGTTGAGGTAGCGGCCGAGGGCGAACTCGCCAGGCGAGTACTTCGGCAGACTCCGGCCGAGCTCGAGTGCGTCGACGTCGAGAATCAGCGCGACACAGGTGGATTCCCTCATTGCCTCCGGGTAGAACACCGTCGCCGAACCCACGGACAGCCCGAAGTTCTGCACCTTGTCGGGGTGCTTGTGCAACAAATATCCGAGTTCGGTCGAGTCCGTGAAATCGGTTGTCGCATCGGCCGTGAGAGTCATGAGCACTCGTGCGACGCTACGGGACGGGCGGTTTCGGCGCTCGGGGTTTTTCGAGGGCGGCTCGGGGGGGTGACCGAATGAGCCGTTCGGTGCACGGGCGGTACACGCACAACCCCGGACACAGCAAAGCGGCACCCACCCGAAGGTGAGTGCCGCTGTGGTGAAGCTGGGTGGAACTAGATCACTTGATGATCTTCGTGACGCGACCGGCGCCGACGGTACGACCGCCTTCACGGATAGCGAAACGCAGGCCCTCGTCCATGGCGACCGGCTGGATCAGCGTGACGGACATCTCGGTGTTGTCACCAGGCATGACCATCTCGGTGCCCTCTGGGAGGGTAACGACGCCCGTAACGTCCGTGGTACGGAAGTAGAACTGCGGGCGGTAGTTGTTGAAGAACGGCGTGTGACGGCCGCCTTCGTCCTTGGACAGGATGTAAGCGTTGCCCTCGAACTCCGTGTGGGGAGTCGTGGTGCCCGGCTTGATGATGACCTGTCCACGCTCGACATCTTCACGCTTGATGCCACGAACGAGCAGACCGACGTTGTCGCCTGCCTGGCCCGAGTCGAGCAGCTTGCGGAACATCTCGATGCCGGTGACCGTGGTCTTGGTCGAGCCGGGACGGATGCCGACGATCTCGACCTCTTCGTTGACGTTGACCGAGCCACGCTCGATACGTCCGGTGACGACGGTGCCACGACCGGTGATGGTGAAGACGTCCTCGACGGGCATGAGGAACGGCTTCTCCGTCTCGCGGACGGGGTCCGGGATGGAATCGTCGACGGCCTGCATGAGCTCGACAACGCTCTCGGCCCACTTCTCGTCGCCCTCGAGCGCCTTGAGTGCGGACACCTTGATGACCGGTGCGTCCTCGTCGAAGTCCTGCGCAGCGAGAAGCTCGCGGACCTCCATCTCGACGAGCTCGATGATCTCGTCGTCGTCGACCATGTCGGCCTTGTTGAGTGCAACGAGGATGTAAGGAACGCCGACCTGCTTGGCGAGCAGGACGTGCTCACGCGTCTGCGGCATGGGGCCATCGGTAGCTGCAACGACCAGGATCGCGCCGTCCATCTGAGCCGCGCCGGTGATCATGTTCTTGATGTAGTCGGCGTGACCGGGAGCATCGACGTGAGCGTAGTGACGCTTCTCCGTCTGGTACTCGACGTGCGAGATGTTGATCGTGATACCACGAGCCTTCTCTTCGGGAGCCTTGTCGATCTGATCGAACGCAAAGCTCTCGTTGAGGTCCGGGTACTTGTCGTGCAGAACCTTGGTGATTGCTGCCGTCAGCGTCGTCTTGCCGTGGTCAACGTGACCAATGGTCCCGATGTTGACGTGCGGCTTCGTCCGCTCGAACTTCGCCTTCGCCACTGTGTGTCCTCCTGGACTGTTGGTGCTTGCGTGAAATGCAGCAGTGCGGGTGTCTCGTACAGCTCTTGTGAGCTGCATGGTCGTGCGGTGTTACAGATGCAGCGTGTCCAGCTAGCGGAGAAATTATTCTCCGGTTGCCTTAGCGATGATTTCCTTCGCGACGTTCGCAGGAACCTCGGCGTAGGAATCGAACACCATGGAGTAGTTAGCGCGGCCCTGAGTCTTCGACCGAAGGTCTCCGATGTAGCCGAACATCTCCGACAGCGGAACCAGTGCCTTGACGATACGGGCACCGCTGCGTTCCTCCATGGCCTGAATCTGACCACGGCGGGAGTTCAGGTCGCCGATGACCTCACCCATGTAATCCTCGGGCGTGATGACCTCGACGGCCATGACTGGTTCGAGAATGACGGGGCCGGCCTTACGAGCGGCTTCCTTGAACGCTTGTGAGCCGGCGACCTTGAAGGCCATTTCCGACGAGTCGACGTCGTGGTACGCACCGTCGAGCAGTGTGACCTTGACGTTGACGAGCGGGTATCCGGCGAGAACACCGTATTGCATGGCGTCCTGGGCTCCGGCGTCCACCGAAGGGATGTACTCCCTCGGCACACGACCACCGCTGACCTTGTTCTCGAATTCGTACGTGGCACCATCTTCGCCCTCGAAAGGCTCGAGCTTGATGATGACCTTCGCGAACTGGCCGGAGCCACCGGTCTGCTTCTTGTGCGTGTAGTCGTGCTTGTCGACCGTCTTGCGGATGGTCTCGCGGTACGCGACCTGCGGCTTGCCGACGTTGGCCTCGACCTTGAACTCGCGACGCATACGGTCGACGAGGATGTCGAGGTGCAGCTCGCCCATACCGCCGATGACGGTCTGGCCGGTGTCCTCGTCCAGCTTCACCGAGAAGGTGGGATCCTCTTCGGCGAGCTTCTGGATTGCTGTTCCCAGCTTCTCCTGGTCGGACTTGGTCTTGGGCTCGATCGAGACCTGGATGACCGGGTCCGGGAAGCTCATGGACTCGAGGATGATCTGGTTCTGCGGATCGCAGAGCGTGTCACCCGTCGTGGTGTCCTTGAGTCCGATGACCGCGTAGATGTGACCGGCAGATGCGGTCGCGATCGCGTTCTCCTTGTTGGAGTGCATCTGGAAGAGCTTGCCCAGACGCTCCTTCTTGCCCTTGGTCGAGTTGATGACCTGAGCGCCGGAGTCGACCTTGCCCGAGTACACGCGGACGTAGGTCAGCTTGCCGAAGAAGGGGTGCGTCGCAATCTTGAACGCGAGAGCCGCGAACGGCTCGTCTGCGGACGGCTTGCGAGTGATCTCCTTCTCCTCGTCACCGATGGCGTGTCCGATGGTCTCGGCAACGTCAAGGGGAGACGGGAGGTAGTCGATGACCGCGTCGAGCATGGGCTGAACGCCCTTGTTCTTGAACGCGGATCCACACAGGATCGGGTACAGCTCGCTGTTGACCGTCATCTTGCGGATGGCGCCCTTGATCTCGTCGATCGTGAGCTCTTCGCCACCGAAGTGCTTCTCCAGAAGCGCTTCGTCGGACTCGGCCACGGTCTCGAGCAGCATGGTGCGGTACTCGTCTGCGCGCTCTTTGAGGTTTTCCGGGATCTCCTGGATCTCGTACTTCTCACCGAGCTTGGTCTCGCCGCTCCACACGAGAGCCTTCATCTGCACGAGGTCGATAACGCCCTCGAACTCGTTCTCTGCGCCGATCGGCAGCTGGATGACCAGCGGCTTGGCACCGAGACGATCGATGATGGTCTGCACGGTGTAGTAGAAGTCAGCGCCCAGCTTGTCCATCTTGTTGACGAAGCAGATACGCGGAACGTCGTACTTGTCGGCCTGCCGCCACACCTGCTCCGACTGCGGCTCGACACCCTCTTTGCCGTCGAACACGGCAACGGCGCCATCGAGCACGCGAAGCGAACGCTCGACCTCGACGGTGAAGTCGACGTGGCCGGGTGTGTCGATGATGTTGATCTGGTTGTCGTTCCAGAAGCAAGTCGTGGCAGCAGAGGTGATCGTGATGCCACGCTCCTGCTCCTGCTCCATCCAGTCCATCGTGGCTGCGCCGTCGTGGACCTCACCGATCTTGTACGAGATACCGGTGTAGAAGAGGATGCGCTCGGTAGTGGTGGTTTTACCAGCATCGATGTGGGCCATGATGCCGATGTTGCGGACCTTGTTGAGGTCGGTCAGCACGTCCTGTGCCACGGAATTCATCCCGCCTTGTAAGTCGAAGAAGTGGGACTGGTCCAGCTTTGAATGGTAATCAGGCCGGTCCAGGTACTAGATACAACGCCGGAAAGGTGCGAGAAGTTTCTCGCACCCTCCCGACAGGAAGTCACCAGCGGTAGTGCGCGAACGCCTTGTTGGCTTCTGCCATCTTGTGGGTGTCCTCACGACGCTTCACAGCGGCACCGAGGCCGTTGCTTGCGTCGAGCAACTCGTTGGCCAGACGCTCGACCATGGTCTTCTCACGACGAGCGCGCGAGAACGTGACCAGCCAGCGCAGTGCCAGCGTGGTGGAGCGGCCCGGACGAACCTCGACGGGCACCTGGTAGGTGGCGCCACCGACACGACGGCTGCGAACCTCGAGGGCCGGCTTGACGTTGTCGAGTGCACGCTTGAGCGTGACGACGGGGTCGGTGCCGGTCTTCTCGCGTGCCTGCTCGAGAGCCTGGTACACGATGCGCTCGGCGGTCGACTTCTTGCCGTCCATGAGGATCTTGTTGACGAGCTGCGTGACCAACGGGGATCCGTAGACCGGATCGTTGATCAGCGGCCGCTTGGGTGCTGGGCCCTTGCGTGGCATATCAGCTCTTCTCCTTCTTGGCGCCGTAGCGGCTGCGAGCCTGCTTGCGGTTCTTGACGCCCTGAGTATCGAGCGAGCCGCGGATGATCTTGTAACGCACACCCGGGAGGTCCTTCACACGACCACCGCGAACGAGCACCATGGAGTGCTCCTGCAGGTTGTGGCCTTCACCGGGGATGTATGCGGTGACCTCTACCGAGCTGGTCAAGCGCACACGCGCGACCTTACGGAGAGCAGAGTTGGGCTTCTTCGGAGTGGTGGTGTACACGCGAGTGCACACACCACGGCGCTGGGGACTGCCCTTGAGGGCAGCGGTCTTCAGTTTCGCAACCTTGTCGGTGCGACCCTTGCGGACCAGCTGGTTGATAGTTGGCATGAACCGGCTTTCTTCGTGTCGCGAGTCTCTTTGTTGTAGAGACTCAGGGATCTAGCAGTTGGAGCAAGAGAACACTGCTCCTCACCCGGTACTGCTCGTACGTCAGTACTGCAGGTGCTCCAGTACTGCTACCGCGGGTCTCTTGCACCCCGCGGTCGGGTGTGTCGCATACCCCCACACGGCAGCCGCTTCGCACGCTCGTTCCAGGCTTTACGCCCGGGCGTGAGCACGGCTGTACCTCGCATAGGCACACAGACGGTCCGGTCAGGCCGGACACGACCCATAACGATACCTGGCGGCGCGGCCTCGGGTCAAAACGGTATCGCTTGTGCTATCGACTCAGGTTGATCGTCAGATCCATCAACGTAGTCGCGGCCTCGCACGGATCGGGGTGGCCCGACCCTGGCAGGTACTGCACCCACCATCCGACGACACCCGAGTCCGGAGATCCGGCCGTCACCCCGCAGGATGCGGGATCGTCAGGGGGCTGCTGGCGAATCGCCTTGCGGCCCTGCACAGTTATGTCCGACGTCGTGTACATCATTTGCTGGCTCGCGTCCCGTTCGGCATCCAACGAACCGTTCTCGAACCAGTTGAACGTCACCTTCACGATGCCGTTCGGGCCTGCCACGTCCCACCGGCAGATGGCCCCGAAGAATCCGCGCTCGATGGCGTCGCCGCCCACCGTGTCGGCGATTCGATCGTCGGCGACGGCGTCGCACTCGGTGAGCAGATTCGTGAATTCCGAGTCGGCGCTGCCGTCGAACGACTCTGCCTTCGGCGTGCCTGGGACGGTGGTGCTGCAGCCGGCCAAGAGGAGAACACCGACCGCCACTGCCGTGCGCCTCACTGGGCTCGCTCCACGGTCAGCTCCGCGAGTTGCTCGGCGACCCCGCACACATCGGCTGTCGGTACTTGGTCCCCGTAAGTAACGGACCAATGGACGAAATCCTTCCCGAACTGCACGCCGACTTCGCACAGATAGTTTTTGGTCGCGGCGGAGAATCCAGGATGCCCGTCGATCTCGATGTCGTCGGCGGGTCGGCCGATGAGTTCGGAGCCCGATCGTTCCCGGTCGATAGGGCTTCCCCGGTACCACGAGAAGCTCACCGACGGTCCGGTGAATCCGGCGACTTCCCATTCGCACCCGACAGAATTACGGGTGATCATCGTGAATGCAGGGACATTGAAGGCTCGGACGACTTCCTCGTCGTTCACCGATCCGCACTGCCCGAAAAACGGACCGGACGCGCCTGGATCAACCGATGTGGACTGGCGCGCCGAAGAGGCGTCGTCACCCGAACCGCAGCCGACCAGCAGCGCGGCCAAGGCCACCCCGAGAACCACCGTCGCGCGCATGCTGGTGACCCTAACCGAGATCACCGACACCGCAGCTAGTCGAAATAGTCCCAGAACTGCAACCACTTGATCGACGCGAACAACGCCAGCGTGACCGCGTAGACCACCACCACCACGAGAGCCCCCACCAACGAGACCTTCCGCGGTGCGCCGTCGATCGGATCCAGCCACCGCCTGAACCATCCGGTCACCGCGGGCATGAAGAAGTAGGTCATCAACCCGACGCTGAGGATCTGACTGAGCCACATCGACAGCCACGGCGGCGATCCGATGTCGTCGAGGAGCGGTCCGACGAACCGCGACAGTGTCATCACGGTCGGATAGAGGACGAGCAGGACGAGCATTGCCGTTTTCCAGTCCGGCGTCACCTGGGTCTTGCCGTCTTCGACACGAACGATGGAGCCGAAAGGGGTGCTGTGGGTGATCACCGAGAAATCTCCGGTGAGCTGCTTGCGCAGTTCCGGCAGAGCGGCCGTGCGGACGTCGGACTGCATCCATGCCGACAGTTGGCGATCGGTACGGAATCGAAGGACCGACAGCCACTTCGACGCCGCGTCGCCGAGAATTTCGTCGCTCGGGCGCCCCGGCCCGAGAAGCACCGCACCTTCGAAACCGGAGAATCCCGAGCTCAGTTCGACCAGGTCCTGCTGTGTCTGCAGAAACTCGTCCTGTCTACCGTTTGCGACGTCGTGCACGATGATCCCGACGCCCGTCGACGGCGCGCTGCCCTCGACGACTAGAAGGTCCGTGCTGATCCGGTGGTGGCCGAGTGCGTCGCCCTGGCTGAGCAAACCTGCGCGTTCCGGGGAATCCAGCCAGGCATGCAGGTGCTCCTCGGTGTCGAAGGACACCGAGGCCGCCCACGCGAAGGACGCGGCGTCGGGAGTCGACACGAGTGCACTGTCGAAACCGGGTGCGTGCTCGGCAGCTCGATGCAACTCGGCAACCCACGAGACGAATCCGGCGTCGTCCTGCTCCCGATGGAAGACACTGACGGCTGTGGCGGGCGCGGTGAGCATCAGATCGTGTCGATGCGTCGGCCCTGCACGTACACCTCGGTGATCGCCGGCTCTCGCATGGCCATCAGCAGTGCGAACAACGTCTGATCCCGCGCCATGTCAGGTTCCTCCGATCGAACGCCGCGTTCGATCAAGCCGCCGAGAGGCGGCCACGCAGCTGGGTCGACGACGATGAAATCGGCCTCTTTGCCGTGATCGAAGTTGCCGATACGGTTCTCCATGTCGAGGGCCCGGGCGCCGGCGAGGGTACCGGTGAACAGTAGTTCCGCCGGGTGGAGGGAAACACCGTCGTCGCCTGCCTCCGAAATGTGCACTTTGAAGGCGTCGCCGAGCACTCTCGTCAGCAGGAACTCGTCGCCGCCGCCGTAATCGGAACCGATGGCGATGTTGACGCCGGCCGCGACGGTCCGCTTCCACGGCATGGTTCCCGAGCCGAGAAACTGCTGCGACGTGGGGCAGTGCGAGATCGACGTTCCGGTTTCGGCCATGCGGGCCAGTTCGACATCCTGACAGTGCACGGAGTGCGCGAGGATGCTGCGCTTTCCGAGGAAGCTCTTGCCGCCGACCTTCGATCCGGGCAGGAACTTGCCGTCATAGGTGTCGAGGTACGAGTCGACCTGGTAGGTCTCCTTGGTCGTAGCAACCTCGCCTGTACCCGGTCGGTCGTTCTCGTTGAGATGGCTGTGGAAGTAGACCCCGCGGTCGCGGACGGAGTCGTACAGCTCCCCGAGATTTTTCAGTGTCTCGGTGGTGACCGACAGCGAGAACCGCGGTACGACGGCAACGTGCAGCAGCGCTGTCTTTTCGTCACCGGTGTCGGCGCCGTGCCACTTCTCGATCTCCTCCGAGACGAGCCTGACTGCGTCGTCCTCGCTGGTGATCAGGGCATGGGCAGAGTCGGGACCGGTGGTCTGGACGCCTCTGCCGCTGACGACGCGGAGGCCACGTCGCCGGGTTTCTTCGAACAACGAGTCCTGCGCATGGGGAAAGGCCGACCCGAAGACCATCGCCTGCGTGGTGCCCGCTGCGATTCGGCGATCACAGAACGCCGTGGCGGCGTCGGATGCGAATTCAGGATCCTCGAGCAGCGACTCCGATGGAAAGATGCAGGCGTTCAGCCATTCGAGCAACTGTCCGCCGCCGTAGGCGTCGCCTGCGAACGTCTGCGGAAAATGAACGTGGGTATCGATGAACCCGGGAAGAAGAAAACCAGGACGATGGTCCACGACAGTCGAACCAGGAGTGGAGCCCGCGTTGTCGAACTCGCCCACGTAGGTGATTATTCCGTTGTCGTCGACGACGAGGGCGCCGTCGGGAATCGAGACCAGCGCAGCCGCAGCGTCGGTGACCGTCGGCGATCCAGCAATGTGGAAGATATGTCCCCGGTGTATCTGGCTCACAGTCGACAGCGAACCACGGGTGCGGACATCGTGCTGACCGACGAGCTCAAATCACCCGTCGACGAGGGTTTTCTCACCCTTGTGCATCGTCGAGCTCGAGTTCATCTTCAAGCTGGAGTCGAGCACGCCCGACCACGCCCGAACGATTTCGCTTCGTCGGCGTGAGTCGTCACTCAGCACATCGGCCAGGCCGAGACCACGAGCGAGGTCGAGAGTGGCCTGGACGAGGCGGTGTGTTTGGGGATCTCGGTCGTCGACGCCGAGCTGTTCGACAGCCATCCGGTGTGCGACCCGGCCGAATTTGTCTTCCAACGGCAACACCCGAGCCCGCATTTCCGGATCGGCCGCTGCGGCTGTCCACACTTGGAGTGCGGCCTTGAACACCGAGCCTGTGTAGTACTCGACCAACCGTTCGACGACAGCCTCCGTCCGTGCATGGCCGGTCGGCAGGGCGACCGATTCGCGACGGGCATCGTCCATCCGGGTGTCGAACATGTAGTCCAGTGCCGCGGTGATGAGGTCCTCACGCGTCGGGAAATGGTGCTGTGTTGCACCGCGGGAGACCCCGGCCTTCTCGGCGACGACACCCACGGTCGTCGCACCCCAGCCCTGGTCTGCCAGCGAGGCGATGGTCGCTTCGAGGAGCCGCTGGCGCGTGGCCCTACTTCGATCTTGCTTCGGTTCACGCGCCGTCACCATCTCGACCTACTTCTCCTACCGACCGTGCGTCGCCCACGAGGGCGGCCGCTTCTCCAGAAAGGACATCATCCCCTCTCGAGCTTCCTCGGATGCAAACAGGTTCGCAGAACGGTCCGACAAGTCGGTTCCACGCGCATCGAAGTCGGCGAGGATCGACTCGGTGGTGAGCCTCTTCGACTCGGCCAGCCCCTGGGGTGACCCCTGCCTGAGCGATCCGAGAATGTCCTCGACGGTCGTGGCCGGGTCTGCGCTCGCCTCGCTGATCAGTCCGATCGCCTCGGCCTCGTGGGCCCCGAACTTCTCTCCGGTGAGGAAGTAGCGACTCGCTGCCCGGGAGTTCATGCGAGGAAGAAGCGTCAAGGACACGATCGACGGCGCGAGCCCGAGCCGCACTTCGGTCAGGGCGAAGGTCGCCTTGGTTCCGGCGACAACGACGTCGCACGCCCCGACCAGGCCCATACCGCCCGCCCGCACGTGACCGTCGATCTTGGCGACCACCGGCTTCGGCGTCTCGAGAATCGCCCGGAGAAGTCCGAGCATCTGAGCGGTTCGGCCTTCGACCGATCCACCGGCCTCGGTCAGGTCGGCCCCCGCACAGAACGTTCCGCCGGTGTGGGTGAGAACGATTGCTCTCACGTCCGGGTCGCCCGATGCCTCCCGCAGCCCCGCCGTGAGTTCCTCGACGAGGGCCGTCGACAGGGCATTTCGGTTGTGCGGAGTGTCGAGAGTGAGCGTGGTGACGGCGTTGTCCGTTGCCCGAGTCACTGCCATCAGTACGACCTGGGCAGTCCGAGCGAATGCTGAGACACGAAATTGAGAATCATCTCTCGGCTGACGGGGGCCACGCGAGCGATACGTGCGGCGCCCAGCATCGCCGCGAGGCCGTATTCCTCGGTCAGACCTGCGCCGCCGTGGGTCTGGATCGCCTGGTCGAGTGCTTTGATGCTTGCCTCTGCCGCCGCGTACTTGGCCATGTTGGCGGCCTCGGCTGCACCGAAATCGTCGCCGGAGTCGTAGAGGACCGCGGCTTTCTGCATCATCAGCTTCGCAAGCTCCAGCTCGATCTTGATCTGCGCCAGCGGATGCGAAATACCCTGGTGCGCACCGATCGGCGTCTTCCATACCGTCCGCTCGTTCGCGTACTTCACCGCAGCGTCGAGCGCATAGCGGCCCATCCCGACGGCCATCGCCGCCCCGAGGATGCGTTCGGGATTCAGGCCGGCGAACAACTGCATCAAGGCTGCATCGGCTTCACCGACCAGCGCCTCGGCGGGAAGTCGTACATCGTCGAGGAACAGCGTGAACTGATGGTCCGGCTCGATGATGTCCATCTCCATCCGGGTCTTCTGGAAGCCCTCGGAGTCGGTCGGGACGATGAACAGTGCAGGCTTGAGCTTGCCGGTCTTGGAATCTTCCGTACGGGCGACGATCAACACGGCATCCGCTTGGTCGACGCCGGAGATGTAGATCTTGCTGCCCTTGACGATCCAGTCCGATCCATCGCGTCTGGCCGTTGTCGTGATCTGATGCGAATTGGATCCGGCGTCCGGCTCGGTGATACCGAAGGCCATGATCTTGGAGCCGTCGGCGAGCGCGGTGAGCCACGTCCGCTTCTGGTCCTCGGTGCCGTACTTCCCGATGATGGTGCCGCAGATTGCAGGGCTGACCACCACGAGCAGTAGCCCTGCGCCGTGCGCGGAGAGTTCCTCCTGCACGAGCGCCAGCTCGTAGATTCCCGCACCGCCGCCGCCGTACTCCTCGGGGAGGTTTACGCCGAGAAATCCGAGTTTGCCTGCCTCGTTCCACAATTCGGTGAGCGGTTCACCTTTACGCGCGTTCGGAAGGACGTAATCGATGTAGTTGTACCGCTTGCCCAGCGAGGAGACCGCGGCCCGCAGCCCCTTCTGCTCTTCGGATTCGACAAAGCTCATGATTCTCCTTCTATTACCACGGCCAAGACTGCGCCGACTTCTACTTGCTGCCCCTGGATGACGTTCAGCTCGGTGAGCACGCCATCGGTAGGGGACGTGACCGTGTGTTCCATTTTCATCGCTTCGAGCCACAGGATCGGTTGCCCCGCAGTGACGGTGTCACCCTGCGCTGCAGCAACTCTGATGACGCTACCCGGCATCGGTGCGAGCAGAGAGCCCGCCGCGACTTCCTCGGTGGGGTCGGTGAAACGAGGGGATCTGACGAGCCGAACCGGCCCGAGTGCGGAGTCGACGAAGACGTCTCGACCATACCGTGAGACCTGGAATGTTCGCCGAATCTTGTTGTCGTCGAGCACCACTAGGGTCGGGGTATTGGATACCAGAGTCACGCCGCCCAGATCGGTCACCAGTCCGTACCTGCCGAGAGAGTATTCGACGGTGATGTCGTTGTACGTCTTCCGCTGAGGTTGCGACGGAAGGTTACGCCAACCGCTGGGTAGACCCCGGTTCACCGGCGCCGAACTTCGGTTGTCGGCGGCGTCGGCCAGCGCAGCCGCAAGAGCCGAGAGCTCGAGCGCACGACCCTGGGCGATCGACTGCGACAGGACCTCGAGACCGTGGGTATCGAAGAACGCAGTATCGGTGTCCCCCGCCAGGAAAGCCGGGTGCCGAAGAATGTTGACGAGCAGATCACGATTGGTCTTCAGTCCGTGAATCGTGGCTTTCTGCAACGACTTCGCGAGCAAATTCGCAGCCTGGTCCCTGGTGGGCGCGAAGGAAATGACCTTGGCCAACATGGGGTCGTAATGCGTCCCGACCACACTGCCTGTCTCGACGCCTGAGTCCACCCTTACGCCGGCCTTGTCCAACACGCTGAACTGCGCGCCGGGGATCTCGAATCGATGCACCGGGCCGCTTTGTGGCTGCCAGTCCTGCGAGGGGTCTTCGGCGTACAGCCGAACCTCGATGGAGTGACCTCGCGTCGCAGGCTGTATCGCCGGAAGCGGGTTACCCGCTGCCACGTCGATCTGCAACGCAACCAGGTCGAGACCCGTCGTACATTCGGTGACGGGGTGCTCCACCTGAAGTCGTGTGTTCATCTCGAGGAAGAAGAAGTTGCCCTTGTCGTCGGCGAGGAACTCGACGGTGCCTGCCCCTTCGTACCGAAGAGCCTCGGTGGCGAGCCTGGCCGCGTCGAACAACCGCTCGCGCATACCGTCGATCCGCTCGACGAGCGGCGACGGCGCCTCCTCCACGACCTTCTGATGGCGACGCTGGATCGAGCACTCACGCTCCCCCACCGCCCATACGGTTCCCTGACGGTCGGCCATGACCTGGACCTCGATGTGGCGTCCGGTTTCGATGTAGCGCTCGACGAACACGGTGCCGTCACCGAACGCCGAGAGCGCTTCCCTCTGCGCCGCTTCGATTTCCTCGGTCAGCTTGTTCATCTCACGGACGATGCGCATGCCGCGCCCACCTCCACCTGCGGAGGCTTTGACAAGCACCGGGAGCTCGCCCTCGCTCACGGTAGCTGGGTCGAGTTGTGTGAGGACCGGGACGCCGGCGTCGTGCATCATCTTCTTGGACTCGACCTTCGAGCCCATCAGTTCGATGGCCTTGACCGGCGGTCCGATCCAGATCAGTCCGGCGTTCTGGACCTGTTGTGCGAATTCGGCGTTCTCCGAGAGAAATCCGTAGCCGGGATGGATCGCATCGGCGCCGGCTTGGACCGCTGCGGCGATGACGAGTTCACCGCGCAGGTACGTCTCGCTCGACGAGTTACCCGGTAGCCGGACTGCTACATCGGCGTCCCGTACGTGCGGCGACTTTTCGTCCGCGTCGGAGAAGACAGCGACGGTATCGATACCTTCGGCGCGGCAAGTGGCGAAGACGCGCCGGGCAATTTCGCCGCGGTTGGCGACGAGTACTGAAGTGATAGTCATCTGCGCATCACATCCGGAAGACGCCGAAGTTCTCGGTGCCTTCGATCGGGGCGGTGGCGATGGCCGACAGGCACATTCCCACTACCGTGCGGGTGTCACGGGGGTCGATGACGCCGTCGTCGTAGAGGCGTCCGGAGAGGAACATCGGCAGCGATTCGGCTTCGATCTGATTTTCGATCATCGCGCGCAGTCCGGCGTCGGCCTCCTCGTCGAAGGCTTGGCCGCGGGCTTCGGCGGCGGCACGTCCGACGATCGAGATGACGCCTGCCAGCTGCGCACCGCCCATCACGGCGGATTTGCTGCTGGGCCAGGCGAACAGGAACCGGGGGTCGAATGCTCGACCGCACATACCGTAGTGACCGGCTCCGTAGGAGGCGCCGAGCAGGATCGAGATGTGCGGAACCTTCGAATTGGACACGGCGTTGATCATCATCGATCCGTGCTTGATCATGCCGCCCTCCTCGTACTCCCTGCCCACCATGTAGCCGGTGGTGTTGTGCAGGAACAGCAACGGAGTGTTCGAACGGTTCGCCAGCTGGATGAACTGCGTCGCCTTCTGCGACTCCTCGCTGAACAGGACGCCGCGGGCGTTGGCGAGGATGCCGATGGGGTACCCGTGCAGTTCGGCCCAACCGGTGACGAGCGAACCGCCGTACATCGGCTTGAACTCGTCGAAATCCGATCCGTCGACGATCCGGGCAATCACCTCGCGCGGGTCGAAGGGGATCTTCAGATCCGTGGGGACGATGCCGAGAAGATCCTCGGGGTCGGCAAGCGGTTCGATCACTTCGGCGCGCGGCTCGGGCCCCTTCTTCTTCCAGTTCAGCCTCTTGACGATACTGCGGCCGATGCGAATGGCGTCCTGCTCGTCGACTGCGAAATAGTCGGCGAGTCCAGACTTTCGGGCGTGCATCTCAGCGCCGCCGAGTGATTCGTCGTCCGAGTCCTCGCCGGTCGCCATCTTCACCAGAGGCGGCCCCGCGAGGAACACCTTGGAGCGCTCCTTGATCATCACGACGTGGTCGGACATACCGGGGATGTACGCGCCGCCCGCGGTGGAGTTGCCGAAGACCAGGGCGATCGTCGGAATTCCTTTGGCGGACAGCTGCGTCAAATCGCGGAACATCCGTCCGCCCGGAATGAAGACTTCCTTTTGCGTCGGCAGGTCGGCGCCACCGGACTCGACGAGAGAGATGACGGGGAGACGATTCTGCGTCGCGATGTCGTTGGCGCGGAAACCCTTCTTCAGGGTCCACGGGTTGCTGGCACCGCCGCGGACCGTCGGGTCATTGGCAACGATGAGGCATTCGACACCGCTGACGACGCCGATCCCCATGACCGTGCTGGCGCCGACGGGGAAGTCGCTGCCCCACGCTGCGAGAGGGCAGAGCTCCAGAAACGCAGAATCCTCGTCGATGAGCAGTTCGATCCGCTCGCGAGCGAGGAGTTTGTCGCGCTTCTTGTGCCGTGCAACGTACTTCTCACCGCCGCCGAGAAGCGCTTTCGCGTGTTCGGCGTCGATCTCCGCGAGTTTGGTGTTCATCGCCTCGGTCGCACCGACGAACTGCTCCGACGCGGTGTCGAGGGTGGACTTCAGCACGCTCATGCCTGGTACCCCAATCGTTTCGCCGCAAGACCGGTGAGAATTTCTGTTGTGCCGCCGCCGATTCCGAGGATGCGCATGTCTCGGTACTGGCGTTCGACTTCGCTTTCGCGCATGTATCCGAGACCGCCGAACAGTTGAACGGCTTGGTTGGCCACCCACTCCCCCGATTCCACGGCGGTGTTCTTCGCGAAGCAGACCTCGGCGATGAAGTCGTTGTCTTCCTCCAGAGACCGCTCGACGATGTTTCGCGTGTAGACGCGAGCGATGTCGATCTTCCGTGCCATCTCGGTCACGGTGTTCTGGACGGATTGCCGCTTGATCAAGGGCTTTCCGAATGTCTCGCGATCACGGACCCACTGCAGGGTGAGGTCGAGGCAACGCTGTGCGCTGGCGTAGGCCTGGGCGGCCAGAGCGATTCGTTCGGTCAGGAAGGCCTGCGCAATCTGCGCGAACCCGCTGTTCTCCGCGCCGACGAGATTGCTCACCGGCACCCGTGCGTCGACGAACGACAACTCCGCGGTGTCCGACGCCCGCCACCCCATCTTGTCGAGCTTGCTCGTCACTTCGAAACCGGGAGTGCCCTTTTCGATGACGAGAAGTGACACTCCACCGGCACCGTCACCACCGGTTCTCACCGCTGTGACGACGAAATCTGCACGACATCCCGAGGTGATGTAGGTCTTGGCACCGTTGACGACGTAGTGGTCGCCATCTTTCACAGCCTTCGTACGAAGATGCCCGACATCGGAGCCGCCACCCGGTTCGGTGATGGCCAGAGACCCGATCTTGTCGCCGGCAAGGGTCGGCCTGACCCACTTGTCGATCTGGTCCGGATCTCCGGCTGCAACCAAGTGCGGCAACGCGATTCCGCTCGTGAACAACGACGCGAACAGTCCGCCCGACGCTCCGGCCTGATGCATCTCCTCGCAGATGACGACAGCGTCGGCGAGGTCGCCGCCGTCGCCGCCGACTTCCTCGGGAAAGCCTGCACCGATGAGCCCGAGCGACGCAGCCTTCTTGTGCAGCTCGCGTGGCAGTTCGCCGTCGGTCTCCCATTGGTTCAGGTGCGGCGCGATGTCCTGTTCGACGAAGCTGCGCACGGTCTTGCGGAGCTGCTGGCGTTCGGGGGTGGTCCAGATGGTCATATTTGTCCTTGGAATACAAGAGTTTCGGGGATGTCGATATGACGGGAACGCAGCCATTCGCCGAGCCCCTTGGCTTGTGGGTCGAAGCGGGCCTGCGATGCGACGCCTTGGCCGAGGATGCCGTCGATGACGAAGTTGACGGCTCTGAGGTGCGGGAGAACGTGGCGGGTGACGTCGAGGTCCTTCGCCTCTGGGAGGAGGACCTTGATCTGCTCGACTGTCAGAGCGTGTACCAGCCAGGCGAACTCGTCGTCGCTGCGTACCCACACCCCGACGTTGGCATTGCCGCCTTTGTCGCCGCTGCGGGCGGCAGCGATTGTTCCGAGAGGAACCTTCAGTGTCGGTTCCTCGGGTCGCCGCTGCGGAAGTTGCGGCTCGTCGACAGGTTCGAGCTCTCTCGTCTCGGTAGCCTGAGCAATATCGGTTCGGGTTCCGTCCGGTAACACCGCGACGTGGGGAACCTTCTCCGCCGGTACGTACCCCGCAGTGAACACCCCGAAAGGGGCCCCGTTGCTCGGCGGTGCGGTGAGCGAGAATCCTGGATAGCTCGCGAGGGCGAGTTCCACTGCAACCGCTGAGAACTGGCGACCGACGAGGTTCGGGTCGGTGTCGCGCGCGACGCACCTGAGCAATGCACTCGCGGTCTCTTCGGTGTCTGCGTTCGGCTTGTCGGTGCGCACGAGAGTCCAGTCGAGT
This sequence comes from Rhodococcus sp. P1Y, assembly GCF_003641205.1. Classification (NCBI taxonomy): domain Bacteria; kingdom Bacillati; phylum Actinomycetota; class Actinomycetes; order Mycobacteriales; family Nocardiaceae; genus Rhodococcus; species Rhodococcus sp. P1Y. Next base: position 5,321,533 of record NZ_CP032762.1, read on the forward strand.
TCCTTGGGTCTCACGGGAAGCCAGGACTGAAATTGTTTCTGCGCGAGCTCGGCTTTGGCGTCGATGTCGAGACCGGTGAGTATGCACGTGAACTCGTTGCGAAAACCGCCGAGCGAGTTCAGCGACACCTTCAGCGTGGGCGGAGGAGCCTCTCCCTTCACCTCGGTGATTCTCACTCGGTCGCTCGAGACCTGCGTTAAAACCGCGGTATCGATTCGCGCGGTGACGTCAGGGTTCGCGTAGCGGCCGCCGGTGATTTCATACAGCAACTGCGCGGTGACGGTTCCCACACTGACGGCACCGCCGGTGCCGTCGTGCTTGGTGATGACCGACGAGCCGTCGCCCTCGATTTCGGCGATCGGGAAGCCCGGCCTGCCCATGTCGGCGATCTCGGTGAAGAACGAATAGTTGCCACCGGTGGCCTGAGTCCCGCATTCGATGACGTGACCGGCCACCACCGCCCCGGCCAAGGCGTCGTAATCGGTTCTCGACCAACCGAAATGGTGAGCTGCCGGTCCGACGATGACCGATGCATCGGTGACCCGACCGGTGACGACGACGTCGGCGCCTGCCTTCAAGCTTTCGACGATCCCCCAAGCGCCGAGATACGCGTTGGCGGTCAGCGGACTGCCCAAGCCGAGATCAGTTGCGCGCGAGAGTAGGTCGTCGCCTTCGACGTACGCGATGTTCGCACCGGAATCGAGCTTGTTCAACGCTTCCGCGAGCCCCGCAGGATTCAGACCTCCGGCATTGACGACGATCTTGACACCCTTGTCCAGCGCGAGCCCGAGGCAGTCTTCCGCCTGACGCAGAAACGTTTTCGCGTATCCGCGGGTGGCGTCTTTCATGCGATCTCGGCCGAGGATGAGCATGGTCAGCTCGGCGAGGTAGTCGCCGGTGAGGTAGTCGAGCTCACCGCCTTCGAGCATCTCGCGCATCGCCGAGATCCGGTCTCCGTAGAAGCCTGAACAGTTTCCGATCCTGACTGCGGGCGTGCTCATCTCGTGGGTCGTCCTGGTCCTGGAGGGCCTGCGAAGGCTTGGGCGATGGTGAGCCAGTGCTGAGCGTCGGCGCCGTCCGCACGAATATCGAGGTCGTCGCGATGGGCACGCTGAGTGACGAGTAGGCAGAAGTCCGCCGCCGAGCCGGTGACGCGCTGAGGCGCGTCACCGGGGCCCCAGGTCCAGAGCTCGCCCAAGGGGGAGGTGAGCTCGACCCGGAACGGCTCGGTCGGCGGGGTCTGTTGGTTGACTGCGTACGCGAAGTCTCGGGTGCGAACACCGATGTGCGCGACGCCTCTGATGCGCTCGGTGGGTTCTCGGGTGATGCCCAACGCGTCGGCGACGTCCTGGCCGTGCGCCCACGTTTCCATCAGCCGCGCGGTTGCCATCGATGCGGCGCTCATCGGCGGTCCGAACCAGGGGATCTTCACCCCGGCCGGAACCTTCGCCAGCGCCTCGGCCATCGTGTGCCGGCGGGTACGCCACGTCGCCAGGAGGTCGGGGTTTCGGGCCTCTTCTGCCGCTGAGCTGTCCACGAATCCGGTCGGATCCGACCATGCGCGCTTCACTGCGACGTCGAACTCCGCCTTCGCATCGGCGTCGCCTGCCGCACCCGCTGTCGTGCGCTCGGCGACATTGTCGGTCCAGGAGAGATGCCCGATCTGATGAGCGACGGTCCATCCGGCAGCCGGAGTCGGCGTCGACCATTGTCGGTCGGTGAGGTCGGCGACCAGTGCATCGAGGGCGTCGCCCTCGGCGCGGAGGTCATCGACGATGGAGTCGAGGTCGGCCATGGAGAAAGCTTCACATCGTCGGACAGAAAAAGCAAGCAAGCCTGCTTGTTAATGGTCTTAGTGGTGCGGTTGAGTGCCCTCCATGGCACTTCGGCGTGCCACTGGTCGACGCACGGACATCTTCCGTTCTCCTCTCGTCACTACCGTGTTGCCAGTGAAATACGCGCGCGCCATTTCAGCCGTCATCGCCGTCGCTATGCTGACGGCATGCACTTCGGTCGAGGAAAATGAGGTGACCAGCGTTCGGATTGCGACGTTCAACGCAAGCCTCAATCGCGCAGCCGAAGGGCAGTTGACTTCCGATCTGAGCGGCGAAAACGAACAGGCCCGCGCGGCCGCAGATGTCATCGTCGAGAACGCCCCGGACATTCTTCTGGTCAACGAGTTCGACTACTCACCGGGTGCCGTCGACCTGTTTCGCGAGAACTACCTCGGCGGTGCCTACCCATATTCGTTCACGGCACCGGTGAACACGGGCGTCGATTCCGGCCTCGATCTCGATTCCGACGGTGCCGTGGGCGGCCCCGGCGACGCGTTCGGTTTCGGTCAGTTCCCCGGCCAGTACGGGATGGTGGTGCTGTCCAAGTATCCGATTCTTCTCGATTCGGTCCGAACGTTCCAGACTTTCCTGTGGAAGGACATGCCGAATTCGCTTCTGCCACGTGAGTATTACGGTGCGAACGCCGACTCTCTTCGGCTGTCGAGTAAATCGCATTGGGATGTGCCAGTCGATGTCGACGGCAAGACCGTGCACATTCTGGCGTCCCACCCGACGCCGCCGTCGTTCGACGGACCCGAGGATCGCAACGGGAAACGCAATCACGACGAGATCAGGTTGACCGCCGACTACATCGACGGAGCAGATTACCTGTACGACGACAACGGAGTTCGCGGCGGGCTGGACGGCGATGCCTCGTTCGTCGTGTTGGGCGACCAGAACAGCGACCCGGTAGACGGCGATTCGGTGGCCGGGTCGATCCAGCAGCTCCTCGACAATCCCCGCGTCCAGGACCCAACCCCGACCTCGGACGCAGGAGATGGAACCGACACCGCCGACTTCTCCGATCCGGTCCCCGGTGACCTGCGGGTCGACTACGCCTTGCCCTCCGATGATCTGACGGTCGTCGAGTCGAAGGTCTACTGGCCCATCGACGCCGGTCATCCGTCGGATCACCGCTTGGTGTGGGTCGATCTGAAGACCTCGTGATGAACCACGGCCTTCCGGTCGCCTGTCCGATAGTTGTACAGACCAGTCGTTCGGTTTACAGTCGACTCTGCTGCCAATCTTCGACGAAAGGCTCTTCCGATGGGATCAGGCGTCCGACCCTCTCTTGCGGTTGCGACATTCACCGTTGCAGCAACATGCCTCCTTGCTCCCGTCGCCTCTGCCGAGCCGGCGACACCAAGCCTCACCACGGGATCGGCAGGGCTGACGATCGGGCAGATCGACGACATCATCCGAATTCTCATCCCCGACCATTGCTCGGTTGCCGGCAGCGTGGGATGCGTGAACCCGTAGGCGCATTCGGCGACGATGCCCCGGAATGTCCCGAGCTGACGCTCGATCGGTAAGGCTCTGAGCGCTGCCGAAAGGCAGCAAATCGCAGCGTAAGTGCGCTTCCGACGACGAAATCTCGAAGATGATCTCCAGCCCATCTTCCTCGTCCCATTGCTCCCCTGACTCGACGAACCCGAAGCTCCTGATGAGGGCCAACGAGGGGAGATTGTCAGGGCTGATCGTCGCGCGAACCGTTTTCACATCCAGCTGACCACGCGCAACGTGGAGCAGCGTTTCCACGGATCGCCGTGCATAGCCCCGTCGACGTAGATCGGGGGCGACCCGATAGCCGATCTCGACCATCCCCGCCTCGTCGGGAGCGCCGTGGAAGCCTGCCACGCCAACCGGAAACGCGACGAGAGGGTCGACCATCGATCGCGTGATCCACGGCGCGTCCCTGGGGGTATCGATGAGCTGCTTGCTCCTCATCCGCCACAGGGCACGGCAATCGGTCCCCGCCAGGTAGGACGAAGCGTATTCCACTCCGAGCGAAGCAGTTTCACCTGATGCCAGCGCGTGCACAACGCGCGCGGGCACAACGTCAAGGCGAAGTTGCGACTGCTCGGGCCGCGGGTGCTTCCAGGGTTCGCTGGTAATCGTCATCGCCGGAATAGTGACACGCCCCTTCCTACCGTTGGTTGATCGTGAGCGCGATGGAACCTAGAGATCGCTCAGCGGTCGGGCTGTCGGCGGCGGAATCCCTACGGACTCGACCGGGATGTTCGAGGCCCTTTCCGTCGTGAGGTTTGCGACTTCGATGCGGTCCAGACGGAACCAACGGATCGCCCCTGCGGTCCGGCAGTGGGCGATGAGGTACCAAGTTCCCCGTGTGTGCGCCAGGAGCACTGGGTCGACCCGTCGCAGCGTTATCGTGCCGTGTCGGTCGCTGTACCGCAGAGCGAGGACGCGTTGTTCGACCAGACTCTGCTCGACACACCGTAGGTTCCGGGTATTTCGTCGGTTGTGGCTGACATTCATCCACACTCGGTCCGTCAGACGAGCAGTACGTCTTCGAGCAGGGCCGTCCATCGCGCTCAGGACCTTTCTCAACACGGCTCGAAGATCCTGATCGAAGGGCTGCCCCCAACTGGCTGCTGCAGCCGCGGCGAGCCCCGCGACCTCCGACTCGGTGAAATTGACGGGCGGAAGCGTTGCGCTCCGATCGACGACGTAGCCCCCGCCCGGTCCCGGTCTGGCCCACACAGGAAAGCCTGACTGTGCGAGTGCGGTGACATCACGCTTGATGGTGCGGACGCTGACCTCGAACACCTCTGCAAGCCGGTCGGCGGTACGACCGCCTTTGCCCGCGCCACGCAACTCCTCGCGGATCGCAAAAAGTCTGTCCGTGCGGTTCATTCACAAATGGTGACAGACTGGTGACAAAGTTGTCGGCCACGATTAATACATGACTGATGCGCACCACCCGATCTTGTTCCTCAGCGGCGCTGGGCTCTCGCCCTGGATTTGGAAAGATGTGCGAGCTCAGGTGAATGCCGATTCGGCAGTTGGGCCCCGGCCCTCAGACTGCTCCGGTGCTCCGCTGGCCGCATACGTCGAACTCGCCGTCGAAGCGGCACCGCCAGGCCGGTTCGCCATCGTGGCGCACTCCTCAGGTGGTGTGGTCGGTGCCGAAGTTGCACGGCTGGTTCCGGACCGAGTCACGGGCTTCCTAGGGATCGCCGCCGTGATTCCAGCGGCAGGCGGGTCCTTCGTGTCCGCGATGCCAGCCCCGAACCGGTGGGCCATTGCCACGGCGATGCGACTTGCCGGCACACGCCCTCCTGCGACAGCCATCCGACGGGGCCTCGGGACGGGCCTGAGCAAAGACGTTGTGGAACGCATTGTCGCGGAATTCACCCCTGAATCGTTGGATCTGTACAGGCAAAAGACTGGGGACCACGTGTGGTCCGGTCGCCGAGGCTTCCTGGTGACCACTCGAGACCAGCAGCTTTCACCTGGGCTCCAGCGCCGTTTCGCCGAGCGCCTCGGCGGGAAGTGGTCGCAGGTGATCGCAACCGGCCACTTGCCGATGCTCCAGAACCCGGAAGCAACAGCCGCGATGATCCGCGGGTTTTTGACAGCATGACCGCAAGCGACCGGCGGACAATTCATGCGGTACGTCGATCGGCTCACAAATGCATCTGACGGCTGGTTCGAAGGCAAACGAAAAAGGGCTGCGCTATCCCAACGCGATGGATTCACAAAGATCGAGCGCTGCAGGAGGATTCACACCGAAGAACTACCGGTCACTGCAGGAGCACGAGCATTAGTCCACCGCGTCCGGCCTCATGCGATCTGTCGGCGGCCTAGTGTATAGCGTCAATCCCGTCCGATAAGGTTATGCCGCAACAGAATTGCCTTGACGCGTGCTTAGTTGTGCATTACTATCGAACATACGTGGCGCTCCTGAGGTTTGTGTGGGCGTCATTTCTGCTGTTCAGGGTGGGTTGTGTTGTTGGACGCAGTGTTCGGCGAGTTGCCGGTGAGATGAGGGACGCGCACGTGTTGGGCCTCTAGATTTCGGGGTTCCTACACCGACCTCAATCCGGAGGACCGCTACACGTGCGCGTCAGTACTGCATTTAACCGTCTGCTTCAGATTCCCGGTGCATCGGTGTCGGATGTGTCGATCACAGACTCTTTGGTCGAGGTCACGCTCAGGCTTACCGCGCGCCGTGTGAAGTGCCCGTGTGGCTATTCGAGCACCGCGGCTTACGATCGCGAACCTCGTCGCTGGCGGCATCTCGATTTCGGCCGGCACAAGGTGTGGCTGGTCTACTCGATCCGACGGATCGAGTGCCCGACCTGCGGTGTTCGTACCGAGGACATCCCGTGGGCGCGGCCACGAGCGCGGCATTCACGAGACTTCGAAGACACCGTGTTGTGGCTGGTCACTCGCACCGACAGGACCTCGGTATCGACGTTGATGCGCTGCGCGTGGCGAACGGTGACCTCCATCGTCACACGCGCGGTCGATGCGTTGATCGACTCGCGTCGCCTCGATCGGCTCTATCGGATCGGTGTCGACGAAATCTGTTATCGGCATCCGCACAAGTACCTCACGATCGTGGGTGATCACGACACCGGCAAGGTCATCTATATCTCCGAGGGCCGCGGTCGGGACTCGTTTTCGGAGTTCTTCGAACAACAGTCCGCGCAGGAGCGAGAGGAGGTGCAGGTGGTGTCGATGGACGGGTCGCCGGCGTTCCGTGCGGCCGCCGAACATCACGTCCCGCAGGCTCGTCAGTGCATGGATCCCTTTCATGTCATGCAATGGGTCAATCGAGCGTTGGACCGGGTGTTCTCCGATGCCGCGTCGATTCGTCGCACGCTGACCATGCAGGCACCGGAGTGGCGCAAGGCTCGAACAGCGTTGCGGCTCGGTAAGAATCGGCTCACCAAGACCCATAAGTCGCTATTGCGGACGGTGACTGCAGCTGACACCGAAGTCGGGACGGCGTGGCGTCTGAAGGAACAGTTCCGGGATCTCTACCGGAAAGTCGCGCCGTCGAACGCTGCACGGTATTTGAGGCGTTGGATCGAAGAAGCGAAGTCCTGCGGCATCAGTGCGTTCGTTCAACTCGCCCGGATGATCGACAAGAAGTCCGAGGCGATCTGCGCAGCAATCGAATTGGGTGTCTCCAACGCTCTCATCGAGGGAATCAACTCCAAGATCAGACTGATCAACGCCCGCGGCTACGGCCACCACTCTGCCGCATCGCTGAAAGCAATGATCTACCTCAACCTCGGCGGAATCGAGGTCAAACTACCCACACAAAGGTAAGGAGGGGCACATACGTTCTAATACTGGTTCGAGACGATTGCCGGGGGGCAACGATGACGGGAAGTCTCGCAGGCGCATTCGCCGCTTACACAGGGCCGCAGAAGAAGCCCGTCATCGACCGATCCCTCCTGAACGAAGTCGGGGACGTCTCGGTCATCGAAAACCGAGCCTGCGCCCGTAAAGTCGCACTCGCAGCGGCTATCTGGGACTCCTGCATCCACCAGACGGTTCAAGTCGGCGAACACATCACCGACGCCGGAAACTACGCATCCTCCGAAATCGCCGCAGCCCTGGGCTGCTCCAAAACAGTCGCAGACACCTACTCCGAAATCGGAATGGACCTTCGCTTACGATTGCCCGCCATCAAAACAGCATTCGAAGCCGGGGAACTCGACCTTGCCCGCGTACGCGCCATCTACCGCATCACCAACCCCTACAGCACCCCAGCTGTCGAACGCACCGAAACCGAAATCCTCACCGCCGCCCTACACCTCTCCCCCGGCCCCCTCGCCACCGAAGTCGACGCCATCATGCACCGCAGCGCACCAGACGAAGCAACCGAACTCCGCAAAGACCTCACCAGACTCACCGGCGTGCGATACCGCGACAAAGACATGATCGCCACCATCGAAGCACACCTCGAGGCAGCCGACGCCGCAGCCAGCTGGCAACTGATCAACGAAATGGCAGACACCATCTGCCCCCGAGACCCCCGCACCCGCGGACAACGCCGCGCCGCCGCCTACACCGCCCTCATGCGACGCGAAAGCTACGTCGCCTGCACCTGCGAACCCGACGACGATCACCCCTGCACCGCGAACCCCGAACTCCCCGACCGCAGAACCCCACTCACCAACATCACTATCGACATCAACACCCTCCTCGGACTCGCAGACCTCCCCGCCTACCTCGCCGGACACGGTCACATCGACGCCGACTACGCCCGCCAGCTCGCGGAGAACAGTGACCTCCAAATCATCCTCACCGAGGTACTCGACCTCGCCCGAAACCTCGGACTCGTCACCGACAACGAGGGTCAGGACACCGACAACAAGGACAGCGACACCGAAGACACGGGCCAGGACACCGAAGACGAGAACGACGGCGACGGCGACGGCGGCGACGACGACACAGGCGACGACACAGACGCAGACGCAGAGGACGAGGATGACCGCGAACCAACTGATGACGTCGATCTCGGGTCTGCGAGGAAGACCTACCCCACGACACACCTGACGTTCCATCCACTCGGACGCGGACGGAGACGCCGAGGAATGGCACTGCCGAGGCCTCAGCTCTCGCACACACGCACGAGAACCGACGCTACTTCCGGACCGCACGAAGGTCGCTACACCCTCATCGCCGCACTGGAGAAATCAATCGCCGCCAACCCAGGGCTAGCCGTCGCGCTGTATCCCGACGGCCACGGCGGACACATCGAACCACCCGACAGCGCACTCCGATATCGCCCAACCACCGCACTCGCCGACTGCGTCCGCCAACGAGACCGCACCTGCCGCCACCCCGGCTGCGACGTCCCCGCAGCCGGCTGCGAAATCGACCACGTCATCCCCTATAACCACCGCAACCCCGCACGAGGCGGCTGGACCATCCTCACCAACCTCCACTGCCTCTGCAAATACCACCACGCACTCAAAACAATGGGCGCATGGACACCGACCATGCTCGCCGGCGCGGTGAACTACTGGGAATCCAGCTCAGGCACGACAGCAATCACACTGCCGGGAAGCGCCATCGGAACAACGGACTGCGCGGAACAGCCCCTGATTCCCCACATTCCTCGCAAACGTAGACCGAAATGCGAAACCGTGCCGGAGACCGCAGTGGAAGCAGCCGTTGCCACGGGGTCGACTGCTCCAGCCGGATCCGGATCAGGTTCTGTGGCGGCCGGATCAGGTTCTACGCCAGCCGAATCAGGCTCTGCGCTCGGTCAATCCGCCGTGGATACTGCGAAGCGAACCGATCCACGCACACGGAACCGGCGGAGCTCTACTCGCAAATCGGCCCATGCCGCAGGATCAGGATCAGACGCAGAATCAGGGGCAGAGGCAGGCTCAGGGGCAGGGGCCGCCGGCAGCAACGTTCGCTCGAAGCGACCTCGGATTCATCTCGAACCGATTGTCGGGTGCAACGAATCGATGGGAACGGCCGTGGGTCTGATTGTCGGTACTGCGATCAGCGCACACCGAGGAGGTGCACCGTTCTGACAACTCAGCTGGGGACCGAAACGAGAGTCCTATCTCCGCCGAATCGGCGCGAACGTCGCGACTGCGTCGCGCGTCAGGAAGTCCAAGAGAAGTGCGTTGCACAACTCCGGCTTCTCGACGAGTAGGCCGTGCGAAGTGCCAGGCACTATTGCCAACTCAGCACGCGCAGCGTTGGCGTAGAACTGAGCCGCGTGCTCGATGGTGACCTCGTCGTCGTCCCCGATCATGACCAGCAGCCGAACACGAAGTTCACCGAGCTGCTCGGGCGTGACGAGCGGCCCGGCTCGGTGCATGTCGTCGAGCTTGGCTGTGATCACCGCATAGTGGTCGGCGCCGTCGGGCGAGATCTCGCCGTACATGTCGACGAGAAACTGCGGTGTCGCATCGTCGGGATCGGACACTCCGCCGCCCCAACCGTCGCGGTGAAACACTCCGGCGACGCAGGCGAGTCGTTCGACGAGGTCCGGTCGGCGCAAAGCCACGAGCAAAGCGACGACCGCGCCGTCACTGCATCCTGCCAACCTCGCGGGTCCACCGATCACCGTCTCGATGAACGCGACGGTGTCGGTGGCCATGTCGTCGAACGTCATCGGGCCGTCCACGTCGGGAGTCCGACCATGCCCGCGGCGCTCGGGTGTGTAGACGGTGAACTCCTGCGTCAGCGCGTCGAGAGTCGGTTCCATGGCACGCGAATCGACGCCGCCTGGATGCAGGAGAACCAACGGGTCACCGCTGCCCTTCTCGTCGTACCAGGTGTCGACCGGCCCCAACTGCACACGTTTGCTCATGCAACGTAAGACCGGCGCAGCAGGGGAAAGTAACCGCGGGCTACACGCCGTCGAGCGGCGTGGTCACGGCGATCCGACGCTTCCCGTCACCGTCGACGACGATCTGGTAGGCGTTCCTTTCCTCACCGGCGGGCGTTCCGACGTCATCCAAGTTCTCCAGAACCAGATGCCCGACCCAGATTCCGTTCGCCTCGATCTCGGTCACGATGTCCTTCGCTCGCACGCTCTGAATGCCGCGAGAACGGTAGAACTGCTGGCCCTGCGCGAAGAAGTCTCGCGTTTGCTGCGGCTCGGTGACGGCCATGCAACCGCGCGGCGATACCGCAAGCGCTGGATAGTTGTAGATGTCGGCGAGTCCGCCCAAGTCGCCGTCGGACAAATATCCGGTGTACCGGGCGAAGAATGCTTCGATGGTTTCCAATTCGGTGTATGCCATGCCGAGCAACGTACGGCTCATTACCGCCACGCCGGTGTCGGGAATCGGACAGAATTCACAACTGTGCCCCGCGAGACGAGCGCCGAAAGCCGTGACAACCACCTGACGCTGCGACGCGTTGTCCGCCAGCAGCGCCTGATCGAAATTCTCGCGGACTCTCCGGTTCCGGTTCCCACCGAGGCACTCGCCGAGAAATTGCAGGTCAGCGCCAGGACCGTGGAACGAGATCGCCGACGGCTCGTCGAGTCGGGAGTTCCCATCGTGGCGGTGCCGGGGACACACGGCGGGAGCAGGCTCCCGCGCCACGATCGGCTGTCACCCGTCAGTCTTACCTTCGAGGAAATCGCGGCCCTGATCGCCGCACTGGTAGCGCTGGGTCCGACCGAAACAGACAGTGCTGGTTCCGCGATGCGGGCACTGGTCAGCGCACTCACCGGCGGGCCGCAGCGGTGACGCGCAAGCGGGCCAGGTCCGTAGCGGTCCGGTACGGCGTCGGGCTCCTCGTGCTGAACATCTTCGCCGCCGTTCAGGTCACGTTCGTAGTTGCTCTGTTGGCACGCTCGGAAACTGCAACGGTGAGCAGCATCCTGACCGATCCGGCATTCAGCGCGTTCCGTTGGATCGTGCCACTCGGGATCACGGCCGGAGCTGCGGCAGGCGCTCTGCTGATCGCACCGACGTTGCGGTGGGTGAGCACCGAGGCGCCGCCCACGGCCAGCCAGGCCAAGCGGGCGAAACGAATACCGTTGCATCACACAGCATCACATCTGATTCTGTGGCTCGGATTCGGGTTCGCGCTGGCGTTCCTCACCCGAGAGGCGGAGAACGACGTCACGATCCTCGTCGTCGTCGGCACGATCTTCGGTGCCGTGACCACGGCAGGGACCGGCTATCTGTTGACCGAGCGAGCATTGCGCCCCATCAGTGTCCGCGCGTCGGCAGTGCAGCCGCGCACGCGTCGTGAACTGAGCGTGCTGGCGCGGCTCGTCGTCACGTGGGTCGTATGCACGGCATTCCCCGTCTCGGCCATCACCCTCATCGTCATCGCACACTCGACCGGCCACCCCGTCGAGATTCCAGCGCCGATCGAATTACCGATCCTGATCGTCTCGGCAATCGCACTCGGCACTGGACTACGAGGGACCGTGCTCGTCGCGAGATCGGTGTCCGAACCAGTGCGCGAGGTGAGCTCGGCGATGCGGGCACTCGAGACCGGCACCGCAGACGCCCGCGTGCCCGTCTACGACTCCTCGGAAATCGGTGATCTACAGCGCGGCTTCAACAGCATGTCGGCCGGGTTGGCCGAACGGGAACGACTGCGCGACCTTTTCGGCCGCCACGTCGGGACCCAGGTAGCCTCCCGCGCGCTAGAGGAATCGGACTTCCCACGCGGCGACGTCCAGTACGCGGCAGTGCTGTTCATCGACCTCGTCGGATCGACGACGTTCGCCGTCGACCATCCGCCCGAACGCGTCGCGGAGGTGCTCAACGAGTTTCTTGCCATCGTGGTCGACACCGTCGACGAGAACTTCGGATTCATCAACAAGTTCGAGGGTGACGCAGCGCTGGCGATCTTCGGTGCGCCGCAACCGATCGACGATGCGGCCACTGCAGCACTACGAGCAGCCCGACGGTTGCGCGTGGCATTGAGATCGCTCGACTCCATGGACTTCGGAATCGGAGTGGCCGCCGGCCAGGTGTTCGCCGGCGACATTGGTGCCACGCAGCGCTACGAGTACACGGTCATCGGCGGCCCGGTGAACTGCGCAGCGCGACTGTCGGACCTTGCGAAGAACGAGCAGTCGCGGGTGTTGGTCGCCTCCGACGTCGTGGACAGTGCGACTACCGACGAAGCAGTCCGCTGGGAAGCTCGAGACCCGGTACTGCTGAGAGGCCTCGAGAGTCCGACTTCTGTCGCGACAGTCAGTCTCGATCCCTGAACCGCTAGCTACGAAGCCTCACCGGCCGCAGCGTCGCGCTCGGCTTCGGCGTCGCGCTCGGCCTTGGCCGCTGCCAACCCGGACATCGTCCGCAACGGCACCTCCTTGACGAAGAGGACGAGGACGAACCCGAGGACCATCAGGATCGACACCGCCAAGAACACATAGTCCATCGCGTCGGAGAATCCGATCCGGAACGGCTCGGCGAGAGCGGAATCGAGCTTCTGGATGAACGACGAGTCGACCAGGGCGCTGCCCGCGATCGAGGGATCGCGCGCGATCAGCGCATCGGCGAAGCCTGTCTCGAGTGGATCGCCGCTCGTCGACGCGGCCTGGACGGCCGATTGGAACTCCGGAGTGGCACTCGCGGTGACCAATGCGTCGGTCGTCTTCGGAGTGAGCTGAGTGAACAGCATCGACAGGAACACTGCAACCCCGAGCGTCGCACCGATCTGCCGGAAGAACGTGGCGGCGGACGTCGAGACTCCCATGTCCTTCGGCGGCATCGCGTTCTGAATGGCCAGCGTCAGCGGCTGCATCATCGAACCGAGTCCGACGCCGAACACCGCCATCACGACCATCGTCTGCCACAGTGGAGTGTCGGCATGGACGTAGTGGAAGGTGAACATCGCAATCGCCATCAGCGCGGTACCGACGATCGGGAAGATCTTGTAGCGGCCGGTCTTGGAGATGAGTCGTCCGGAGACGATCGAGCTGATCATCAGCGCTCCAACGAGCGGGAGGGTCTGATACCCGGCCAGTGTCGGCGACGAACCCTTGACCACCTGCAGATACTGCGGCAGCAGTGAGATACCACCGAACATCGCGGCACCCGCGATGACACTGACCGCGATACACAACGCGAACAGCCGGTTGCGGAAGAACCGCATGGGGATCAGAGCGTCGTCACCCATCCTGATCTCGGCCAGAACGAACGCAATGATTCCGACGACGCCGATCGCGAAGCACGCCAGTGCGCGCGGCGAACTCCAGCCCCAGACGCGGCCTTGCTCGGCGATGATGAGCAGTGGCACGAGTCCGATCGTCAGGAGCAGTGCGCCCCACCAGTCGATGCGGGCCTCGCGCCTGTTCACGGGCAGGTTCAGCACGCGCCACACCACGACGAGCGCGATGATGCCGAGCGGAACGTTGATGTAAAAGACCCACCGCCACCCGGTGATGCCGAGGATCGACGACTGCCCTGCCAGCAGTCCGCCGATGACCGGGCCGAGAACACTGGACGTTCCGAATACGGCGAGGAAGTAGCCCTGGTACTTGGCGCGCTCACGGGGCGGAACGATGTCGCCGATGATGGCAAGCGCCATGGACATCAGCCCGCCCGCGCCGAGTCCTTGGACGGCGCGGAAGGCCGCGAGTTCGTACATCGACGTGGAGATTCCGCACAGCATCGACCCGATGACGAAGATCGAAATGGCCGTCATGAAGAACGGTTTGCGACCGTAGAGATCGGACAGTTTGCCGTACAGCGGCGTCGAGACCGTAGAGGTGATGAGGTAGGCCGTCGTGACCCACGCGAGCACAGAGAAGCCGTTGAGATCGTCGGCGATCGTGCGCACCGACGTCGACACGATCGTCTGATCGAGCGCCGCGAGAAACATTCCCATCATGAGTCCGGAGAGGATCGTCATGATCTCCCGGTGCGAGTATTCGCCTGAGTCGTTCTTGGTCACATCAGCTGGGGATACCACCGCTTGGTTACACCTTTACGATATGTTTGCTTGTGTCACACAACTAAAATTGGGACACCAGCATGCGCTCGCCGAGCCGATAAAGCAAAGCGGTTTCAGCGATCCCTGAACCGCTGCACGATCTCGCTCATCGTATGGGGGTAGACGCCTTCTTCGGCCAGCTGCCTGCGAGTCTTGCGCCGTGTGATGACGAGCCCGGTGATCGCGACGATCCACACCGGGTATTGCACGAGAAATGCGACGCGGAACGCATCGAACGTGTATCCGCCCCGCAAGTCCAGGATCAATCCGATCGACGCGATCACGAGCAACGAGGCGAGAAATCCGCCGATGTTGACCATCCCCTGGGCGGTCCCGAGGTTGGCACTCGGGTTGAAGGTCCTGGCGTAGTCGAAGCCGATGACCGAGCCCGGCCCTCCGACCGATATGACAACCACCAGAACGACGAGAAGCCACAGCGGCGCGGGGCCAGGCAGAGCGAGGACGATTCCCCACATCGCCGCGTTGCTGATCATGATGGCAAGCACCAGCCACGACCGGCGCATCGGATAGCGGCCCGTGAGAATCCCCAGCACGATCCCCGACGCCACCGCCGAGACCACCGACACCGACAGCAACGCTCCGGCCGTCGACGCGGACAAACCCTGTGCCGAGGTTAGGTATGGAATTCCCCACAGCAACGCGAACACCGTGATCGAGAACTGCGTTCCCATGTGACTGAAGAACCCGAGCCTGGTTCCGGGACGCTTCCAGACCTGCCGGATCGTCGCGACCGTCTCACGAATCGACGTCGCCTTCTCGACCGGCTCGGTTCCGGGTGGCGCATCGCGAATCAGGGCGAGCGCCAACACGAACGCAACGAGACCGAGTGACGCGGCGCTGCCGAACGCAAAGCTCCATCCCGGTCCGCCCAGCAGAATCAGGAATGGCACCGCCGACAAGATCTGACCGCCTTGCCCGAGCAGACCGGTCAGCTGCGACACGATCGGCACCTGGCGCGGGGGGAACCATTGCGGCACCAACCTCAGCACCGAGATGAACGTCAATGCGTCGCCGACGCCTACCAGCGCCCTGGCTGCCACCGCCAGCGGCAACGACTCCGTGACGGCCAACGTCACCTGCGCGACGGTCATCAGCAACGCCCCGAGCGCGATCATCTTCCGCGATCCGACGCGGTCCAGAACCACCCCGACCGGAATCTGCATGGCGGCGTACACGACGATCTGAAGAACGACGAAGGACGACAGCAGCGACGGGCTGATCGAGAATCTGTTGGCGGCGTCGAGTCCGGCGACACCGAATGCCGTGCGGTGCAGAACTGCGACGATGTACGCGAACACGCCCACACCCCAGACCACCCACACGCTTCTCACTGGCAACATTCTGCCGGGTCGTCTGTGGGAAGATCGCACCCGGCAGGACGCGACGACGCAGAAAGTGAGCAATCACATGGCCCACCCCATCTGGGTACTCAACGGACCGAACCTGAACATGCTCGGTACCCGCCAGCCAGATGTGTACGGTCACGACACACTTTCCGACGTGATCGCACTGTGCGAGAAGACAGCAGCCGCTCACGGCCGGACCATTCGCGCGGAGCAGTCGAACCACGAGGGCCAGATCATCGACTGGATCCACGAGGCCCGCGGCGCTGCCTCGGGAATTGTCATCAATCCCGGTGGACTGACCCACACCTCGGTCGCCCTCAGGGACGCGCTCGTCATACCGGAAGTACCGATCATCGAGGTCCACATCAGCAACGTGCACGCGCGCGAGGACTTCCGCCACCACTCCTACGTCTCCCCCATTGCCAATGGCGTGATCGCTGGGCTCGGCATCGCAGGGTACGGATACGCCATCGAACGACTCGTCGCGCTCAGCTAGAGCTCAGGTTCACCTGCCTATGCTGACTCGGGCAGGAGTGGAGCCCGCGGAATGACCCAGGGATCAGAGCGTAGGACGAGCGAGGGATCAGCCACGGTGAGCAACGACAGGGCGAGTAAGAACAGCAAGAAGAAGGCGCAGGCAGCCGCAGCGGCCCTGCAAGGTAAGAAGGACAGACAGCGTCGCACGCTGATTCAGGTCGGCGTTGCCGTTGTACTGATCGCGCTCGTTGCCGTCATCGGGTTCTCCATCGCGTCCAAGAGTTCGGACGACACCACCGCAGCCCCCGCAGCGACGCCGTCGACGGTCACAGCCGATGGCGCCATCCGCATCGGTGACCCGAACGCGGCCGTCGTCGTCACTGCCGTCGAGGACTTCCAGTGCCCGGCGTGCAAGCAGTTCGAGGCCATCAGCGGAGACACCCTGTCGGAACTGGTCGCGGACAACACCATCGCAGTCGACTACAAGCCGATCGCGATACTCGACCGCATGTCCACGACCAACTACTCGACCCGTGCGGCGAACGCGAGCCTCTGCGTCGCCGACGCCGACATCTCCAAGTGGCCTGCCTGGCACAAGGCGATGTTCGAACAGCAGCCCGCCGAGGGTGGCGCGGGTCTGAGCGACGAGGACCTGACCGGTATAGCTCAGCTGATGCAAATCGACGTCGGCAGCTGTATCGCCGACGGGAAATACACCGACTACGTCGCGAGCCAAACGCAGAACGTTGTCAACAGCGGCATCACCAGCACCCCGACGGTGACGGTCAACGGCACCGCGGTGTCGAACCCGACGCCGGACGGTCTGCGCGCGGCTATCGCTGCGGCACAGTGAGGCCGGCGCAGTGAAGCCGGCACGGGCGGCAGCATGGGTCCTCACAGTCGGGGGGCTACTCGGTCTACTCGCCGCGTTGACGCTGACTATCGAGCGGTTCAAACTACTCGAGGACTCGTCGTACGTTCCGTCGTGCAGCTTGAACCCGGTGCTGTCGTGCGGTTCGGTGATGACGACGGACCAGGCCGCACTGTTCGGATTCCCCAACCCAATCCTCGGCATCGTCGCGTTCACCGTGGTGGTGACGACAGGAATCCTGACGCTGGCGAAGATCGAGTTGCCGCACTGGTATTGGCTGGGACTGTCGATCGGCACGCTGTTCGGCGAGGTGTTCATCCATTGGCTGATCGATCAGAGCCTGTACGAGATCGGCGCCCTCTGCCCGTACTGCATGGTCGTGTGGTTCGTGACCATGCCGATATTCGTCGTCTCGCTCTCGCAACTGGTGGACCGCGAGCATGCAGGAACCGCGGCGAGGTTCTTGCTGGAATGGCGCTGGACCATCCTCGCCCTCTGGTACGCCGTGGTGATCGCCTTGATCGGCATCAGGTTCTCGGACTACTGGTCCACCCTGATCTAGAGGACGCGGTCTAGAGGACAGCTACCGCATCGATTTCGATGAGTAGTTCCGGCATCGCCAGGCGTGAGATTTCGACGACGGTCTGAGCCGGTCTCGTCTCGGGGAAGAGCTCGCCGAGAATCCCGGTGTAGGTGTCGAGGTTGCGCAGATCGACGAAGTAGACCGTCAGTTTCACGACGTTGTCGAGCGTGCCGCCGGCCGCGTCGACGATGAGCCGAATGTTCTCGAACGCCAACCTGATCTGCGTGTCGACGTCGCCGATTCCTGCGAACTGCCCGTCGGCGGTGATCGCCGTCTGTCCGGACAGGTACAGCGTCGTCGAGGCCTGTTCGATGGCAACACATTGAGACAACAACTGTGCGCCCGGATCCCAGACCGTGTCGGGGGATATGACGTTCTTGTTCACGAGCACTCCTGTCGGTCTGTTCGGTCAACCTACCTGCCGCTCCATTGCCTGGTTGTGATCAGCCACAAGCGGACGGTTCTATTACGCCTCGCGAATCGTCCCGGCAGTGCATGATGATGTGAGTCAGCTCACTACCGTGAGCGGGCCATGCAGGTCGGGGCGGGAATCTTCACAGGCACCAGGAGTTGTTACATGGCAGGCGATCCGATCGCAGTCATCGTTGCAGTAATCGTGTCCGCAGCGGGCGCAGTCGCCGGAACCGATCTCCCTCCGCCGATCCAGGACGGGGCGCAGGGGGTAGCAGCAGCGGCCGAGGGTTCATCGGACGGATTGCAGCAACAACTCGACGATCTACTCGGCGGATTGCCGGACAGTCAGCGCGAGCAAGCGGAGACGATGCTCGACGACGCAGCGACTGCCGTCGAGAACGCCGCGGAACCGATGCTGCCGACGGTGCCCGAGACAGCCGAGAGCACTACCGGCACACCTGCCGAACCCGCTGCGGCCCCGGCACCGCTCGCTGCAGCGCCGAAACCCGCCGCAAGCAGTCCGATCTCCACTGCCACCTCGCTCGGCGCTGTCACCTCACTCGGTGCTCTGATTCCCAGCACCGCGGGGATCGTTCAGTTCGGCACCTCCTCGTTCTCCCTCGGCGACCTGGCGTCGCAGACGGCGTTCATGCCAGCGGCCGAATCGCTTCGGCGTGCACTGTTTCCCGGCATGCCCGCCACGTTCACCGGTGTGTCGGCGTCACCGATCGGGGCCATCACCGCGTTCGTTCCGTGGCTCATGAAGGCCGGCTCGATCTGCGGCGGAGTCAAAGCTCCGACGATCGCCGCTCTGTACGCCGCCGAGAACGGTTTTCGCTACGGACCGACTGCGCCCGTCTCGTCCACCGGTGCACGCGGACCCGGGCAGTTCATGCCCGGCACCTGGCAGACATACGGCAAAGATGCCGACGGCGACGGCACCGCCGACATCAACGGCATCGCGGACTCGGTGATGGCGTCGGGAAACCTGTTGTGCGACATCAGCGGCCAGGTCGAGAAGTGGAAGGCCGAGGGACGGGTCAAGGGTGACACCCTGGACCTGACGATCGCCGGGTACAACGCAGGCGCGGGCGCGGTTCTACGATCAGGCGGAATGCCCTCGGGAACACCCGATTACGAAAATCAGACCAAGCCGTACGTCGCCAAGATTCGAGCGACGGAACGCCAGTTCGCGGCCATGCTCAATCCCTTCGCCGGGCTCGACCTCGCCGGTATCGGTGCGCGGGCGGTCAATTCCGCAATGGACTACCTCGGATTGCCGTACGTGTGGGGTGGCGGCAACATCAACGGCCCCTCCGGCGGCGGTTTCGACTGCTCCGGTCTTACGTCGTACGCGGTCTACAAGGCCTCGGGCGGCACCGTCACTCTGCCGCGCACCTCGGAGACGCAGTGGAACGTAGGCACCGAAGTGCCGATCGAGTTGGCGCAGCCCGGTGACCTACTGTTCGGAAACTGGCAGTCAGCCGGCCCCGGCCACGTCGCCATCTACGTCGGCAACGGCCAGATGGTCCACGCGCCGACGTTCGGCGACGTCGTCCGCATCGGCCCGGTGTTCGACGGCATGAAGGCGCGGCGGGTGCTGTGAGAAGAGGCTGCGGGTAAGTTCGAGAACGACAGCTGAGGTCGTGACCGGATTGAGGAGAACCCACCTGTGGCCAGCGGAGCCCGCAACGAACCACTGAGCTTCGACGACCCCTTGGCCCCGGCGCCACCCGAGGGAGAAGGCTTCGAGACCGGCTGGACCGTGAGGACCGGCGACGTCGATCCCGACAACCGCCTCAGATTCGACGGAATCGCGCGCTACCTACAGGACATCGGCTCGGACAACCTCGCGGCCACGTCCCTCGGCGTCACCGACCCGTTCTGGATCGTACGAAGAACGGTCATCGACGTGCATACGCCGGTGAAGTTCCCCAACCGCGTACACATGCGCCGTTGGTGCTCGTCGATGTCGACGCGATGGTCGAACATGCGGGTGAACATCACCACCGACGAGGGCGCATCGATCGAAACCGAGGGCTTCTGGATCAACATCAGCGCCACCACCGGAGGTCCGACGCGCATCAGCGACGAGGCACTTACCCTCCTTGCCCGCACGACAGAGGAACATCGACTTCGATGGAAGGCCTGGCTCACCGAGCCTGCGCCGCCCGAATCGCATACCGATGTTCAATTCCCTTTGCGCGCAACCGATATCGACTCGTTCAACCACGTCAACAACGCAATCTACTGGCACGCCGTCGAAGAACTGCTCGTCGACCGGAGCGAGCTGCTGCGCGAACCGCACCGCGCCGTCATCGAGTACCTGTCCCCCGTTCTCGCCGGCGAACACGTCACCATCCGGCACCGCTACGACAACGGCTCTCTCACACTGTGGTTCGTCGTCGACGGGTCGGTCCGCTCAGTCGCGAAGGTCGCGCCGAGGGCCTGACGGTCGATCTTGCCGCGCGGGGTGCGGGGAAGGGCATCGAGAACGCGAATGCTCGACGGCATGCTCGGGGCAGGTAATACGGTGCGCAGATGCCGTCGAATCTCTGCCGTCGACGGCGCATGCGCGTCGACCACGAGAGCGAGCGCCGGCGCCTGTCCCATCCTGGCGTCGGGCAATGCAATCGCGGCCGCGTCGACGACTCCCGAAATATCCAGTGCTGCAGCCTCGATCGGCGCCAATTCCACGTTGAGGCCCGCCCTGATCAGGGTGTCGGAGTCTCGACCGAACAGAGTCAACTCCCTACCCTCGATCGAACCCCTGTCGCCTACCGTCATCCAGCCGTCGACGGGCCCGCTCTGGATCCCCATGTCGGTGAGGTAGCCGTCGAACAGCATGTCGCTGCGCACGTGAACAACACCGTCGCGAATCTGCGCTTCGACCCCGTCGAACAGAATTCCCGCGCTCGGCTCGACCCCACGGTCGTAGGAAACGAAGCTGAGCTCGGATGCGCCGTAGAAGTGTGTCAGCGATGCAGTGGGCAATACCTCCTGCAGCGCAACGCGCCCGGACGTCGGCCAGCGGGCGGCACTGGAGAGCACCTCGCGAACGCTCGTCACCGGTCCGATCCCCGATCTCACGATGTCCCAGGCGATGGTCGGCACCGAATACAGGTGCGTCGCTTCGCTTTCGAGCGCATCGGCCGCTGGCCGCAGATCGACGGTCGCTCCCCTGGTCAGGGCGTGCAACGCGCCGTACAGAAAGTGCGTGTGATCGAGCACTCCCGGGGTCGACACTCTGTCTCCGGGTCGAATGTCGAAAATCGCGTCACTCCGGTCGAGTGTTCGCGCCCAAGAACGTTGACTCCGGACGAACAGCTTGGGTTCACCCGTCGTACCGGAGGTGACACCGACGAGCAGTTCGCTCTGCGGGGTCGCGGCCATGTGGGGGTGGCCTGATTCGTCCAGAAATGCGACCGGATTCGCGCAGCCGAGGCGGCTGAGCCTGCGATGCTGATTCGGCTCGGCCAGCACCACATTCGGTGCCGCCAGCTCCATGATTCTCGCGAACTGGACGGGCAACAGATGCCGGTGCAGCAACACCACCGACACTCCCGAATGCATCGCGGCAGCCACCGCAACGATCGAACCCACATCGGACGTCGGAAGAACCGCCACTCGGCGCATGCCACCCATCGCGGCGGCTGTGCGCTGCACTCGGTCCCAGAGTTCGCCGTACGACACTGCGTCACGACGGTCGACGACTGCGACCGCCGCACTGTCGGCTTCCACTCGGCACGCTATCCGTGAGGTGAGAAGCTCAGGCATCGGCGTGCTCGGTTCACGGCCCGGCTCAATCATCGGCGCAGTTCAATCATCGGCGCAGTTCAGTCATCGGCGCAGTTCAGTCATCGGCGCAGTTCAGTCATCGTCGACGCCCCTGGCGACGAGAGCGTCTCCCAACGCATCGGCCGTTCGAAGTGCCCGGACGAGAACGGGTGTCGCGAGCGCAGTCATCGACCACTGAAGGCCCCGCGCCTTTCTCGCCTCGGAGACCTCGCCCACGATCGTCGCGAGGATCGGAATACAACGAATAGCCAGCGCGAGCATCAACCCGATCCGTTCGGGGTCGACTCCGAACCGCCGCAGTGGTCCGAGCGCCCGCGTCACCGTATCGAGCATGTCGGTGACCCGGGTTGTCAGCGTCACGAGCGCCGCGAGCGCCACCGAGATCAGCAAGACTCCGCATACCACGATTGCGCGGGTGGGAGAGGTGATGATCACCTGGAACACCGCGATGATCACGATCATCCACAGCACCGGACGTAGCTGCGCCAGAGCAAGTTTCGCAGGAATACGTGCGACCGCATACAGCAGAGCAACCGCGATTGCGACGATCCCGACGACTACCGGCGTGCGCACGAACAGCGTCGCGGCGAGAATCGAGATCAGCAGAAGTGCCAACTTCACCCCGGCGGGAAGCCGATGCACAACCGTGTCCCCCGGGCGGTACAGCCCGATCACAGGACCAGCTCCTGGTAGGCCGGGACCGCGTCGTCCGGTGTGCCGTCGAACGCGACGAGTCCGTCGTCGATGACGATGACACGCTCGAACGACTCCAGCAGCGCCAACTGATGGGTCACGACGATCACCTGCTGATCGATCGAGTCGAGCGCTTCGGAGACGACGCGCGCATTGCGGAGGTCGAGCAGGGTGGTCGGCTCGTCCGCGACGACGACCTCCGGCCGTCGGATGAGGACCGCGCCGATGGCCAACAACTGCTTCTGTCCGCCGGACAACAGGTGGGCGGGGTGCTCGGCGTGCCCGTCCAACCGAAACCTGGTCAAGATCTCCTGCACTCGATCGGCGATCTCGTCCTTGCTCAACTTCGATCGCCTGAGCGAGAACGCGAGATCCTCGCCGACGGTAGGCATCACTATCTGATTGTCGGGGTCGGTGAAGACGAAGCCGACCTTCTTGCGAACCTGCCCACCCTTCTTCGCCGGATCGATACCGTCCACCGTCACGGTTCCCGATGTGGGCGTCAGCAGCCCGTTGATGGTGCGGGCAAGTGTCGACTTGCCCGAACCGTTCGATCCGATGATTCCGACCCTGCGTTCGGTGATGGACAAGTCGATGCCTCGCAGCACCTCTCGTTCACCGAACGAGTGCCGGATGCCTCGAAACACGATCTCGCTCACCACACACGCTCCACGATCATTGCGATACCTTGCCCGCCGCCGATGGCGCACGCCGCGAGGCCGAGTTCCGGTCCACCGTCGACGGTCATCTGACGTGCCAACCGCACCAGCAGGATCGCCCCGGACGCACCCCACGGATGGCCCATCGCGATAGCGCCTCCTTGCGGACACAACACGTCCTCGTCGACGCCGAGCGCATCGGATACTGCGAGCACGACGGATGCGAACGCCTCGGTGATTTCGATGATTCCTATGTCCGACAGCGTGATTCCAGTCCGGTCGAGTACCTTCTCGATCGCCGGCACCGGGCCGAGTCCTGGCAGCGCTGGGTCGTGGCCAGCGACAGCGGCGCCGACAACTCGGAGTGCCGGCAGTTCGCGCGCGCGGCCCTCGGTCGTCACTGCCAACACAGCGGCACCGTCGGAAATCCCGCACGAATTGCCCGCGGTCGCGGTGCCGTCGGTCGAGAACGCAGGCCTCAGTCGCGCGAGCCGCGCCTCGGTCATGTTCGGCCGAATCCGTTGGTCTCGGTCGATACCTCCAACCGACACGATCTCGTCGCTGAAATCGGCCGCGGCGGCCAAGGAATGCGACCGCGCCGCGTACGCGTCCTGACGTGCCCGGCCGATGCCCCGTATGCGGGCGAGATCGTCGGCTGCAACGCCCATGTCCGGATCCGGGAATCCGGCCGGCGCGAACGGTGCTCGGGTGTAACGCACTGGGTCGGCGCCCGGCGTCGGCGGCCAGAAACGCCACGGCGCAGTACTTGCCGACTCGACGCCTCCGGCGAGAATCAGCCGCTCATCGCCGCCCTTGATGCGCGCCGCGGCCTGCATCACCGCATCGAGCCCTGCCCCGCATTGGCGATCCACCGTCACACCGGGGATCTCGACGCCGAGGCCTGCGCGCAGGGCCGCGATCCGCGCTGGGTCCCCGCCGGGGCCGAGACAGTTGCCGAGTACGACGTCGTCGACGCGCTCGTCGCAGCCCGCTTTACGCAGCGTGCGGACCGTGGCCTGAAGAACGGGAGCGGCGAGATCGGTCGTCGTGAGCTCGGAAAATCCATGACCTGCATTGCCGATTGCAGTTCGCCACGGCGCGACGAGCACAGGGTTCGTCCCGCGTCCTCGTGTCATGAGTAAGAGTCTTTCACTCGTCCCCGGGCGATCTTCCCGCTGCCCGTGCGAGGGAGCTCGTCGACGATCGTCCATCTCCGCGGCATCGCTTCTCGCCGGAGTACGCGTCGTGCCTCGGCTTTGACGGCGTCGAGGTCGCCCGAGGTGGACAGTTCGATCACCGCGGTCACCGTTTCGCCGAGAACTGCATGCGGCGTCCCGATCACGGCGGCTGCGCTCACCCCGTCGATTGCGTCGAGTACTCGTTCGACGTCCTCGGCGACGACCGTCGCACCTCCTACGTTCACTGCTGCGCTCCCGCGGCCGTGGACGACGAGTTCCCCGCCCGGCCGAAGCTCGGCCAGGTCACCGACCCCGACCCACTCGTCGGTACCGAGCACTCGATACGGCGACCGAACGAACAGCAGTCCGTCGCGGATGTCGGCGTCGATACCGTGGAGCAATCGAAGCGGCTCGGGCACCACGCGCGCGGCGACGAGCGACAACTCGGCGGCGCCGTAGTACTCGACCAGCCGAATCTTGTGCGCGCGCTCTCGGGCACCGTCGTCGAGGGACGTGCCCGCGACGATCGCAATGCGCAGCAGAGGGGCGTGGTCGACAAGTGTGCGAAGTACTGCAGGAACAGCATGCGTCACGGTCGCGTGTCGCACATCGTCGGTGACGCAAGCTCCGAGCCACAGTGCGTGCACGGCCGCGAACAGGTGCATCGTGGCGTGCAGTGGACCCGTGAGAAGAACTCGGTCGTTCGAGGTGATCCCGGTGAGCGTGGTGAACTCGCCGAAGCTGCTCGTCCAGGATTCGGCGGTACGTGCCAACGGACGCGGGTTCCCGGTGGAGCCCGAGGTGCCGACCAGAAGGAAGGCGCCGTCTTCGATATCGGGTCGATCGGGCCGGGCCTGAGGATCGAAGACGCGGACTGCGGCCCCCTGCCGTGCCGCAGCGAAGACGCAGATCAGGGCGTCGGGAACGTCGAGGTCCGACGCGTCGTGCACTGTCTGCTTCGGCCAGTCCGCGATCGCGGTATCGAGATCGGCGTAGGTGAGCGATCGGCCGTTCCAGTCGATCGCGACGTCGCCCGCCGATCCACCCGGCAGGACGCTCACCGGGTCGCGATGATCCCGGGGTACGCCCGGTGCACACTCTTCGCGACGACGGTGGCGATGACGACCTTCACGAGATCACCGGGGATGTAGGCGAATGTGCTGGTGATCGCGGCCGTGATCGACAGGTCGGTACGCAGCAGCAAACCGATGACCCCGAAAACGTAGATCACGACAATGCCGCCGAACGCGTTGATCAGCAGGCCCAGAACGACGGGGTACTTCGGCAGGATGCGGGCGGTGAGGAACCCGATGACGAGAACGCCCGGGATCCATCCGACGAGGTAACCGGCACTCGGACCGGCAAGCGCCGTCAACCCCGTGCGGCCACCCGACAACAACGGCAGCCCGATGAGGGTGAGCGCGATGAACACTGCGACGGCAGCTACGCCTTTACGCGCCCCGAGGACGGCACCGGTGAGGATGACGCCGAGCGTCTGCAGCGTGATCGGGACGCCGCTGACCCCGACGGTGATCGATCCTGCTAGGCCCAGGGCTGCGATGAGCGCCGCGAACACAGCGATTTGTGCCATGTCTCTGGCCGAGATAAGAGACTTCGAACCCGACACTGATGACTCCTGTACGCCTTCGGACATGACCACTCCTCGTGATGCAAACTTGAACGGCGTTCAAGGTAGCAGGTGCGCGAGGTCACGTGATCTTTCAGGACCCCGGAGGTGGTCATCCAGGCGTGACGGCGAACCGTGCGAGTTCGGTACTGACGACCTCGGGTCGACCGTTGTTCTGAGTCTGCGCGGCGGTCAGGACGTCGAGGTGGTTGTAACCCTGGATCACGATCGGAAGATCGTTCGGGTGACCGGACGGCGGCAGCTCGATGCCGCCGGTGCCTTGGAGCGTCAGGATCGGATTGCGCTCGACGCCGTCGCGGTGCAACCGATGCTCACGGATTGCCGTCGAACCGGACTGCGTCAGATCTGTCGCCAGTGTGGTCGGAAAGTACCACTCGGTGAAATCGAGAGGCGGCTCGGCGAGGCTTCGCGCGAGCTGCGCGATCGATGTGACCTCACTGGTCGAATCGGTGTAGCGCGCAGTCTGTTCCGAATCGTCGAGCGAGTCGTAGTCGTTCCAGGTGTACACGACGAGAGGATCGCCGTACACCGCGGGCGCAGCCTTGCGAGCGTCCCCGAGCGCGCTGCCTATTACCGGAAGCGCCTCCATCCCCGGGAGGGTCGGAAATGCTTTGTCCGTCACCGGCTGAGCGCCGATGAAGCCGACACTCGACTGGAGGAACCCGAACGGCTGCGAGTTGTCGTCGAGAAGAGCTCCGAGAACTGCGTCGTTGGTTGCGAACAACGTGCGCACCGACGGACTGCCCGTCGCTGCCATCACGGTGTCCTTGGACAACAGAACCCGCAGGGTGGCGTCGATGTTCAGATTGTTGGGGAGCACGTCGACGAGATCGTTGATGCCGTTCGGGTCGAGTCGCGCGGCAACGCCTGCCATCGCAAGAAGGTTGGTCGTTTCGGGGTTGATGACGGCAGGCAAACGGAGAACGGGCAGAGCCGTGTCCAGGGCGCCGGTCAACTTCGCAATCGGATCCGCCACCGCTGCCGGAAGTTCGATATCGGGAATGCCTCTGAGCAGAGGCGGTGTACCAGCTTTGACGATGGTGTCGAGCGCGAAGTATCCCGCACACTGGTTGTATCCGGCGTCGTCCAGGGTGGCCGGGTTGCCGTCGAAATCCCACTCGGCGAAGTAGCCGGTGACGAAACCTCCGAGCGAGTGCCCACCGCACAGCACCTTCTCTTTACGCAGCTGCTGATCGGGAAGTTCCAGGCGAAGCAGGTCGTACTGATCTCGCAGGGTCTGCTCGATTCCCTGGTTCGCGAGCCAGGCCGTCGACGCGCCGTCGGCGAAGCCTGCGAATCGTTTTCCGTCGACTTCGGCACCGCCGTAGTAATAGTCCGTTGCAGTCTTCAGGTCTCCGGTCTTCAGGGCCGCCTGAGTGCCCGCGTGGTCTTCGAGGCAGTTCGAGCGGCGATCGAGCGCCCAGAATTCGATGTGCGAACCCTGCGCGGCGGCGGCAGACACGGTGTTGCGCGCCACCGATTCGAACGCGCCCGCACCCTCGAAAATGCCGGGCTGCGCGACCAGGATGCGGTCGGCATCGGCGGACTTCGCCGGGCCATCGACCGAGGTGTACCGCAGGTAGGACAGGTAGTCGCACTGGACAGGATGTGGCAGCGCATCGGGCGGCAGGGGCGCCGGCACCGAAACGACGGACGCTTCGACATCGGTCACCGGCGAGGACGACGCGACCGGTATCTCGGTGCGCACGGGTGAGGGCTGACCGCTCGCTGGACTGGCCCCGAACACCAGCAATGCGACAGCGCACACAATTGACACGACCGACCGAATCACTGTTCCCCCTACAGGCCCGCCCACCCTGACGAAGAGTCACTGTAGATCGGCGGTCCGACACAGTGGGCCGATACGGTGGTATCCATGACCCGAACACTCGTCCTGATGCGGCATGGCAAGTCCGGATACCCGGAAGGAACGCCCGATCACGAGCGGCCACTCGCCGACCGCGGGCAGAGGGAAGCCGGGCTGGCAGGTGCGTGGATCAGAGAATCGGTCGGGGCCGTGGACGCTGTGCTGTGTTCGACGGCGACACGAACACAGCAAACCCTGACGGCAACGGGCATAGATGCACACGTGTCCTTCGAAGAGTCGCTCTACGGAGCGTCGCCCGAAGAGATCATCGAGGAGGTCGCACTCACCGACGACGCCGTGAACACACTGCTGGTCGTCGGGCACGCCCCCGGAATACCGTTCACGGCACTGGAATTGGCCGAAGCCGACGGATCGCAAGCAGCAATCGAGATCGGCCGGAAGTTTCCGACGTCGGCGATTGCAGTACTCACCTTCGAC
Organism: Rhodococcus sp. P1Y; assembly: GCF_003641205.1. Lineage (NCBI taxonomy): Bacteria > Bacillati > Actinomycetota > Actinomycetes > Mycobacteriales > Nocardiaceae > Rhodococcus > Rhodococcus sp. P1Y. The sequence goes on from NZ_CP032762.1 coordinate 5,349,784, forward strand.
GGCTCGTGGGCCGAGATTGGGCGAGGAACCGGCTCGCTGACGCACTTCCACGTGCCGCGCTAGTCGATTTCGGGCGTGAGCCAGGGTGGATCTACCCCCTCGTTGTGCGTTTCCGATGCCGTCCGCCGCACAACGTGGGGGTAAATCGCGAAGTCATCTGAGTTTCGCGACCACGAACCCGACGACACCGAATGCGATGAGCAGAAGCAACGCAGTGCCGAACCCGGCGAGCCACCAGACGATCGCGAAGACCACAAGGGCAGGCGCTGCTGCGACAAGTGCGATGGCTGGGCTTTCACGGATCGTTTCCAAGGCAGTCGTTGCGTGAACCCGGTCCAGTTTCTTGCGTGCCATGGTGTGCCCTTCGAGTGCGAGTCCGAATTGTCTGCCTCACTCCACAGTAGCGCGCATCTGCTGTATTCCGATGACTCCGAGCAGGTCCAACTTTTGTCTGGCATCGGTTCCCGGCTGCGGTGAGTAGACCATCAGGTGCTGGCCCTCCTTCTGTGTCGCCAGGGTCTCGCAATGGACCGCGACGACTCCGACGTCGGGATGCACGAACCGCTTGATTGCCGGCGCTTTGAACGCGACCCGGTGCTCGCTCCATACCTTCTCGAATTCTTCGCTCTCGGCGCGTAACCGAGCGAGAAGAGGCGCGATTTCCTTGTCGCCTGCCCGACGCGCGGATACTGCGCGCAGGTCCGCAACATGCTTGTGCGCCAAGCCCTCCCAGTCCTCCTCGACGAACATCCGTCGCGCGTCGGGATTCATGAAGAATCGCCACACCACGTACCGATCGAGACCCGTGTAGTCGGGCGCACCACCGGACAACGCGTCGAACATCGCGTTGGAGGCGAGGATCTCGCCGAGATCGGTGACCACGCACGCGGGGGTGTCGTCCAGCTTGGTCAGCAGATGCATCAAACCAGGACCGACGTGACGATCCGCGCCGATCCGCGTGGGTGCTGCCTGGCCGGCGAGTATGTAGAGATGGTCACGTTCGTCGTCGTCGAGACGGAGGGCGCGGGCCAACGAACCGAGAATCTGCGTGGACGGATGCGGGCCACGGCGTTGTTCGAGCCGGGTGTAGTAGTCGGTCGACATACCTGCGAGCAACGCGACTTCGTCGCGCCGAAGTCCCGGTGTACGACGCCTCGATCCCGGAGATACACCGACGTCGGCGGGCGTCAGAAGCTCCCGTCGTCGACGGAGGAAATCGGCAAGCTCGTCTCGTTCCACTCTTCGAGTGTGCTCCTCGGTAAGCCTCCCAGCCAGGGATCGCCGGTCCCCCGACAACCGCTCTCTGCCGAGGACGTCGATCGGGGCCGACAGTAGAACTCATGACACAACTCGGAAGCACAGGACCAACCGTCTCCCGCATCGGACTCGGCGGGATGGGCATGTCGGGCGCATACGGCGACTCCGACGACAGCGAATCGATCCGGACCATCCACGCGGCGATCGACGCGGGTGTCTCCCTGGTGGACACAGGTGACTTCTACGGTGCGGGGCACAATGAAATGCTGATCGGCCGGGCGTTGAAAGAGAGAAATCGCGAGGACGTCGTTCTGTCGGTGAAGTTCGGTGCACTTCGCGGGCCCGACGGCAGCTGGCTCGGATTCGACGGTAGGCCGGAGGCGGTCAAGAGTGCACTCGGCTACTCGTTGCAGCGCCTGGGCGTCGACCACATCGACATCTACCGACCAGCCCGTCTCGACCCACAGGTACCCATCGAGGACACCGTCGGCGCCGTCGCCGAGATGGTCGAGGCAGGCTACGTCCGCCACATCGGATTGTCCGAGGTCGGCAGTGCCACCCTGCGGCGCGCAGCGGCCGTTCATCCCATCGCGGATCTGCAGATCGAGTACGCAATCGTCTCCCGCGGCATCGAGGCGGACATCCTCCCTACTGCCCGCGAACTCGGCGTCGGGATCACCGCGTACGGGGTGCTGTCGCGAGGCTTGCTCAGCGATCGTTTCCGCGGCAACACAGCCATGGCCGCGAACGATTTCCGCGCCCACAGCCCACGCTTCCAGGGTGAGAACCTCACGCGGAACGTCGAACTCGTAGAGACGCTCGCCGCGATCGCCGACGAGCGCGGAGCAACCGTCGCACAGCTCGCGATTGCCTGGGTGCTCTCGCGCGGCGAGGACATCGTGCCGGTCATCGGAGCGCGGACCGTCCAACGATTGACCGAAACCATTGCGGCGCAGACGATCCTGCTATCGGATCAGGACGCCACTCGGATCGAGAAGGCCGTGCCGGCCGATGCGGTCGCAGGTGACCGCTACGCCGAGGCTCAGATGGCTCAGCTCGACAGCGAGCGCGCCAGCGCAATCCACCGGGCATCGGCGTCGAACAGTGCAGTTCGGTCGTAGGTCGACGTGGAGGCCAGGATCTCGTCCGGCGAGGTGACGTCGATCAGCTTCTCGAGCTGGGAGGCCACCTCGTCGGGCGTCCCAAGGACCGCGCTGGCGAGCGACCGCTCCACGCGCTCGCGGGTCCGCGCCGGGGCAGCGTCGAGATCGATCTTCGACGGGTGGACCAGCGGAGGGAACTCTCCGGTGCGCCGTGACTGCGCCATCGCCCACGCCTCGGGGAGTGCCAGTTCGCGCGCCTCGTCGGTGCTGTCGGCGACGGTGATGTCGAGGGAGACGACGACCCGCGGTTCGGGGTTTTTCGGCGTCGGGACGAACTTGCGGCGATAGACCTCCAGTGCAGATCCGTCGCCCTTCAGTATCGGCCCGCCCACCACGACCGGAAGTCCGGCTTTTGCCGCCACCGCGAGGCCCTGTCCCGTCGCAAGGACGTAGATCGGGGGCGCGGGAACAGCCGGACGGATCGTCACCGCCGCCGTACCGTCGAGATAACTGTGAAGCTCGTCCAGGTCCGCGGCGAACGTGTCCGGCTCGTCGCGACCGGTGCGAAGGGCCCTTCTGACCGGCTCGGTGAACCCGAGGGACCGGCCGATGCCGACATCGACCCGGCCCGGGAACAAAGCCTCGAGCATCGCGAACTGCTCGGCGACGACGAACGGCTGATGATTGGGCAGCATCACTCCCCCGGACCCGATGCGGATCTTCGAGGTCGTCGCGCCGATCGCGGCCAAGAGGACCGGGGGCGCTCCGCTCGCGATGCCGGGCACGCCGTGGTGCTCGGCTACCCAGAATCGGTGGTATCCGAGCTTCTCCGCGTTGACGGCCCTGTCGATCGTCGCCTTCAGCGCAGCGGCATCGCTGTACCCGTCGCGGGTTCGGGAGCGATCGAGCAAGGACAAGAGCACAATTGCACCAACCTTAGGTTCGTCGCTCATATTTCCCGCTTTGTTCGCGGACCGTATCTGTCCTCGATCAGCGCGAAGATATCTCTACCCGAGAGAAGGAGACCACCATGGACATCAAACTCGAGCTCGTCATCATTCCAGTTTCCGACGTGGACCGCGCGAAGGACTTCTACGTGAAGATCGGGTTCAACCCCGATCACGACATGAGCCCCTCGGAGGGCATCCGGTTCGTGCAGCTGACCCCACCGGGTTCTGCGTGCTCGATCGCCATTGGGAATGGCATCACCGAGGCGACGCCAGGCAGCGTCGAGGGTCTACAGGTCGTCGTTGCCAGCGCCGAGAAGGCACGTGAGCATTTGGTGGCCGCAGGCCTCGAGATCGAACCCGTCGTCGACCTCGGGTGGGGGAAGTTCGTCTTCTTCGCCGACCCCGACGGAAACAAGTGGGCGGTGCAGGAATTGCCTCAGTACTCATAACATCGGTGCTCATAACATCAGTACTCATAACGTCAGGGACGCTCGGATTCCTCGATGGTCCGACCCCGGAAGATCCACCACCGCTACGTCGGTCACCTCGGCGCCGCGGACGAGGACGTGATCGATCGCGATGAGGGGCGGGAGCGTCCAGTCGGCGCGGTACGTCGCGAGATGACCGGCCCCGACCTCGATCGCAGCGTCCCGGTAGCCGCCGGTCAGCAGGTTGCGATACCGCTTGTGGTCGTAGGTGGCATTGAAATCGCCCGCAACCACCACGGGGCCGTCGTCGGCCGGGATCTTGGCGAGCAACTGTCCGATGGCCGCCAGCTCCCGCACCCAGGTCTCCGGGTGACGCGGCCACGGCGGTACGGGATGGACCGCGAACAGCAAGGGCAACGGCCCCCCCGGCACCTTCACCCGCGCCGAGAGTAGTTCGGTGACGTAACCGTCGTGACGTTGTTGGTCGTCGATGGGATGCCGCGAGTAGATGCCGGTGCCGTTTCCGCCCGACGCGGTGCTGACGAACGACTGCGGAAGCCTGTCGAGGAGGCCCTTCTCCACGAGGCGTCCGTGCGCCGCCGGAGTGAGTTCGACGACGGTGAGCACGTCCGGTTCGTACCGGTCCACCAGGGCGATGATCGCATCGGCGTCAGCCTTGCCGAGCAGAATATTCGCGTGCAGGACGCTGAACGGCGTGCCGTCGGTCGGCCGTCGCCGGAACCGGTTGACTCGAAGCGACGCCTGTGTCGACGCGGCCGCAACGACGGCAAGGGCCCCGACCACCGCTCCCACCGGGCCGAGGCCGACCGTCAGCAGCAAAGCGCCCGGAACCGAGGCCATCAAGGGAATGCGCGCGAGTGCGCCTGCGACGAGCACCACTTGATTCTTGGAATCGACCACATGCGCGACGACGGCCAGCAATGCAACCGTCACAAAAACGGCGCCGAGAACGATGATCATCTAGGCGATACTCCCACCTCGAACTGAGGAGAGTCTGGGAAGTTTCACCGTTCGATGACGTCGGGTCGCTTTTGGCCGGATGAATAGGGAAGAATGCTTTTTCGGGTCGGGATCGAGTGCAGGGGACACATCACACGTGAAACGCAGGCAACTGCTTCAGCTCGCAGCAGCAGGACTGGTCGGAATGACGGCGCCCCCTTTGGTGTGGGGTGGACGCGCGGGAGCCGTCCCCATCGGCGTCGGCTCGATTCAGTCACTGGTACCCGAGCTGTTCGCCGACCCGCCGCGTCCTCCTGATCACTCCTCGGTCCTCGTGATCGGTTCCGGCTTCGGAGCAAGCGCGGCTGCTTTGCGTTTCGCCCAGGCCGGGAGCCACGTCACCGTTCTCGAACGCGGACTCAGGTGGCCGCGTGACCCGTGGCGCGAAATCTTCACCGCCGACATGACCGCCGACGGCCGTGGTCTGTGGCAGCAAGGTTCGTTCACCAACATCACGGGCATGCCCGTCGGTCCGGTGGACCGTTTCGGCGGAGTTCTCGATACCACCCGCTTCGAGAATCTGTCGGTGTGGAGGGCAGCTGCCGTCGGCGGTGGTTCGATCGTCTACACAGGCGTCACCATCGCGCCGGAAAAAAGATTCTTCGATCTGTCGTTCGGCGGCAAACTCGACTACGACGAGATGGCACGGACCTGGTACCCGAAGGCACGCTCGATGTTGCTGCCCTCGACGATGCCGGGCGACATCTACAACAGCCCCAACTTCGCGCATTCTCGGACATGGGACGACCATGCCCGACGCGCAGGCTTCACCCCCGAGGCCGTGGACGGCAACTGGAATTGGAGCGTGGTGCGCGACGAGATCGCCGGCCGGTCCCGTCCGTCCGCGACCATCGGAGCCAGCACGTTCGGAAACTCCAACGGCGCAAAGCACGATCTGACTCAGAACTACATCCCGCAGGCCGAGGGAACGGGCCGCACGACGGTCAGCCACAGTCATGAGGTCGCCTCGATCGGCACCGAATCCGGTGGCCGTTACCGCGTCGAGGTACGACGACTCTCCCCCGCGGGCGATGTCCTCGAGACCCGGACCCTTACGTGCGACAAACTCGTTCTCGGCGCCGGCTCCATCGGCACGACAGAACTGCTGCTCCGCGCGCAGGCCACCGGCGCACTCGGCAACTTGAACGAATTCGTCGGGCGCGGCTGGGGTACCAACGGCGACGCATCGATGACCAGGTCCCTCGGGCCCGCTGCCGGCACACCGCAGGCAGCGCCATGTGCGTCGCGCATCGTCGACGAATCCGGCCTTCCGCTGACCGTCGAGAACTGGTACGTCCCCGGCGTCCCGTGGGATCTCGGGTTCCTCGGCTCGCTCGGCATGACCATCGACCCGCTCCGCGCCGATTTCCGTTACGACGCAGGCAGCGACGGAATGACCCTCTCGTGGCCGAAGGGCGGAAGCCGCGACACCGTCGAATCGCTACGGGCAGTGCAGAACCGGATGGCCGAAGCCGGCGGGACGGTGGTGTCGGCCGAACCGTTCACCCGTGACGTCGACGACACCTTCACCGCGCACCCACTCGGCGGCGCCGTACTCGGGGACGTCACCGACTCGCACGGCCGAGTCAAAGGCCACGACGGCCTCTACGTCGTCGACGGCGCCCTGATCCCCGGAAGCACCGGCGCGGCGAACCCGTCGCTCACCATCACAGCATTAGCCGAGCGCAACGTCGCTCGGATCATCGCCGACGGGCGCTGACCCCGTGCGTGCGTAATTACGTCCCGGCGTAACTACGCACGCACGACCTGAGTCAGCCCAGCTGAATTTCCGGGCGTCCTTCGGGAACGGTGACCGTCGTTGCCGTTCTGATCGACGCGCCCGGCCTCGATACTGCATCGAGTACCCGTACCTCCGAACGCCATTCGTTCGGCGTGAGTCGGCCACGAAGGTAGCCACGTCGCGCGTTACCGAACTTGACGTGTGGAGAACAGGCTGCGATCGCGGCACCCGTCCCATCGACATCGGCGCCGTCCTTGCCCGACGCGATCGACGTCGTTGCGATCTCGACGCCCACGACCGGAGACACCTGATCCTGGTAGTCACGTTGGAGTTCGGAGACGATCGTGCGGTGGATATCGCCGACGATCGACGCGACGTTCTTCGTCCCTCGATCCCGCGCCCCGTCCAGAATGCGATGCCGCGACGCCTCGTAACCGCTCCACGGATCCATGCCGACCTTGCGGTCACCGTCCAATCCCTGCGCGAGGTCGGAGATGACCGTCTGGTGCGCAAGGAAATTCCACGTCGAGGGCGACGAGAACCCGTCGAGAATCCATTGCTCTTGCTCGGCACCGGTGATCGTCCGTGACGGATCAGCCGTCTCGGCGTTCTGCGCGTGTTCCTTGTCGCCGTTCGCTTGATCGCTGCGGTACTGACGGGTGTCGAGCACGGAGAAGTCGACGAGGTCGCCGAAAGAGAATCGGCGGTAGACCTTCATGTCGGGTCCTGCCGGTTTCACGTTCGCGCGGACAGGAGTGTTCTCCCACCACGCTTTGAACGCATCCGCCCTGCGTAACAGAAACTCTCGCGGATCATCGCCATCCTGGCTGATGTCCGACGCCCAGTTGTTGTCGACCTCGTGGTCGTCGAACGTCGACACGAACGGTGCCGACGCATGAGCCGCGGCGAGGTTTTCGTCCGCCTTGTACAGTGCGTATCGATCGCGATAGTCGCTGAGCTGCATGGTTTCTCGACTTGCGGATTCCGGCATGGGCTGGCCCGCCCGCGCTCCTTCGTCCTTGATGGCGTACTCGTAGATGTAGTCGCCGAGGAAGAAGACGACGTCCAGATTCGACTGTGCGAGATCGGAGTACGCGCCGAAGTAACCGTCCTCCCATTTCTGGCACGACGCCCATGCGAAGTCGAGTTGCTGGAGGGCCTGCCCGGCGGCAGGCGCGGTTTTCGTGCGGCCCACTGGACTCGAGTGTGGCCCGACGAGGAAGCGATAGAAATACTCCCGTCCTGGATTCAGGCCTTTGACGTCGATATGCAAGGACCAGCCGTCGAACTCGGTGGCGAGATCGATCCCCTCCTGCGCGATCGATGTGAACTTCTCATCGGTCGCGATCTGCCACCTCACCGGGACCACGCCCGGCGTCATCCCGCCCTGGTACGCAAAGGGATCCGTTGCAAGTCGGGTCCAGAGCAGCACCGAATCCGGAAGCGGGTCGCCCGAGGCCACCCCGAGCCGGAACGGGTAGTCCGGAGGTATCGCCGACTGCGCGCGAGCCGTTGCCGAACTGAGTTCCGGCGCGAACGCAAGCGCTCCCACCAACGCACTCCACGTCAGGAACTGCCTGCGCGTCGCTCCTCCGCTCAGCGAGATGTCACGGCCGATTCGTAGATTGCTTCTCCCCATCGTTCGAGGCTCTACCGCTGGAGCGAACTGGGCACGTCTCCGGCCTGAAGGCGTGGTGAACTCGCGCTGACGCGCCCGTGCGCGCAAACGTACCGCCCGACGTCACTACGCACTCACGAGCTGCGACCTCGTCGTGCGTGCGTAGTAGCCGCGGGGTGTCACTACGCGCGCACGGGCGAAGCCACACGGACCGTACTTGTCCGCAATTCGGCGCACAGTGGCAGTCGTGACATCACCGGATCGCACAGGCTCCCAGATCGACCACCTCAACTTCGGCGTATCGGACCTGCAGGCCAGCGCGGAGTTCTACCGCGGAGCGCTTGCACCGCTGGGGATAACCGAGATCATGCGCGTACCTCCTGGCGCCGAGCAGCTCGCGATGATCGCTTTCGGCTGGGCACACGTGAAGCCGTTCTTCTGGATCGTCGACGCCCCCGGCTCGCAGGTCGGCCCGCATACCCATCTGGCCTTCAGCGCACCCGATCGCACGACGGTCGACGCTTTCCACGACGCTGCACTCGCCGCGGGGGCCACCGAGTTGCGTCCCCCAGGACTACAGCCGGAGTATCACGCAACCTACTACGGATCCTTCGTCCGCGACCTCAACGGCATCGACCTGGAAGCCGTGTGCCACCACGTTTAGGCGAGCGTGCCCCGCTCGCGCACCTGAGCTCTGAGGCGCGTCATCACATCGCCCAGAGCCGCCAGATCCGCGTCGTCCAACCCTTCGAAGAACAGCCGCTGCACAAGGGCGACGTGGTCGGGCGCCGCCTCCTCGACCGCGCGTCGGCCCAGCGCGGTCAGCAACGCGTCCGTTGCTCGGCCGTCCGATGCTGATGCCCGACGTTCGGTGAGCCCGCGTCCGCACATCCGTTTCAGGTGGTGCGACAACCGGCTACGTTCCCAGCCGATCTCCGACGCCAGCTCACTGACCCGCCTACGCCCGTCCGGGCTGTCGGCCAGCGCCACCAGGACCGAGTAGTCGGCGAGGGACAGTTGGTGATCTTCGGTGAGTTGACGATTCATCTCGTACGTCATCTGCAGTGACAGGCCCATGTAGGCACGCCAGACGACGGCCTGCTCCGACGACAACCATGGAGGATCGGGCGCCCCCGCTTTGCGTGACATATCATGTACTTTCCGGCTCGAATGGTCCCAACCTTAGAGGGAACACATGACACAAGAAATCAAGGCCGATGCGGTTCGTCGCAACGTACTGGAGGTTTTCAACGCCGATGACGACGGTAGTCGCCGCGAACTCATCGAATCCCTGTATCACCCCGACGCAGTCTTCTACGAAGCCGAAAGCACGGCGACCGGGCGAGATGCCATCGTCGACGCGGTTCGCGCGCTGCACGAGAACACCGCTGGACTCACGTTCAGCGTGGCGATCGAACCCACGGTGATCGCGGACCTCGCGCGCATCTCGTGGGCTCTGTCGCCGCCCGACGGCCCCGCGGTCGTCACCGGCATGGACGTCGTCGTCTTCGACGGTGACAAAATCTCGAAGCTGTACACATTCCTCGATCCCCAGTAGTTCGCGAACACGAAAAAGCCCCGCACCTCGAAAGGTGCGGGGCTTTCCAGTGGTGCGGTTGAGTGCCTAGCGGTATTCGTTGGAGAAACCGTAGTCGTCGAGCGGCACTGCAGCACCGGTTCCCTGGCCGAAGCCGTCCGGGCTGTAGTACTGATCGTCGTACGACGGCACAGCGTACGCCGCTGCGCGTGCCTCTTCGGTCGGCTGCACCGTGATGTTCCGGTACCGGTTGATGCCGGTACCAGCCGGGATGAGCTTACCGATGATGACGTTCTCCTTGAGACCGATGAGCTTGTCGCTGCGGGTGTTGATGGCCGCATCGGTGAGCACACGAGTGGTCTCCTGGAAGGACGCTGCCGACAGCCAAGAATCGGTTGCCAGCGACGCCTTGGTGATACCCATCAGGACCGGACGTCCGGCTGCGGGCTCGCCACCTTCGGCGACGACGCGACGGTTCGACGCCTCGAACTCGCTGCGCTCGGTGAGAGAACCGGGCAGGAATTCGGTGGAGCCGGAGTCGATGATCGTCACACGACGGAGCATCTGGCGCACGATCGTCTCGACGTGCTTGTCGTGAATCGACACGCCCTGACTGCGGTACACCTCCTGGACCTCGTTGACCAGGTGGATCTGAACCTGGCGAGGACCCATCACGCGCAGAACCTCGTGCGGATCGGCAGCACCTTCCATGAGCTGCTGGCCGACCTCGACGTGGTCACCGTCCGCCAGAAGGCGCTCGGTGCCGTCGTCGTGCTTGAAGACGCGCAGACGCTGACGCTTGGAGAGCTTGTCGTAGACAACCTCTTCGCCGCCGTCGTCCGGGACGATGGTGATCTTGTAGAAACGATCGCCGTCCTCGAGCTGAATGCGTCCCGACACGTCCGCGATAGGAGCCTTGCCCTTCGGCACACGTGCCTCGAACAGCTCCGTCACGCGAGGCAGACCACCGGTGATGTCATCTCCGGCGACACCACCCTGGTGGAAGGTACGCATGGTCAGCTGAGTACCGGGCTCACCGATCGACTGAGCCGCGACGATACCGACGGCCTCACCGATGTCGACGAGCTTGCCGGTGGCCATCGAACGGCCGTAGCAGGTAGCGCAGACGCCGGTGCCGGTGGTGCAGGTGAGCACCGAACGGACCTTGACCTCGGTGATGCCCGCATCGATGAGTGCATCGATGGCCGGGTCGCCGACGTCGTGTCCACGAGCGACGATGATGTTGCCATCGGCGTCGATCGCATCGGTTGCCAGCGTGCGTGCACGGGTGCTGGTCTCGACGTGGGCGTCGCGGATCATGGTGCCGTCCGCGAGCTTCTCGGCGATGGTCGTGACGATGCCGCGCTCGGTGCCACAGTCGGTTTCCCGAACGATGACATCCTGCGAGACGTCGACGAGACGACGCGTCAGGTAGCCCGAGTCGGCGGTACGAAGCGCCGTGTCGGCCAGACCCTTACGAGCACCGTGCGTGTTGATGAAGTACTCGAGGACCGTCAGGCCTTCCTTGAAGGAAGACTTGATCGGACGCGGGATGAACTCACCCTTCGGGTTGGTCACGAGGCCCTTCATACCGGCGAGCGACCGCACCTGAGTCATGTTTCCGGCTGCACCGGACTTCACGATCATCGGGATGGGGTTGTCGTCGGGGAAGTGCGCCTCCATGGCCTTACCGACCTGCTCGGTGGCGTCCTGCCAGATCTTGACCAGTGCGGAGTTGCGCTCGACCTTGTCGAGTGCGCCACGCTGGTACTTCTTCTCGATCTGGTCGGCCTGAGCCTCGAACGTCTCCATGATCTGCGGCTTCTCCGGCGGCACGAGGACGTCGGAGATCGAGATGGTGACACCCGAACGCGTGGCCCAGTAGAAGCCTGCGTCCTTGAGCTTGTCGACGGTCTGAGCGACGACGATCATCGGGTAACGCTCGGCGAGATCGTTGATGATGGTCGACTGACGCTTCTTCGGCATCTGCTCGTTGACGAACGGGTAGTCCGCCGGGAGCAGCTCGTTGAAGATGACGCGTCCCAGAGTGGTCTGCGCGGTCCAGGCCTCGCCACGACGCCAGCCGTTCGGGAACAGCTCGGCTTCGATGTCGAGCGGCGGACGCTGCGTCGTCAGACGAACACGAATCAGCGACTGCACGGTGAGCGAACCGCGGTCGACAGCCATCTGCGCTTCGGCAGGGCTGCTGTACGCACCGAACTCGGCCTCGTCGGTCTTGGCATCGGCACGCTCGCCGATGGCACCGTCGTCGAGACGAGTGAGGTGGAACAGACCCGTGACCATGTCCAGACGCGGCATGGCGAGCGGGCGACCCGACGCGGGCGAGAGGATGTTGTTCGAGGACAGCATCAGGATGCGTGCCTCGGCCTGAGCCTCTGCCGACAGCGGAAGGTGAACAGCCATCTGGTCACCGTCGAAGTCGGCGTTGAACGCCTCACAGACGAGCGGGTGCAGCTGGATGGCCTTGCCCTCGACGAGCTGTGGCTCGAACGCCTGGATGCCCAACCGGTGCAGGGTAGGTGCACGGTTCAGCAGCACGGGGTGCTCGGCGATGACCTCTTCGAGGACGTCCCACACCTGCGGACGCTGGCGCTCGACCATGCGCTTGGCCGACTTGATGTTCTGCGCGTGGTTCAGATCGACCAGACGCTTCATCACGAACGGCTTGAACAGCTCGAGAGCCATCAGCTTGGGCAGACCACACTGGTGCAGCTTGAGCTGAGGACCGACGACGATGACCGAACGGCCCGAGTAGTCGACGCGCTTCCCGAGAAGGTTCTGACGGAAGCGACCCTGCTTGCCCTTGAGCAAGTCGGACAGCGACTTGAGCGGACGGTTGCCCGGTCCGGTGACCGGACGTCCACGACGACCGTTGTCGAACAGTGCGTCGACCGACTCCTGCAGCATCCGCTTCTCGTTGTTGACGATGATCTCGGGAGCACCGAGATCGATCAGACGCTTGAGGCGGTTGTTGCGGTTGATGACGCGGCGGTACAGGTCGTTGAGGTCGGACGTAGCGAAACGTCCACCGTCGAGCTGAACCATCGGACGAAGCTCCGGCGGGATGACCGGAACAGCGTCGAGGACCATGCCCATCGGCGAGTTACGGCCGGCCTGGAACGCGGCGACGACCTTGAGACGCTTCAGCGCGCGAAGCTTCTTCTGGCCCTTGCCGCTACGAATGGTCTCGCGCAGGTTTTCGGCTTCGGCGTCGACGTCGAAGGTCTGCATGAGCTTCTGGATCGACTCGGCACCCATGGCACCGGTGAAGTACTCGCCGTAGCGATCGATGAGCTCACGGTAGATGAGCTCGTCGACGATGAGCTGCTTCGGCGACAGCTTGGTGAAGGTGGTCCAGATCTCTTCGAGACGATCCAGCTCACGCTGCGCACGGTCACGGAGCTGACGCATCTCGCGCTCGCCGCCGTCCTTGACCTTGCGGCGGACGTCGGACTTGGCGCCCTCGGCCTCCAGCTCGGCGATGTCGGCTTCGAGCTTCTGCGCCCGAGCCTCCAGATCGGCGTCGCGCTGATCTGCGACGGCCTTCTTCTCGACCTCCATCTCGGCCTCGAGCGTCGAGAGCTCGTTGTGACGGAGCTCGTCGTCGACCGTGGTGATGACGTAGGCAGCGAAGTAGATGATCTTTTCCAGATCCTTCGGTGCCAGGTCGAGCAGGTATCCGAGGCGTGACGGGACGCCCTTGAAGTACCAGATGTGCGTGACGGGTGCGGCCAGTTCGATGTGGCCCATGCGCTCACGACGAACCTTGGCGCGAGTGACCTCGACGCCGCAACGCTCGCAGATGATGCCCTTGAAGCGGACGCGCTTGTACTTACCGCAGTAGCACTCCCAGTCCCGAGTGGGGCCGAAGATCTTCTCGCAGAAGAGGCCGTCCTTCTCGGGCTTGAGCGTGCGGTAGTTGATGGTCTCCGGCTTCTTGACCTCGCCGTAGGACCACTGACGGATGTCGTCTGCAGTGGCGAGGCCAATGCGGAGTTCATCGAAGAAGTTGACGTCGAGCACGTAACTTCCTTTCCCCGTGATGGGTGTTGTGCTGCTGCTGATCAGATCAAAGGTGTTCGCCCTGCGGGCTTGCAGCGATGCAAGCCCGCAGGACCGAGAGAACTACTGCGCGAGATCGTCGACCGTCGCAGCTTCGTTGCGGGAGAGGTTGATTCCCAGGTTGGCTGCGGCACGCTCGAGATCCTCGTCGTCACCGTCGGCCATCGTGATGGCTGCGCCGTCCGAGGACAGCACCTCCACGTTGAGGCACAGCGACTGGAGCTCCTTGAGAAGCACCTTGAAGGACTCGGGGATACCCGGCTCCGGGATGTTCTCGCCCTTGACGATGGCTTCGTACACCTTCACGCGGCCGACGACGTCGTCCGACTTGATGGTGAGAAGCTCCTGCAGCGTGTATGCAGCGCCGTACGCCTGCATGGCCCAGCACTCCATCTCACCGAAGCGCTGACCACCGAACTGAGCCTTACCACCGAGGGGCTGCTGCGTGATCATCGAGTACGGCCCGGTCGAACGAGCGTGGATCTTGTCGTCGACCAAGTGGTGCAGCTTGATGATGTACATGTAGCCCACCGACACCGGGTACGGGAACGGCTCGCCGGAGCGGCCGTCGAACAAGGTGGCCTTTCCGTCGGAACCGACCATCTGCTCGCCGTCGCGGTTGGGAATTGTGCTCTCCAGCAAGCCGGTGAGCTGATTTTCCTTGGCGCCGTCGAACACTGGGGTGGCGATGTTGCTGTCTGCAGGTGCCGACAGCATTTCCTCCGGCAGACGCTCGGCCCAATCGGGCCTCGTGCCGTCCGTCGCGACCTGGACATTCCAGCCGGTCTTGCCGATCCACCCGAGGTGGGTCTCCAAGATCTGACCGATGTTCATGCGACGCGGAACACCGTGGGTGTTCAGGATGATGTCGATCGGAGTGCCGTCGGACATGAACGGCATGTCCTCCTGCGGGAGGATCTTGCCGATGACACCCTTGTTGCCGTGGCGGCCGGCCAGCTTGTCGCCGTCCTGGATCTTGCGCTTCTGAGCGACGTAGACGCGCACGAGCTCGTTGACGCCGGGAGGCAGATCGTCGTCGTCCTCGCGCGAGAACACGCGAATGCCGATGACCTTTCCGTTCTCGCCGTGCGGAACCTTGAGCGACGTGTCGCGAACCTCGCGAGCCTTCTCACCGAAGATTGCGCGCAGAAGACGCTCTTCCGGGGTCAGCTCGGTCTCGCCCTTCGGCGTGACCTTTCCGACCAGCACGTCGCCGTCACGAACCTCGGCACCGATACGGATGATGCCGCGCTCGTCGAGGTCAGCGAGGACCTCGTCCGAGACGTTCGGGATGTCGCGAGTGATCTCCTCGGCACCGAGCTTGGTGTCGCGGGCGTCGATCTCGTGCTCCTCGATGTGGATCGAGGTGAGAACGTCCTCTTCCACGAGGCGCTGCGAAAGAATGATCGCGTCCTCGTAGTTGTGGCCTTCCCACGGCATGATCGCCACGAGCAGGTTCTTGCCGAGCGCCATTTCGCCGTCTTCGGTGCAAGGACCGTCCGCGAGGACCTGGCCGGACTCGACGCGCTGACCCTCGTCCACGATGGGACGCTGGTTGGCGCACGTGCCCTGGTTCGAGCGTGCGAACTTGCGCATCCGGTACGTCTTGCGGCTTCCGTCGTCGGCCATGACCGTGACGTAGTCCGCGGAGACCTCTTCGACGACGCCCGTCTTGTCGCTGATGACCACGTCACCGGCATCGACTGCAGCACGAAGCTCCATACCGGTACCGACGAGCGGCGACTCACTGCGAACCAGCGGGACGGCCTGACGCTGCATGTTGGCACCCATGAGTGCACGGTTTGCGTCGTCGTGCTCGAGGAACGGAATCATCGCGGTAGCGACCGAGACCATCTGACGAGGCGAAACGTCCATGTAGTCGATGTCGGAGGACGAGACGAACTCGACCTCTCCACCCTTACGACGGACGAGAATCTTGTCCTCGACGAAGTGGCCGCTGTTGTCGACAGGCGAGTTGGCCTGCGCGAGCGTGTGGCGATCCTCTTCGTCTGCGGTCAGGTAATCGACATCGTCGGTGACCTGGCCATCGACGACCTTGCGGTACGGGGTTTCGATGAAGCCGAACGGGTTGACCCGTGCGTACACCGACAGCGAACCGATCAGGCCGATGTTCGGGCCTTCTGGGGTCTCGATGGGACACATGCGGCCGTAGTGCGACGGGTGAACGTCACGAACCTCGAGGCCGGCGCGCTCACGAGAGAGACCACCGGGTCCAAGGGCGGACAGACGACGCTTGTGCGTCAAGCCCGACAGCGGGTTGTTCTGGTCCATGAACTGCGACAGCTGGGAGGTTCCGAAGAACTCCTTGATCGCGGCGACGACGGGACGGATGTTGATCAGGGTCTGCGGCGTGATGGCCTCGACGTCCTGAGTGGTCATACGTTCGCGAACGACGCGCTCCATGCGGGACAGGCCCACGCGGATCTGGTTCTGGATCAGCTCGCCGACGGTACGGAGACGACGGTTACCGAAGTGGTCGATGTCGTCGACCTCAACAGGAACCTCGACGCCCTCGGGTGCCGTCATCGAGGTGTCACCTGCGTGCAGACGCACGAGGTACTCGATGGTAGCGACAATGTCTTCCTCGGTGAGGGTCGACGCCACGATCGGCTGGCCCGAGTTGAGGCCCAGCTTCTTGTTGATCTTGTAACGACCCACGCGAGCGAGGTCGTAGCGCTTGTCCTTGAAGAACAGGTTCTCCAGCAGAGTCTGCGCGGATTCCTTCGTGGGCGGCTCGCCCGGACGCAACTTGCGGTAGATGTCGAGGAGAGCCTCGTCGGTACCGGCTGTGTTGTCCTTCTCCAAAGTGGCCATGAGGATCTCGGAGAAGCCGAAGCGCTCCGTGATCTGCTCGGTGGTCCACCCGAGAGCCTTGAGCAGCACCGTGACGGGCTGGCGACGCTTACGGTCGATACGGACACCAACGGTGTCGCGCTTGTCGACGTCGAACTCGAGCCACGCACCGCGACCAGGAATGACCTTGACGCTGTGCAGGTCCTTCTCCGTCGTCTTGTCGATCGAATGATCGAAGTAGACGCCGGGCGAACGGACGAGCTGCGAGACGACGACGCGCTCGGTTCCGTTGATGATGAAGGTGCCCTTGTCGGTCATCATGGGGAAATCGCCCATGAAGACCGTCTGGCTCTTGATTTCACCGGTGTTGTTATTGATGAACTCGGCGGTGACGAACAGCGGAGCCGCGTACGTCATGTCCTTGTCCTTGCACTCGTCCATCGAGGCCTTGACCTCGTCGAACCGTGGATCGGAGAAGGAGAGAGACATCGAGCCCGAGAAGTCCTCGATAGGAGAAAGCTCGGTCAGGATGTCCTCGAGACCGCCGGAGACACTGCTGTCTCCGCGCGCGGCGGCACGGTCGCGCCAACTCTGCGCACCTACCAGCCATTCGAAAGAGTCCGTCTGTACATCTAGGAGACCGGGTACCTCCAACGGCTCGCGAATATTCGCGAACGAAACCCTCCTCGGGGCTCCCGGTGTTCCGACAACTGCCTTGGTCTGGCTAGAGACTGCCAAGATGCGTCCTTCCAGCACCTCACGCGGGCCGCTCGTGCAGTGCGACCGCCGCTGTATCTGCTTGCTTAATGTGGGGCGAATTCGCTGGTCACAACCAGACCGAATCCCCACTGCAATCTCTTCGAAGTAATCACTTCGCAGACACGGCAATCGAGAGGTGGACAGGAGGCAGCCAGCGCAACGTCCAAAGATACCCCAAATGTGCGCACGGCGCAACAGGGGCATCAAAAGTAGCACCCGAGATCGGAACCCGCGTCGCCTTCGAGTGCGGCGTGTCGCGGTCCGAGCAACCGGTTGTTCACGATTGCCACGGGGTGCGTACGAGGACAAGAGTGACCCTTGCGCGCCCGTGCGTCAAGAGGGCTGAGTGCTTGTTTCGTACTCACCGCCGGTTTCGAGCACTTCGGGGCTGGAATGGTACCGGTCGGTCGGGTGTGTACAGGTTGAGGAAGGTGGGTGCGGGGGGGCTGGGATGAGCGAATGTCTCTTTCGGTCACCGTGGGGTATCGCTCGGCCGAGCGAACGACTCATTCGGTCACTCAGAGTGCGCGAATGTCTCATTCGGTCTCCCCCGAGCTGGCCGGCGAACCCCGACGCGCACGTTCCAGCCCAAGCACCAGTTGCAACAGACGCAGCCGCTGAAACCCGTGCGCCCACGACGCGAGGTGAACGAATGTCTCATTCGGTCACCGCGGGGTATCGCTGGACAGCGAACGACTCATTCGGTCACTCAGAGTGCGCGAATGTCTCATTCGGTCACCCCGAGCTGACGCGTCGGCCCGCTCGGCTACACCCTCCCGCGGCTACACCCCACCCGCCGGCGTCGACCGCCCCACTGCTCGAGCTTTGAAATACACTGCAACACAGTGCAATAGCTAGCCAAAGTCAGTAGCGATGCGAACTTTATTGCGGCACAACGAGACTTGAACCACGTTCGAGAACCGACCAGAGCCATGAACCCAGCCGGATATCGTCAAACATATTGAAAACTGGACCTTGTCATCGCTCATTGAGACATCCGACCCGGCGTACTCTTGCCGATCTTTCCTATGGCCAATCCGCGCTGCGTCTGCTTATATTTCACTCAGCGCGGGTGGACCGGTAGGGGTAGAGCCGGCATCCGTGCACGACGGCGTTTCGGGGGGAACACTATGACACAACTGTATTCAGCGTGCGCATACATCGACGCGCCCCTCGGAGCCCACATGGTCAGGGCCATCAATGCATCTGAGGGAGAGTCATGGTCGAAATTGCGCTTGTCGGTATCGGATGCAGGTTTCCGGGGGGAGTCCACGACGGACAGAGCTTCTGGGAGTTCATGATCTCGAAGGGCGATGGAATCGTCGACATTCCCGCCGATCGTTGGAACGCCGACAGGTTCTACGACCCCGACCCCGACGCACCTGGACGCATGTACACCCGCAAGGGCGGGTTCCTGACGCAGTCGTTGTGGGACTTCGACCCCGAGTTCTTCGGCATCTCTCCACGTGAAGCAGCAGTGACCGATCCACAGCAGCGGTTGCTGCTCGAGGTGGCATGGGAGGCGCTCGACGACGCAGGCCACGCCGGACGTGTCTCCGGACAGCCCATCGGGGTGTACATCGGCGGTTTCACCAACGACTCTGCGGGACTTCGTGGTTCGCAGATGGCTCGTCCGTTCATCAACGCCCACAGCGCCACCAGCTCGTCGCACACGCTGCTGTCCAACCGAATCTCGTATGCGCTGGACCTGGTTGGACCATCCATGACCATCGACACTGCGTGTTCGTCCTCGCTCGTCGCGGTGCACGAGGCTGTCCGCGCGCTCGACCGCGGCGAATGCGAGATGGCCCTGGTGGGCGGAGCGAACACCATGATCAGGCCGGAAACGTTCGTTTCGATGTGCAAGGGACGTTTCCTGGCGTTCGACGGTCGGTCCAAGTCATTCGACGCCGCGGCCGACGGGTACGGGCGTGGTGAGGGCGCAGGTGTGGTGTTGCTTCGCCCGCTGGCCGATGCTCTGCGCGACGGCGATCGCATCTACTCCGTGATCAGAGGATCGGGTGTCAACCAGGACGGACGCACCATCGCGATTCCCGTCCCCAACCCGGTGTCCCAGCGTGTACTCGCCGAGCGGGTCTGCGCTGAAGCAGGCATCGAACCGAGTCAGGTCGGCTACGTCGAAGCTCACGGCACCGGCACCTCGGTGGGCGATCCACTCGAGATCGAGGCGCTCGGTAGCGCGTACGGCGCCACGACCGGACGTGAGATTCCGCTTGTCGTGGGATCGATCAAGGCGTCGATCGGGCACACCGAAGCAGCCGCAGGCATCGCAGGCCTCATCAAGAGCGCTCTGTCGATCCACCACCGCACCATCGTTCCGCAAGCATGGCTCGACACTCTCAATCCCGCAATCCCGTTCGACGACTTGGCTATTCGAATTCCCACCGAGGTCGAACCGTTCCCGGAGCACTACGATCGTCCGGTCGTCGCAATCAACGGATTCGGGTACGGCGGCACCAACGCGCACGTCGTGATGGACAACGCACCGGAGTCGTCGACCCCTGCCTCGCGTCCAACCGGTCCCCGACTGTTTCCCCTCTCCGCCCGCACGGACGCCGCTCTACGTGCGGTAGCGGGATCGCTCGCGGACACCCTCGAACTCGTCGTGGACGGCTCGGACGACCAAGAGAACACCGTACGGAGCTTCACTGCGGCCGCATGGACTCGGCGCGCACATCACCCGGTACGCACATCGCTGACATACACCGGCGCAGGCGACCTGCTGAACAAGCTGCGCGAGACGGCGTCGGGTGCGGGCAACACCGCCCATGTCGTGGACAATGCGGGGGCTGCCCCAGTGTTCGTGTTCAGCGGGATGGGACCGCAATGGTGGGCGATGGCCCGAGATCTTCTGCATGCAGGTGGTGAATTCGCCCGCGTGGCAGGCATCGTCGACGACGCATTCATCGAAATCGCGGGCTGGTCCATCATCGAAGAACTGTGCCGCGAGGAAGACCACTCCAAGGTAACGAACACCGAGGTCGCGCAACCTGCCAATTTTCTCGTACAGGTAGCGCTGGTGGCCGAGTTGCGAACTCTCGGAATCGAACCGGCCACGGTCGTCGGACACAGTGTGGGCGAAGTCAGTGCGGCATACGTCAGTGGCGCACTGAGCCTGCACGACGCCTTGCTCGTCAGCTGCCACCGCGCACGTCTGCAAGCGACGACCGCCGGGAGCGGATCGATGCTCGCGGTTGGCCTGTCCGAAAGCGATGCTGTCGAATACCTGAACAACGCAGGCGAGGACATGGCCTCGCACGTCTCGGTCGCTGCGATCAACAGCCCGACGGCCGTGACGGTTGCCGGTGACGCCGAACACTTGACCGCTCTCGCCGAAAAGTTGACCGCAGCTGGGATATTCGCGAAGAAGTTGCAAGTCGAGGTTCCGTATCACAGCCACCTGATGGACCCGATCCTCGGCGACGTGGCTACCGCACTTGCCTCGCTCGATCCTCGCGTCCCCGATCTGGCTCTCTTCTCGACCGTCACAGCGGATCAGGTGGTCGGCGCGGACTGGAATGGCGCCTACTGGTGTGACAACGTCCGCAAGCCTGTTCGTTTCGCGGATACGATCACCACGTTGATCGGCCGCGGACACCGTGTCTTTCTGGAGATCGGCCCACACCCGGTGTTGTCGGGAAACATCCGCGAGATCCTGATCCGAACAGGCGATCCAGGCACGTCGATCGGCACGCTGGTACGCAAGCAGAGCGACGCAGAATCACTGGACACCATGCTCGCGGCGCTGTATGCAGCAGGTTCCTTCGACGGCCGAGTGTTCGCAGACGCGGGCACCGCAGCGTCCCCACACTTCCCCCTTCCCGCGTACCCCTGGCAGAAGACGCGCGTGTGGAGCGAGGACGACGCCTCGGTCGCAGACCGATTCGGAACCGACACCGCGTTCCCGATGCTCGGTGATCGAACCGGATCGGCTGCGTCGGAGTGGCACGCCGAACTCTCGATTTCCCAACTGCCCTGGCTACACGATCACGTGGTGGACGGCTTGGTGCTCCTCCCCGGTACGGCCTACCTCGATGCAGCACTGAGCGCTGCAGCCGCCCGTACGGGCCGCCGAGAAGTAGGACTCGAGCACGTGGAGTTCGTCGCTCCCCTCGTCGTCGACAAGCACGATGTCCCGATACTTCAGGTGGCGGTCGAGGACAGCACCAGGCGGTTCGTCATTCGTTCACGATCCGCATCGGACACGGTATGGACGGTCAACGCCACGGGGCGACTGGTCGAAGGGCATTTCGACGCGCCATTCGTAGCTCACGAAATCCCTTCCGGCACGAACGACATCACCGGTGACGTTCTGTATCCGCTCCTGGCCGCTGCCGGGCTGCAGTACGGGCCTGCCTTCCAGGGCATCGAAAAAGTGCAGATCGGCAAGGATTCGGTCGTCGCGACCATCGACACGACACGCCACTCCGAATCCGGCCACCTCGTACATCCCGCGGTACTCGACACGGCGCTGCAATGTGTGGCGACGCTGTCGGCGGGCGCCTCCGGCGCGGTCGTGCCGTACTCCATGGGCACGGTTCGGCGGTACGGGCCCATTGCCGACCACGCGACGGTCGTCGTGACTCGAACGTCGATCGAACCCATGCGGGCCGACATCGCCGTCACCGACGACGAGGGTAAGGCAGCCGTGACCCTCAGTGGCGTCGAGTTCCGGCCCATCGCGCCGCCGCAATCGCTGCACACTCGTCTGTCGAAAGTCTTCTACGAACCGGTGTGGGAGTTGCGGGACAACCGGATCGTCGACGCGATAGGAACCGACGCCGCGCAGGATTTCGCGCTCGTCCTTCTACTCGGAGAACCCGACAGCTCCGCCCTGGCCCGCGCCGAGGCCATCGCGTCGTCGAGGCCATCGTCGCTGATCCTCGGTGCCGATTCGCTGACCGTTCACGAGATCGTCGCCGCGCTTCGGTCCGGCTTGGCCACCGACGGCATCGAGCGCGCGACGGTCGTTGCCGTCGCCGGTCGGTTCGACGACCCGGCAGCCGCTGTCGGGTCGCTGCTCGTCGCCGCACGCACCGTGCACGTCGCGATCTACGGCGACGAACTCGGACCCGCGGCAGCGCCGGGCAGTGTGTCCGCAGTGGTCGTGACCGAACGAGCATTCTGCATGCCGGGTGACGAGGCCGGCGCCGATCTCTGCCATGCGGGCCTCGTTGGCGCACGACGGTCTCTGCGCAACGAGCAGTCGCCTGCGGCGTGGCGTTTCGTCGACGCCGAACCGTCGACCACTCTGTCGGAGATCACGACGGAGACCTTCGCCTTCGGCCCGTTCGCCGGCGATGTCGCCGACGAAATCGCATTCAGGCAAGGCTCGAGATGGGTGATGACCTTGCAACGCAATCTGGGTGATCACCTCGCAGTCAGGGAACAGCCGACAGCTCAGCGCGACGGCGAGCAGTCGTTCGCCATCGAGGTGCCGGCGACGAAACTACTGTCGGACTTGGCTTTCCGCGCACACAAGCGCCGAGCGCCCGGTCCAGGTGAAATCGAAGTGAAGATGCAAGCCGTCGGGCTCAACTACAAGGACCCGCTGAAGGTGATGGGTGTCCTCACCGACAAGGAACTTGCCGGAACGTATTTCGGAACAACCCTCGGACTCGAGGGCGCAGGCATCGTCACGCGGGTAGGACCGGGAGTCACCGAGGTCGTTCCCGGCGACCACATGGGAGTGTGCGCTCGGGACATGATGCGCCGGTATGTCACGGTGGGTATCGACGAGGGCGGCACCATGTCCATACCAGCGGATTGGGAGGCAGGGTGGTGCTCGTCGATCCTGCCCTTCCTGTGCGCTCAATACGGCCTGGTGCACCTAGCCAGGATTCAGCCGGGCGAGACAGTGCTCGTCCACGGAGCCGCAGGCGGTATGGGGTTGGCCGCCGTGCAGGTGGCGCGACTGCTCGGTGCACGCATCATCGCAACTGCAGGAACCGAGGAGCGGCGGGCCGTCGCGCGGGACGCGGGCGCACACGAGGTGCTGGCCTCCCGTTCGCTCAACTACTCCGAGGAGGTCATGGCGCTCACCGACGGCCGCGGAGTGGATGTGGTGTTCAACTCGTCGCCTGGTGAAATCATGGCTCAGAATCTGCACGTTGCAGGCGAATTCGCGCGCATCATCGAGATCGGCAAGGCCGACATCTACTTCGGCGGTGTCATGGACTTGAAGCCGTTCGACCGCAATCTGACGTTCTACGCAGTGGACATGGACCGGATGTTCCTGCACAAGCCCGCACTCGCGCGTCAGGTGACCCGGGAAGTGCTGGACAAGATGTCGGCAGGCGAATACGAGCCCCTGCCCTACACCAGCTATGGGCTCGATCAGGTCGGCGAAGCGTTCGACTCGATCATTCGTTCCTCGCACACCGGCCGAGTAGTCCTCGACCTCACCGAGGACTCCCCCGTCGTTCGCCCTGAGATCCCCACCGTCGACATCGACCCGGCCGGGGTCTACCTCGTCACCGGCGGATTCGGTGCGTTCGGCACGGCAATCGCCCGGTGGCTGGTCGACGATGGTGCCCGTGCTCTCGTTCTCGTCGGACGAAGCGGTGCGACAACCGACCGTGCGAAGGAGGCGCTCGCCGAGTTCGCGTCGGCCGGGGTCGTCGTCACCGAGGAACTGCTCGACATCTCCGACTACGACGCCGTCCTGCAGATGGTGGAACGGGTGAAGGAAACGGGACGCCAACTAGCGGGCATCTTCCACACCGCAGGTCTCGTCGACAACTACGCGATCAACGACATCACCGACGAGTCTCTTCGAAACATCTTTCTGCCGAAGGTCACCGGTGCGGTCAACCTCGATCAGGCACTCGACGAGGCGGGCGTCGACCCGAGCATCTTCGTGATGTTCTCGTCGATGAGCAGCCTCACGGGCGGTGCGCCTCAGGTGTCGTACTCCGCAGCCAATTCGGTGCTCGACGCCCTGGCCTGGACGCGCCGACAGCGCGGCAAGTCGGCGTTCACCGTCAGCTGGGGATCGATGTCGGGCGGCGGAATGGCCGAGGCGAAACAGGAGGTGGTGCGCTACCTCGACATGCTCGGATTCAAGAACATCGACATGGACGAGGCGACGTTGTTCCTGCGCGAATGTTTGACGCTGGACATCCCGCACGTGGCTCTCGTCGGAATCGACTGGGAGCAGTGGGGAATCGCCAACCCGGCGTCGGCAACGATTCCGCGGTTCGCGGCACACATCGCCGCAGCGAGCACCGGCGGTTCCGGCATTTCGGCATTGCACGCCGAGATACTTGCGTTGCCAGAAGATCAGCGGGCCGACGTACTTACGTTCATTCTCGCCGAGCAGTTGGCTCTGGTGATGGGTATCGACGCCGAGGCGGTCGACGTCCAGACCCCGTTGCCGGAGCTCGGACTGGATTCGCTGATGGCCGTGGAGTTCGCCGCACGCGTCGGCAAGACGGTCGGGCTCGAACTATCGGTACTCGAATTCGGCCGTGGCCACGGCCTTGCCGCCATCGGCGGAAAACTCGCCGCCGGGCTCACTGCCCGCGCCGACGGTGCCTCGGTCCCCGCAGTTCCCGAGCCTGCGCCCATGAACACCAACACAGAGACGGAGACGGAGACCGAGATCATTCCGGCCCCGCCGGCAACCGCTGAACCTGCACTCGTCGGTTCCGAGCCAGGCCTGGTTCAGTGACCAGCGACGCGAGGGATATCGCGCGTCAGTTGCTTTCCCGCAGCGGCTATTCGACGGTCCACGTCGACGAACCAAGCCCTGGCTCGGCCGTTCCCAGAGCATCGACGCCCCCTGGCATCAGCTCCTCCACGCGTCCGCCACGGGGCGCGGGCCTGCTCGACCACCCCGACATCGTGGCCACGGTCGATCGCTTCGACGGCGTCGATGCGATGTTCGCCTCGCTCGGCATTCCCAATCCGCTCTATCTCGAGCACGAGGGAACGAGCGGCGCGACGATCCGGCAACTCGATCGAGACATGATCAACTTCGGTTGCTTCAACTACCTCGGTTTGAGCAACGACCTCCGGGTCGCGGAAGCGGCGAAGGCTGCAATCGACGAATACGGCACTTCGGTGTCGGCGAGCCGCATCGTCTCCGGCCAGATTCCGCTGTACGCGGAGTTCGAGTCGCGAATTGCCCAGGTCTACGACGTGGACGACGCGGTGATCACGACGAGCGGGTACCTCACCAATGCCGCAGCGGTCGGGTACCTGCTCGGACAGGGCGATCTGGCCGTCTGTGACGCCCTGGTGCACAGCAGCATCGTCTCCGGTACGGAGTGGGCGGGTTGTCGTCGAGTCACTTTCCGCCACAACGATCCTGGCGCACTCGAGGCGATACTGAAGATGTCGAGAGGCAGCTTCACCCGTGCGATGGTGATCCTGGAGAGCCACTACAGCATGGACGGTGACGTCGCCTTGCTACCGCAGCTCGTCGAGGTGGCTCGCAAGTACGACTGCGCCGTGATGATCGACGAGGCTCATGCGTTCGGTGTCCTCGGCGAGCGTGGTCATGGCATCAGGGATCTCTACGGACTTCCCGGCGACGCAGTGGACATCTGGATGGGAACGATGTCCAAGGCGCTTGGCAGCGTCGGCGGATTTTTGGCCGGACGTCGAGAAGTGGTGAGAGCCTTCAAGTATTCCGCCCCCGGTCTCAGTATGTTCGCGACGGCGCCTGCTCCAGCGTCCATCGCCGCGGCGCTCGCCGGCCTCGACATCATCGACACGGAACCGGATCGAATTGCACGACTGCACAGCAACGCACAGCACGCATTCGCGACGGCACAGGCACTCGGACTGAAAACCGGTCTGGCCGAGGGCACACCGATTCTGCCGATCATCGTCGGAGACACTCAGAAGGCTGTACTCGCCAATGTCTCACTGTTGGAGGCGGGTGTGAACGTCAACGCGATCACGTATCCCTCGGTCCCTCTCGGGGAGGAACGGCTGCGGTTGTTCGTCTCGAGCGAGCACACGACTGAGCACATCGACACGGCACTCACCGAGATTTCGGCGGTATTGGAGAAGTTCTGAACCACGCCGTGCGGGGCCGGCCAGCGCCCCGCACGGCGATCGGTGACGTCAGTGGGCCAGGACCATTGCACCCCAGACGAATCCGGCGCCGATGGTGGCGATGACCGTCACCTCGCCCTTTCCCGCGCGACCGTCTCGCCGCAGCTGCGCCATCGCAGTGAAGATGCTTGCAGCACCGGTGTTTCCGAGTCGGTCGAGGGTGATGGGCGCCAGCGCCCGGTCGACTCCGAGCGTGTCCATCACATTGTGGACGATGTTGCGGTTGGCCTGATGGAACACGAAGTTGTCGATGTCCGTCAGTGCCAGATCGGCGGCGGCGACGGCGCGGCGGACCACGTCGGGCAGTAGCGACGTCGCGAGCTTCCATACGCGGGGCCCATCCATGTAGATGAACTGGTCGCCGCGCTCGATCGTGGACGCGTTCACCGGGTGTCGCGAACCGCCGCTTCGAATGCCGACCGACATGTCCAGCTCGGCGGAGATCACCGAAGATCTGATGCCGCGTCCCGACGCCTCCTCGCCGGTGACGATGGCAGCACCGGCCGCGTCGCCGAAGAAGATTCGCGTCGTTCGGTCCTCGGGGTCGGTCTGCCGCGAGAACACCTCGACGGCCACCACGAGTACGTGCCGATACCTGTCGCCGATCATGGACGACGCCAATTCCAGTGCGAGCAATCCCCCGGAGCATGCTCCCTGGGTAAGGTCGATCGGTAGTGCACGCGTCGCACCCATGCGTTGGGCGACAGTCAAGGCCGTCGACGGGAACGGTTGATCCGGATTCGCCGTCGCCAGGACGATGGCATCGATGTCCAGCGCGGCAAGACCGCTTCTGTCGAGAGCTGCCTGTGCTGCCTCGAGCGCGAGATCCGATGCTGCGAGGTGGTCTTGGAGAAAACGGCGCTCGGTGATTCCGGTCCGTTGCTCGATCCACGTCTGGTCGGTGTCCAGTGTCGAGCACAGCTCGGCATTGGTCACGACCCTGGACGGTACTGCGTCGACGAAATGGCGCGCGGTCACCTCGACCGGTTTCTGCACGTTCACGTATGTCCATCCATCCCGAGCAGTTGAAGTATTGACCAGATGGTCCGACCGAAAGGCTCTGCAGCAGAACAGCTTGCGAATGAGTACGCCGCGCGCGCAGTGTGGCGCTAGAGTAACCGAGTGCAGCGAACTTCTGCAGTCTCGACGGCGGAAAGTTATCGGTGTAGTGTCACCTCGAAACTCAGCTGACCAGCGGCAACAGGGGGCTCGCTCGAAGCGCTCAGCGTGGTGAATCCGGACGAACCCCGAAACAGTGTTCTTCCACCCGACAGGACGTCACGTGCCAGACGCTTCGAACTCAGCAGCTCCGCCTGACCACTCGGCTCGACAACCGCGAAACAGACTGGTGGAAACGATCATCGGTCGTGCGCGGTGGGTGCTCGCCACCTGCTTGGCCGTGGTTGTCGCAGCCGGGGTGTGGGGCGTCGGCGTCGTATCGGATCTGAGCCTCGGCGGCTATTCCGATCCGGGAAGCGAAGCCGCTCAGGTCGACGACATCGTCGACGCTCGGTTCGGCCGCACCGTCCCGGACGTCGCCATCGTCTACACCCCGCAGGACGGCAGATCAGCGGACGAGATCCGCGGCGACGTCGAAGCGAACCTGGCCGACATCGATCCGTCGCTACTGGTTCGCCCGCCGTTGACGTACTGGAACGTTCCCCCCGCGTTCGCGCAAGGGCTGAAGTCCTTCGACGGTCGCTCGGTGATCGCAGTGCTGACGTTCACCGGTGACGAAGACGACCGCGTCAAGGCATACCGCGACATCAAGGACGAGCGCCTGCTGAACGGTATCGACGTTCAGTTCGGCGGCTTCTCGACGATCGCCGATGCCTACAACACCGAGGCACGTGCGGATCTCGTTCGCGCCGAGACGATCACGTTCCCAATATTGATGGTGTTGCTGCTCGTCATCTTCGGCGGAGTCGTCGCAGCGGCGGTACCGCTGTGCATCGGAGGGCTCAGCATTCTGGCCTCGCTCGCAGTGATGCGGATTCTCACCTCGTTCACCGAGGTGAGCGTGTTCGCCACGAATATCGCGTCTCTGGTCAGTCTCGGAATGGCCGTGGACTACAGCTTGTTCATGGTGACTCGCTTCCGCGAGGAACTGCGTCACGGCGCCTCCACGCAGGACGCCGTTCGCGCCACTATGGCGACGGCAGGAAGAACCGTCGCGTTCTCGGGATTGTTGCTGGTGTGCGGCTTCGTCGGGATGCTCATATTCCCGCAGGCGATGGTCCGTTCTCTCGGGTTCGGCGGTATGGCCGCAGTCGGCGCTGCGGCGTTCGTCTCGCTCACGGCCCTTCCCGCTGCTCTCGCATTGCTCGGCCGTCGCATCGATTCGCTGACCTGGCGCACAGGCGCGATCGACCGGGGCGACCAGCGGGCCGAACGGTTCTGGGGTTCGGTCGCGCTTCGAGTTATGCGCAGGCCGATCGTCGTCGCTGCATCCATTCTCGCGTTCCTCGCGTTGCTCAGCGCGCCGGTCTTCGGCGTCGCGCTCGGCGACCTCGACCACAGGGGACTACCGCAGGACGCCCCGGCCCGGGTCGCCACCGAAAAGTTGTTTTCGGATTTTCCACTCGCCAATTCCGGTGTCACCGTCATGGTTCGGTCGACAGGCGCGACACCCCCCGACGCACGAACGGTTCTCGCGGTCGCGAGCGAGATCGGCCGACTCGACGGCATCGCGGGCGCGGCGCCTGCAGGCGAATCGGACGACTACGCGGTGGTGCGTGCAATCCTCAGTTCGCCCGATCGCACCGAAGGTGCCTTGGCGGCGGTGGATTCCATCCGAGACATCGTCCCGCCCGAGGGCACGGTGATCGAGATCGGCGGCCCGACAGCGCTCAGCCAGGACGGCATCACGTCCATCTACGACACGATCCCGTGGATGTTCGCCATCATGATCGCCGCGACATTCGTCGTCACCACCGCTGCTTTCCGATCGATTGTGCTGTCGGTGAAAGCAATTGCGATGGCAATGATCAGCCTGACCGCGACGTTCGGTGTTCTGACCTTGATCTTTCACGACGGACACGGGGCAGGGCTGCTCGGCATCACGCCCGGACCGCTGCAAGCCACGATGAGCATCCTGATCCTCGCAGTCGTGTTCGGACTCTCCACCGACTACGAGATATTTCTGTTGTCTCGCATCGTCGAAGCACACGATCGCGGCGCATCCACCGAAGAGGCAGTGCGTTTCGGCGCTGCTCGGACCGGCAGAGTCGTGACGGCTGCTGCGCTCCTCCTCATCACGGTGACAGCTGCGTTCTCGCTGTCGGAACTCGCGATGATGAGGCTGCTCGGAGTCGGGGTCATCGTGGGTCTGATCATCGACGCGACTGTGGTACGGATGTTGCTCGTTCCCGCGCTCGTCAGGCTCATGGGTGAGGCGAACTGGTGGCTGCATCCGAAAGTTAACCTGCCACAAAACCACACACCATCGGAAGAGAGAGGCGAGAAAGAACATGCCGGTTGACATCAGAGCAGCAACCAAGTCCGACATCAGGGAGATGTCGGCGATGATGGCACGTGCTTTCCAATCGGACGACCCGGTGAGCGCCTATTTCTTCCCTCGGGACGATCGCAGGCCCACACTGCAGCGGCGGATGATGTCCGCGCTCATTCGGCACCGATATCTTCCGATCGGCGGCGCGGAACTCGCCGTGTTGGACGGCAAGATCGTCGGCGTGAGCCTGTGGCACCCGCACGACGCACCCCAGCCGCCGTGGTGGCGTACCGCAATTGCGGGCCCACATCTGTTGTGGGCGATGCGACGTGGCGTACGGGCCGGAATTCAGATGGACAAGATGCTCGACGAGGGCGCACCCGACGAGAACGCCGTGCTGTGGGTCTACCTGGGCGTCGAACCGACCCTCCACCGTTCCGGAGTCGGTGCAGCCCTGTCCAGGTCGATTTTCGATCGAGTCGATCGCGAGGAACGAACGACGTTCGGGATTTGCAAGGAGGGCAACATTCCCTTCTGGACGGCGATGGGGTTCGTCGAGGTCGGTACGGCAACGATCGGTCCACGGGGACCACTGGTTCATCGAATGAACCGTCCTCCGGCGGTGGTACCCACTGCGTCGTAGCCGGGCAGCGCACCCGGCTACGACGCTGGTGACCATCAGTCCGACTCGCGCCACCGAGTTGCTTCGGCCAACTCGAATCCGTAGCGATCTGCAAGAACGCCGAGACGATGGACGCTCGCTGGGTCGAGCGCAGTGCCGATACTGCGCAGCTCGAACTCCCCGGACAGCGACAGCAACATCGTTTCGGCCATGCATGCATACGTCAGACCGGGTGCGATTCCGTAGTTCAGTCCGAAGTCCGATCCCGCGGGCAGTCGGACGATACCGCCGTCGAACACGGTGACATCGGGCCTGATTCGCTCGACATCGTGCGGAATGTTCGGCGGTTGCGCGACATCGCAGACGATGGCGTCAGCGGCGAGATCGGCCGCGTCGATCAACGAATGCGGTGCCGACGTCGCCGCGATGACGATGTCCGCCCGTGCCACCCCGGCCTTGGGGTCGTCGAAGAACTCCAGATGACCGCTGGTGACCAGGTTGTCGACGGTTGCGTTCTCGGCCGCACCGGCGAAGCCACCGGATCCGCCCCTGGCCGCATCGACGAGCTCGCCCGCAGCGTCCCACAGCTTCGGAGCGATCTGGCCGCGTTCACCCGGTCGACCGACGAGCGCGATCGACCCGACGTCGGGAGCCAACGCCCGCGCGATGGTCCGGCCGATCGCTCCCGCAGCACCGAGGACAGCCACCCGTACGGTGGCCAGGTCGATTCCGCGTTCCGCGCACACCCGGTGCACTGCCCGAATACTCGCCGCGGCCGTGAACGAGTTACCCGTGGTGAGTACACCTGCCATCCTCCCCAGCGCCAGCCCGTTGCCTGTCACCACCGAGGAGTATCCACCCAGTCCGACGACGGCAGCGCCCCTCTCGAACGCCAAGTTCGCGGCGCCGGCAACGGCTGCCACGGCCGCTGCCGGCGGAAGCGTCAAAAGGCCTTTGGAGGTGAACGGCAGTCCTATCAGCGTTCCGTGCGCGGCACTGTCCTGCTCGGTGATGATTCGTCCGCTACCGATGACGAATGGCGACGGGTTGAGCTCGGAGGTCGCCGACGCGAACCTTCCGAGGAGGTCGCCGCGTTCGGGGTGGGAGAACTCGGCCAACGACGTGTCGAATGCTGCAAAGAAGTCCAGATCTAGCGGATGAGCGATGAAGCCGAACTTGCCGTCGCCTGCCTCTTCCCGAACGAACGGGAGTCGCTTTCCCACAATGGACTCCGCTGTCGGCTCCGGCTTGGGCGGTCGTCCGACGAGGTGCCCGATAAGCCCACCCAGATCACCCTCGGACGCAAAGGCCAAGGCTCGATCCAGCGCCGCGATCATTCGGCTGCACTCGGATTCGGTCACCGTCAACGGCGGCTCGATCCGGAGAACACGTGCGCCGAACAGCGTCGGAGCTACGCGAATACCCTCCACCTGCGACAGGTAGGACGAGACCATGACCGCGAGGTTCTGCTGGTCGGCGATCGATCCGAGGATCGCCTGCCGTCCAACGAAGTTGATGTCGTCGGTGAGCTCGAGTCCGAGCAGCAGCCCGCGCCCTCGGACGTCGGTGACGACGGCAGGGTACTTCGCAGCGAGCCTGCGCAACTCGGCCTCGACGATGCTGCCGATGTCTCGTGCGCGGGCCACCAGGGCGCCGCCATCGGCGGTGAGCTGGTCGAGCACAGCGATTCCGACTCGCGCGGTCAACGCGTTACCGGCGAAGGTGGACGTGTGTCGAAGCGCAAAGCTCTCCCCCATCAGCTCGGGTTTGCACAACACTGCACCGCTCGGCAGAACTCCACCTCCGAGCGCCTTGGCCAACGCCAGAATATCCGGCACCACCCCGTCCGCGTCGCACGCGAACATTGTTCCGGTGCGGCCCAATCCAGTCTGAACCTCGTCCAACGCCATCAGCACCCCGTGCTCGGTGCAGATTTCGCGGACCCGAGCGAGATAGCCCTCCGGCGGGGTCACAACGCCGCCTTCGCCTTGGATCGGTTCCACAACGAACACCGCAAACTCCCCAGGAGCGTCGACGAACGCCCGCTCCAGTGCGTCGCTGTCACCGAACGCTACCGAGGCGAATCCTGGTGCCGGGGCACCGAACCCAGTCTGGTATTTGCTGTTGCCTGTCGCAGACAAGGCGCCGAGTGTCTTACCGTGGAAGCTGTTTTCCGTACTCAGAACGCCGAGTCGCCCCGTCGCGGACCTGGCGATCTTGATGGCGACTTCGATCGCCTCAGCGCCGCTGTTGACGAACGTCACCCGCCCGAGCCCTTGCGGGGCGACGGCAACCAACCTCACAGCCAGCTCGCCGGCCGGAAACAAGACCGAGGGCTGGACAAAGACGGCCTCGCCGCCGGCGCGAACCGCGTCCATCGCTCGCCAGACGCTGTCGGGGTTGTGCCCGAAAGGAAGTGCGCCGTACGCCCCTGCGAAGTCGAGGTGGACTCGTCCGGTGGCATCGTACAACTCGGTACCACGACCCGATACGTACTCGACTCCGAGGTCGACCGCGTCGAGCAGCCTGACCAATTCGGGGTTGACAGCCGTTGCGTAACCCTCGCGGCCGATGGAGATCTCGGTAGAAACTCGTCCGATGGATATGTCGGTCATCAGTGCTCCGTGTTCTCGCGAACCACCTCCGGTACGCGAGCTGCCGGGAGGCGAACACGCGCAACCAGAGCTCGCCCCCCACTGGGACGCAAGCGCGATGTTAACTGCTCGAAGCCTGCAGTTAGCGGAACAAAATACCGATGATGAGGTTAAGCCGCGAACAAACCGTGCTTACGGTCGGTTTCACCACCGCAACGGAGTCTTACCTGTCGTGAAGGTCACATGCCGTCATTTGGACTCGGTCGCCGAAACCACCCAGGTTCCGTCTATCTTCTCCATGTTGACGACGATCGGGAACATCGCATTACCGTATGCGACACCCGCTCTCGTCGAGCTGACGTTCAAGTTCGCCAACAGCTCGGCCTTGTCCGATTCGAGACGCGTCAATCCGATGTCCATCACGTCCACGTCCGTCGCGGTCTGGCTCTGCCGCGCATTCGACTTGATCGCGTCCAAGAACTTGTCCGTGTCCGCCTGCATCGAGGGGCTCATGAATGCGCGTGCGTTGGCCAAGTCGTCGTCGATGGTCTCGTAGTTGTAGCGATACAGCGCCGCAAGTCCTTCGGTTGCCTGCCGTGTCACCTCGGAGGACTCCCCCTGATCGACCCACGCCGAGTTGTCCACCGCGGTACCGGGCTTCAGCGCAGCCACGATTGCGAACGCCACCAAGGCCACAGCGACCACACCGACAACGATCGTCGCGGTCCACCGAGTCCGCGAGCCATCACCTGTAGCGGAATACGCCGGATCGACGAACACACCGTTGCGCGTCTGCCCTGCTGTGGCCTTCTCAGCTGTGGTGGCCTTCTCTGCTGTGGTGTCCTTCTCTGCTGTGGTGGCCTTCTCCGTAGTTGCGGGTTTGTCCAGTCGCGGCTGGTCCGCGGTCACCGCCTTGTCGGCCGAAGCGGACTCGGTGATCGCACTGGTCTCGGCGTCGTCAGCGGTGTCGGGCTTGCCGTCGGTCTCAGCCCTGCCCTCAGGGCCTGCCTCGTCTCCGAGGAGCGGCTCGGAGGTGAAGAGCGGTTCGTTCTCGACGAGAGCGTCCCTCTCGACGGTTGGCGAGGTGGGGTCGACCTCCTGCTTCCGGCTACTACCTGCCACCTTCTTACGAGCTTTGCTCGTCGTGGTGGGCGGAACTATTTTGCGACGCTGTGGGGGCACTGCGGACAACTCCTCGAATCTGGCTACTGCAGGCGATAATGCGAACCGGGCCGGAAGGGTCTACGGACCTCCGGTTGCACCTGGGTTCTGTGCCGTGCCGTCGCTTGCGGGGGGAACTGCGTTCGGGTCGACCGGCGCGTTCGGGTCCACGGCAGCGTTCGGGTCCACCGCCGCGTTCGGATCGACTTCGGTGGTACCGGGATAGGCGGGCGTGTTGTCAGCGTTGAGCGGCACTCGATCCCCGACGGGAAGAAGCTTGCTCACTTTCCAGGTTCCGTCCACGTTCTGCAGGTACATGCGCATCACCTGGCGGGTTCGATCGATGACAGCGGAGTCGGCGTCGTTGGTCGTGGTGTTGGCGATGATGGCCAGTGCCGTCGCCGTGCCGTCGTCCGTGCTCAATTCGGTCAGCGTCGTGCCGAGGAGCTCCGCAGAGATCTTGCGCCCAGAGTTGCGCTGCTCGTCGGTGATCGACGATTTCGTCTCCTCCAGGTACGCCGTCATCTCGTCGCCGGTGACCGAGGTGAGCATCGTGTCGAATGCCTCGTCCATTTTCGCGGAGTCGACAGTGCTGAGGTTGATCGCAGCTTGCTCGGCGCCTGCGAGGGCGGATTCACGCACGTCCGCGATGGACTTCTCGTCGTAGGCCTTCTTCCATCCGATGCCGAACCACACACTCGCGACGAGCGCGAGGACTGCAACGACGGATACGCCGATCAGAACCGGCCTTGCTCTGTTCTTACGATCGGGCGACGACCCGGTCTCGGTGTTTGACGTCACAGTCCCAACCTTACTCTTCGGTAACACGTGCTCGATCCGCGCCGGAACCTACCCGCATCTGCGTTCAATCACAACGAAACGACAACGGCGGTGGCTCCGCCGAACTCGGCAGAGCCACCGCCATTTGCCGCTGCTTACTTCGGGGTGACCCCGATGAGCGGTGCGAGCTGGGAAGCAATCGGATTGAGATTCAGCTTCTCCGGGTCGACCTTGGGCTTGTTGTCCCACGGCTGCGGCGTCTCCGGATCGGCGAACACGATCCGGTTGGCGCTACGCACACCGGTCACGCTGCCCTGCGGCGTCGTGCAGTTCGCCTGAAGGTTCAACGGGTAGTTGTCCTCGGTGAGATCGAAGTTCGGGTTCTTCGCCTTCTCCTCGTCGAGAATTGCCTGTGAACCTTCGTAACCCAACGTGCACGGAGGCGGGTTGTTGGTCTCCAACAGCAGACCCTGATGAATGGTTCCGTCTCCGGGGGTCAGCGTCCCCGCGCCCGCAGCCAATGCAGGCAGGAAGATCAACAGAGGCTTGAGCGCAAGCGTTCGTGGGGCAGCCAGTTCGACAACCTCACGCAAGTTGCCCAAGTCCGTGGTGAGCGACTCACCGCCTTCCGCGATGAGCGCTCCGACCTGATCGCTGGCCGCTGTTCCGGTGTTGATCAGACGCCGAATATCCGGGTCGTTGCTTCGAATCTGCGCGGTGACCGAGTTCAAGTCCTGACTGAACTGCCTGATCGCCGAGGACTGCTCGGACTGGGTGTCCAGAACGGTCCGGCTGTCGCGAATCAGGGCCAGCGTCTGAGGAAGTGCCTCGTTACCAGTCTCGGACAACGAGCCGAGCGAGTCCACGAGAACCTGCAGATCGTCTCCCTTGCCGTCGAATGCGGCACCCAATTCCTGGACCACCGTCGTCAGATTCTCGAGGGGAACCGTTTTGACGAGCTGATCGGTACTGGCGAGCACATCCTCGACCGGAACCGGCGTCTGGGTGTCGGCAGTTGCAATCGTCGAACCGTTCTCCAAGTACGGACCTTCGTCGCTGGTCGGCTGCAAGTCGACGTACTGCTCACCGATGGCCGAACGGTTGGCGACGACAGCACGCGCCGACGACGGGATCTCCGGGCCCCCATTGTCGAGAAGGAGTTCGACATCGATACCGGTCTGCGTCAACGACAGTGCGCCGACAGTGCCCACCGGGACACCTCGGTAGGTCACCTCGGCGTTGGTGAAGATTCCGCCGGAGTCAGCGAACTGACCGGTGACGCTGTACTGGCCGAATCCGAGGAGGTTGTCGAGGCGAACGTACTTTCCACCGACGTATACGACACCCACTACCGCAACGATGACGAAGAGGATGAGCTGAATCTTTACCAGCCGTGATCTCACAGCCCACCTCCGAGTTGCTCGATCAGATCGTTCAGTGGATCGAACGGTGTCAACGGCGCACCGGTCTCACCCTCTTCGGGCTCGGCACCGGGTGCGACGGGTACTCCCGGCGGAGGCGTCGGGTTGGGAATGATCGGCGGAAGCGGCAGCAATGAGATCGTCGGCCACCCCGGACGAGGTCCGTTTCCGTTGTAATACGGATTGGATGGATCGACCAACGGAAGTTGGTCACCGAACTTCGGCGGAATGTAGACCGGGTCGCCCTCGCCGACTCCGAAGTTGCGCAGAGCAGTGCCGATGGACAGGTCCAGTGACAGGTACAGGTTGGCCGAGTTGCCCTGCGTGATCTCCTCGACGCCGTCGGGGAACGGCAGGGTCGGAATCAGCGGCAACGTGGTGACGATGTCGTCGCCCGATGCGGCAAGTGCTTGCAACGTCGGGCGCAACGCACGGAGGTCGGCGATCAGGTTGTCCTTGGACTGGTTGATCACATCGGTGCCGACGGTGCCCAGACGGTCGAGTTGTCCCAGCATCGCGGTCAGCTGCGGACGTTGTTGTTCCAGAACTTCCGTTGCGATCGGAAGGTCCTGCAACACACGATCGATCTTTTCCGTTTGCCCACTGACCTGAGTGGTCAGTACATCGAGACCGTCGAGTGCTCGCGTGATGTCGTCTCGCTGCTGTTCTAGCCCACCGATGAGCGTGTTCGCTTCCTCCAGGAGACTCCGCGTCGTACCTTCGCGCCCGGCGAATGCCGCATTGAGTTCCTTCACGATCGGCGCGAGTTGCCCAACCCCGCCGCCGTTGAGAACGAGCGACAGCGCACCGAGGACCTGTTCGATATTGGTCGTGACCCTCGTACGGTCCAGCGGAATCGTGTCGCCGTCACGTAGCTTCTGTGGATCGGCATCGCCCTCGGGCACGGTCAACTGGACGAACTTCTCACCAAGGATCGAGGTCTGCTCCACAGCCGCTGTGGCGTTGGCAGGAAGGTCGATCGAATTGTTCACGATCACACCGACATTCGCCGTCCACTCACCGTCCGCGACGCTGATCGAATCGACTCGGCCGACCTCGACGCCGTCGACCTTGACAGTCGACTGCGGTACCAGGTCGAGCACGTCCTGGAATTGGATGGTGAGCCGGATGGGGTCACTTCCCACGTCGGCGCCGCCGGGCAGCGGAATGCCGTACACCCCTTGCGAACACGCACTGGCCGACAGGACCAACACGGTTGCGCCGACCACAGCGGTCAGCGGCCGCTTACCCGCAATCCAAGTGTTCATCGACCTACTCACCGTCCCCCTCCAAGCGATTCCTGCAGACCGGGCAGTGTGTTGCCCTCGCCCAGCCGTGGCGACACGACGCCCGGCACCGTACCCGGAACGACATTGCCTTGCTCGGTCTCGTTGGTCAGAACACCGAACGGAAGAACAAGATTGGAATCGCGAACCGGGCCCTGGATCAGCGTCGTGATCTCCCCGCATCGATCGATGACCGGTTGGATCTGCGCGCCGAGCTGCTGGAACCGCGGATCGCCGGGAACCAACTTGCCGAGGTCGATCAGGCGACACACCGTTCCGAGCGGGTCCTGCGTTTCGTTCTGCAAGTTCGCGCGCGAAGCCAGCGTTCCCGATTCCGCATCGTAGGAGTTGACCAGGTTGCTGATTGCCAGCGGAAGAATGGTCAACGTCTCGACCAGGGACTCCTTGTTGTCGGCCAAGGCCTGGGTGGGCTGGACAAGGCCGTCGGCGGCGCGAACCAACTGATCGCGGTTGTCCGCGACGAACCCGGCGACGTCGCCGAGTGTGATCGACAACTGATTCAACGCAGCGCCCAGGTCGTCGCGTTCTCCGTTGAGGAAACTCGTGAGATCCGACAGCTGGTTGTTGAATTGACGTACTTGCTCGTCGTTCGCGGCAAGTGCGGACACGAATGTCTGCAAGTTCTTGACCGTGTCGAACAGGTCACCACGCGAGTCGCTGAGGGTGCGGGATGCGTCGGAGAGCTGCGTGATCGTGTTGCCGAGCGCCTCGCCGTTGCCCTCGAGGTTCGCAGCTCCGGTGTTGACCAGATCGGTGAGAGCTCCGTTGGCGTTGGCACCGTTCGGTCCGAGCGCATTCGAGAGCTCGTCGATGCTGGCGTAGATCTGATCGACCTCGACCGGAGTCGCAGTGCGGTCGCGCGGAATGACGGTGTCACCCGACATCTTGTCGCCGCCGGAGTAGGCCGGTGCAAGCTGGACGTATCGGTCCGAGACCAGCGACGGCGTGATCTGTGCAGCCCTTGCGTCGGACGGAATGTCGACACCACGTTGGACGCGCATCTTCACCTCGACCTGATCACCCTGCGGAACCACCGAGGTCACCTTGCCGACCTCGACGCCCAGCACACGCACCTGGGATCCCTCGTAAATGCCGACGGACTTGTCGAAGTACGCGGTGATGTTGGTCGCGCCAGCTCGGGTGAACAGCCACCACAAGCCACCCGCGATCACGAGAGCCGCGATCACGACACCCGCGATGACCGCGCGGCTTCCGCCGGTTTTCTTCACGTTTTCTCCGCTATCGGTCATCAGTTCCCTCCCAGGTCACGAGCAGGCTCGCGGTAGCCGGGAATCAACGGCAATCCAGGAGGTGTGAGGTTGGCCAAGGTGATGTCGAGCCAGCGTCCGTTGCCGACGACGTTGGAGTACAAACGCACGAATGGCGCGTACAACTCGAGGCCGCGTCGGAGCTCGGCGTTGTTCTCGTTGAGAATGTCTATGACGCCGTTGAGCTGCTCGAGCATCGGGGTGATCTGTTGCTCGTTGTCTCGAACGAGACCCGTGAGCTGAGTCGACAGTCGCTGAACGCCGGTGAGCAACTGCGAGATCGACTGCTGACGGTTGTTCAGTTCTTCCAGCAACGGGCCCGCGTCGGAGATCAACCGAGTGAACTCCTGATTGCGGTCCGCTAGAACCTTGGACGTCTGACCGGTCGCCTCGAACAGCTTCTGCAGCTCGGCATCGCGGCTCGCGATCGTCTCGGACAGACGGCTGACGCCGTCGAGTGACGCCCTGATGTCGGCCGGCGTCTCCGAGAACGCCTGGGACAACGTCTGGAAGCTCGACGCCAGCTGGGTCGTGTCGATGTCCTCGATGGTCGAGGCTGCATCGGAAAACGCATCGATGACGTCGTACGGAGAAGTCGTGCGCTCCAACGGGATCGGATCCTTGGGACCGAGCACGTCGTCGCCCCGAGGATCCACGGCCAGATATTTCTGACCGAGAAGGGTCTTGATCTGGATGGACGCCGAAGAGTTGTTGCCCACCCATGCGTCCTGGACGCGGAAGGCAACGTTGACCTTGTCCCCGTCGAGTTCCACCGAACTGACCTGGCCGACCTTCACACCCGCAATTCGAACTTCGTTGCCGGCCTTGAGACCTGCGGCCTCCTTGAACTGCGCGGTGTACGTAGAACCGGCACCCAGGATGGGCAGCTTGTCGAGAAAGAACACCGACACGGTTGCCAGCAAGATGATTGCGATGCCGAGAGCGCCGAGGACGAGAGGACTGCGCTTCTTCATTCCTGGATCCCCCCAGCTTTGCAACGCGAGGCCGCGTTGGTGTAGAGCGGTTGATTCACAGTCGGCAATCCCGTCGGAAGGTTCAGGTTGGGCGAAGTGCCAGGCCCGATCTGAATGTCGAGACCGCACAGGTAGAACGTGAACCACGAACCCTGCTGGGCCGTACGAATGAGCTTGTCGAGCTTCTTCGGCAACGTCTGAAGGACCTTGGTGACGTCGGCTTCGCGTCTGTTCAACGTTGTTGCCAACGTGTTCAGCGCCTCGACAGAACCTTGGATGGAGGGACGTGTCGGCTCGAGCAGGTCGGCCGTGGCGTCGGTGAGACCGGCGAGCGAGGTCACGGCCGAGCCGACGACGTCGCGGTCGGCCGACAGACCCGACACGAGCTGCTGGGTGTTGACGATCAACGAATCCAGCTGATCGTCGTTTTGATTCACTGTCTGCAGAACAGTGTTCAGGTTCGTGATAACCGCACCGATCACCACGTCTTTGTCCGCGACCGTGTTCGTCAGGCTCGCCGTACTGCGCACGAGCTCCGAAATGGTGCCCGATTCTCCTTGGAACACCTGAATGATCTGGTACGACAACTTGTTGACGTCATCGGCACTCAGCGTCTGGAACAACGGACGGAATCCGTCGAACAGCGTGGTGAGGTTGACGGCAGGCTTGGTCTGCGAGAGAGGAATGGTCTCGCCAGGGTTGATCTTGCCGCCCTGGTCCCCTGCTCCCTGTTCGATTGCGATGTAGCGCTGACCGACAAGGTTTCGGTAGCGGAGGTTCGCCGTCACCGACGCCGGCAGGTACTCGCGGCCGTCCACAGAGAACTCGACTTTCGCCTCGCGCTCGTTGACGATCTCGATCTTTTTCACGTCGCCGACACGAACACCCGCGATGCGCACCTCGTCGCCGTTGTTGAGCGAAGCGACATCGCTGAAGATGGCACTGTATGTCTTGCCACCTCCGCCCGAAATGTTGGCGATGGAGAACGCGAGCGTCGCGGTAGCCAGAATTGTCACCACGGCGAACACGATCAGCTTGACGAGTGGCGCGAGAAGCCCCCTCATTTGATAGTCACCTCCGCACCCCTCAATGCCGGCGCCCCCGCCGATGTAACCCACGAAGGAACGTCCTCCGGAGCGGTCCCCGTCTGTCCGCCGTAGATCACGGCGAGTGTGTCACGTTCGAAATCCGAGCCCACGTAGCTCGCCGGAGCAGCGTTGTCCAGTCCGGGCAATGCCGAGTACTGCGGCGCCGGAAGCTCCGGAATATCCTGCGGGCCCGGGTTTCTCGACGGCACCTGGTAGGAGCCGTCGTTCGCCGAACCACCCGGATACTGCGGGAAGAACTCCCCCGCAGCCGTGTCGGCCGGCGTGTAGCACCGCGGACCACGGTTGTCGAAGAGCCTCGGCTCGTCCTGGTTGGGGAGGTAACGCCCCTTCGGATTGACGAACGCAGCGGACACGTTGATGCCTCGGTATTCGTCGCCGACCCCGATGACTTTCTGTGCGCGCTCGACGACCGGTACGAACTGACTGAACGTGCAGCCGAACGACGGCGAATACTGCGCGAGCAGCTCGAGAGCCTCACGCGAATCCCGGGAAATAGTGATGAGGTTGTTCGCGTTTGCCTCGACGAAGTCGGCCGTCGAACTGCTCGTCGCCGTCAACGACGAAATCAGAGTGTCCACGGCCGGACGCTGCTCGACCAACGTGTTACCGGTGACCGACAGGTTGTCGAGTGCATCGATCAACTGCGGGCCCGCATCGGCGTAGGTCTGCGAGAAGTCCGCGAGACCGCGCAGGTCTTCCTGGATGTTCGGCAGTTCGGTGTTCAGACCCTTGAAGATGTTCTCCAAACGATCGATCGTCAGACCGAGTTGCTGTCCGCGCCCACTCAGACCCTGCGCGAGAGCACCGAGGGTGCTCGCAAGATCCTGCGGCGGAATCGCTTCGAGCAGTGGGAGCAGGTTGTCGAGCAACTGCCCGACCTCGATTGCGCTTCCACTGGTGTCCTGCCGGAGCACGGTGCCGTTGGTGATCGGCGATGCGGTGTCGTTCTCGGGAATCTGCAGTGCAACATAGCGTTCACCGAACAGTGTCTTCGGCAGCAACCGCGCGGTGGAGTTCGACGGAATGAGTTCCGCCTTGTCCGGGTCGATCGCGAGCTTCGCGGTGACGACGCCGTCGACCGAAGACGCCGAACGGACCTCACCCACGATCAGACCGCGAACCTTCACATCGGCATTCGACGGCAACGCATTGCCCACCGAGTCCGTGACCAGGTCGATACTGACGACCTTCTTGAACGTCTTGTTGTACGAGGTGACCGACCATCCCAGAAAGAGAATCAGCACCAGGAAGAACGCAAGACCGAGCAGAAGTCGCCTCAAGCGCGACGGCGAGTCGATCATCCGGCAACCCTCACTGTGGTGGTGGTTCCCCAGATAGCGAGACTGAGGAAGAAGTCCAGAACAGCAACCGTCACGATGGCGGTTCTCACGGCCCGGCCTACTGCGACACCGACACCCGCCGGACCGCCCGAGGCGTGAAAGCCGTAGTAGCAATGGATCATGATCAGGACGAAGGCGAATATCAGCACCTTGAGGAACGAATACAGCACGTCCTCGGGTGGCAGGAACAGATTGAAATAGTGGTCGTACGATCCGCCCGATTGGCCGTTGAAGATCGTACTAATTCCCCTCGAGGCAATGTACGAGGCGAGCAGACCCACGATGTAGAGCGGGATCACTGCTACGAATCCGGCGATCATTCGCGTCGTGACCAAGAACGGCACACTCGGCACCGCCATGACCTCCAGCGCGTCGATCTCCTCGGAAATACGCATCGCACCCAGCTGTGCCGTGAACCCTGCACCGACAGTGGCCGACAGCGCGAGACCCGCCACGACGGGCGCGATCTCACGGGTGTTGACATACGCCGAGAGGAAGCCGGTGAGCACGGAGCTGCCCAGCTGTTCGAGGGCTGCGTAACCCTGCAGACCGACGACGACGCCCGTCGCACCGGACATCATGACGATGACTCCGATGGTGCCGCCGATGACCGCGAGAGCACCTGTGCCGAAGGTGACCTCTGCGAGAAGGCGAAGGACTTCCTTCTTGTAGTGAACGAGCGTGCGCGGAATCCAACCGATGGCGCGAACGTAGAACGACATCTGCTCGCCCGCGTTCTCGAGCACGGTGAGCGGGGCGCCTGCGATGCGTTTGGCGCGCATCAAAGTACGGTCGCCACGACCTTTGGCGATGGTCATTGCGGGTCAGCTTCCCTTCGCCGGAACAACCTGGAGGTACACCAGGGTGAGAATGAGGTTGGCGAAGAACAGCATGAGGAAGGTGATGACCACCGTCTGATTCACTGCCTCGCCGACTCCCTTGGGTCCCGGGTTGGGATTGAGGCCCTTGTAGGAGGCGATGATGCCGGCGATGAGCCCGAAGATCGCTGCCTTGAATTCCGCGACGTAGAGGTCGGGAAGCTGAGCCAGCGCCGAGAAGGACGCAAGGTACGCACCAGGGGTACCTCCCTGCAGAACGACGTTGAAGAAGTACCCGCCCGCGATTCCGACGACGGACACGAGCCCGTTGAGCAGAAGAGCAACGAGAATCATTGCGAGCACGCGCGGTACGACGAGGCGATGCACCGGGTCGATGCCGAGAACCCGCATCGCGTCGATCTCCTCGCGAATCGTGCGCGAGCCGAGGTCGGCCGTGACGGCCGATCCTGCCGCTCCCGCGATCAGCAGCGCGGTCACGATAGGACTGCCCTGCTGAATGACGGCCAGCACGCTGGCGGCACCAGTGAACGACTCGGCACCCAGCTGCTTGATCAACGAGCCTGTCTGCAGCGAGACCACCGCACCGAACGGAATAGCGACGAGCGCTGTCGGCAAAATCGTCACGCTGGCGATGAACCACGCCTGCTCGATGAATTCACGGAACTGAAATGGGCGTCTGAACGTGTTCCTGGCGACTTCCACCAGTAGTTCTACAATATTTCCGGCTTGCGTGAGAGCTGCGCCCGCCGGAGCAAAAGCGGACTTCTTCGATCCCCCCATAGTTCTTACTGTCCCCGCCCCTGCGCAGGACCGCGGCCCTGATCGCTGTAACCGGTTTCGTAGCCGGAATTGTCGTAACCGGAGTTGTCATAGCCGGAGTTGTCATAGCCGGATTGGCCCTGACCGGCATTGTCGTAACCGGAGTTGTCGTAACCGGAGTTGTCGTAACCGGAGTTCTCGTGGCTCTGGTTGCCCGCGTAAGCGGGGGTGTACGCACCTGGATCGGTCGTGTCGAGGCTTTCCTGAATTGCGACCTGAGCACTGTGCGGCAGCGTGTGCATGATTTGACGCACGCGCTCCTGCCTGCGCCCCACCGCCTGCCGAACTGGAGTACCAGGCGTCGCTTTCATCTGCGGCACAATACCTTCCACATCCTCGACACCACCAGCGTGGTGACCGGCATCGACGAGCGCCTGCTCGTGGGCCATCTGCGCCTCGTCCTTCTCCTCCGACATACCGATCGGCCCGATCATCGTTCCGTTCAAGAACTGCTTGACGACGGGCTCGTCGGAGGTCAACAGCACCTCGCGGGGGCCGAACATCACCAGCTGACGACGGAACAACATGCCGATGTTGTCCGGCACCGTTCGAGCCAAGTTGATGTTGTGCGACACGATCAGGATGGTCGCATCGATCTCGGCGTTGATGTCGATCAAAGTCTGCGAGATGTAGGTCGTGCG
Organism: Rhodococcus sp. P1Y; assembly: GCF_003641205.1. Taxonomy (NCBI): domain Bacteria; kingdom Bacillati; phylum Actinomycetota; class Actinomycetes; order Mycobacteriales; family Nocardiaceae; genus Rhodococcus; species Rhodococcus sp. P1Y. Next base: position 5,394,507 of record NZ_CP032762.1, read on the forward strand.
AACGGGATCGAGACCGGAGTCCGGCTCGTCCACCAGAATGATCTCGGGATCGAGCACGAGCGCGCGAGCCAGACCGGCGCGCTTGCGCATACCGCCCGAGATCTCACCTGGAAGCTTGTCCTCCGCGCCGATCAGACCGGTCAGCTCGAGCTTCTCCATGACGATCTTGCGGATATCGGATTCCGACTTCTTCGTATGCTCGCGGAGCGGGAATGCCACGTTGTCGTACAAGTTCATCGACCCGAACAGCGCACCGTCCTGGAACAGCACGCCGAACAGCTTGCGGATCTCGTAGAGCTCACGCGAGGAGCACTGCAGGATGTCGGTTCCGTCGACGAAAATCTTGCCGTGCTCGGGCCGCAGCAGCCCGATCAACGACTTCAGGAACACCGACTTACCGGTACCCGACGGTCCCAGCAGAGCACTGACTTCACCCGACGGCAACGTCAAAGAGACGTCCTGCCAAATCTTCTGAACTCCGAAAGACTTGGTCAATCCCTCGACCGAAACCTCGACTCCCACGCTGACCTCCACAGTAGAAACACATCGACCCGGATGTGGGTTGGGTCACTCTATCGCACACGAGTGTCCGCACCGACACAGGAGCTTACTGCCCAGTAATAACTTCCCCGAGTCGGGCTTCGGTCCTTGAAGACAGTGTGGCTCATCTCACCGCAACACGCGGGCGACTCGCCCGATTTGTGACAAAGCCCAGGGTTGCACCGTTGTGGCAGCACACAGAACCGAGCCGGAAAACAGTAAATCCTCACACAGCAGACAAAACGAAGGGCCACCCCCGCACGGGGATGGCCCTTCGTAGAAGAGAGTTCGGCAAGCGAACTCCGGCAAGATTACTTGACGGAGATCTTCGCGCCGGCTGCTTCCAGCTTCTCCTTGGCAGCCTCGGCTGCGTCCTTGGCGACCTTCTCGAGGATTGCCTTCGGAGCGCTCTCGACGAGATCCTTGGCTTCCTTCAGGCCCAGGCCGGAAACGACCTCACGGACGACCTTGATGACCTGGATCTTCTTGTCGCCAGCCGACTCGAGGACGACGTCGAACTCGTCCTGCTCTTCGGCTGCCTCAGCCGGAGCGCCTGCTCCGCCAGCTGCTGCAACTGCGACGGGAGCGGCTGCGGTGACCTCGAAGGTCTCCTCGAATGCCTTCACGAACTCGCTGAGCTCGAGGAGGGTGAGCTCCTTGAACTGGTCGAGCAATTCTTCGGTGCTGAGCTTCGCCATGGTGGCGGTCCTTCCTGTAAGTACTCCAGTCGCTGATCCGCGACGAAAGTGTTTCGGTGGTGCTGTTCGCGTAAGTGCGGATCAGCTTTCGGCGGGAGCTTCTGCTTCTGCCGGTGCCTCGGCAGCGGGTGCCTCTGCGGCAGCCGGTGCTTCTGCAGCCTTCTTGTCTGCCAATGCCTGGGCCAGACGTGCAATCTGCGACGCAGGAGCGTTGAACAGTCCTGCAGCCTTCGACAAGTTGCCCTTCATGGCACCTGCGAGCTTTGCAAGCAAGATCTCGCGGGACTCGAGGTCCGCGATCTTGTTGATCTCGTCCACGGACAGCGTTGCGCCGTCCATGTAGCCGCCCTTGACGACCAAGGCCTTGTTGTCCTTGGCGAAAGCCTTGATGGCCTTCGCTGCGTCGACCGGCTCGCCCTTGATGAATGCAATGGCGGTCGGTCCGACGAACAACTCGTCCAGCCCGGTGATGCCAGCTTCGGCAGCAGCGCGCTTGACCAGGGTGTTCTTGGCGACGGAGTAGGTGGCACTCTCACCGAGCGCGCGCCGGAGCTGAGTCAGACCGGATACCGACAGTCCGCGGTATTCCGTGACGACGGCAGCCGTCGAACCTTTGAACTGTTCGGTGATCTCGGAAACTGCTGAGACTTTTTCGGGCTTTGCCATACTTCGCCTCCTCTCGTGGGAAGTAATGTCGATCGCGAGAGGCCGAAGAAACGACGAACGCCCCGGGCGCAGGAAGCACACGGGGCGTAGACATGACACACGGCCGAAGCCGGGCTTACAGGTCCCTTACCTCGTTCTCCTGCGTGGGCCGTCCGAGTTGCCTCGGACCTTCAACCGCAATCCTTCGGGGACAAATCCCGTAGAGAAGGCGGTGACCAACGGTCTTGGGTAGAACTTGATTGGGCGGATCCTCTGCGTCGACGAATCTCCGCTTCGGAACCGTCGACCAGGCTACCTCAGCCTGCACCGGAACTCCAAAACGATCTGTCATGGAGACACATTCCGTCGGCAGCGGCCACGGTTTTCACACGATCTGACGGTGTGAAACCCCACGAAAGTCCCCCGCCGCGCTGGCGGTGAATGACAACAATCCGGTCACCGCGAGACAAACAAGCCCTCTTGACTGTTCAATCAGGTGCATGACTGCTGCGCAGCCGCGCCCACTACTGCGGCCGGACCCCTCTCGGCCCGGTCGACTTCGGGACCCGAGCGGCGGCGACGCGGCAGCAGCGTGGCGCAGACTCGTCGAGGACACCCCGCGTTATCCCCGCATCGCGACGTCGTCCAACGTGGCCATCCCCATGAGCGACGGCGCTGTTCTCCGCGCCTACGTCTTTCGGCCCGCTGACGACACGGGGCATGCCGTTCCTACCGCTTTCCCGACCGTCCTCAACATCACCCCGTACAACAAGGAGCTGATCAAGGGGATCGACACAATCCTCGACGCACCGGTACTCGGATGGGCGATCCGACGCCTGTCACGTCGGTTCGATCTCAGCGACACCCCTTTCGCCGGCATCACCGAAATCACACGCATCGTCGACGGCGGAGCGGCCGACCTGCTGTCGGTGAATCGGAACCTGATTCGCAGCGGATACGTACAGATCATCGTCGACGCCAGAGGGACCGGTTCGTCCACCGGAAACTGGGACGTGCTGGGCGAACGTGAGCAGCAGGACTCCGTGGAAATACTCGAGTGGATCGGCACTCGGAACTGGAGCAACGGCCGAATCGGAATGACCGGCATCTCCTATTCGGCGATCAACGCACTGCAGGCCGCAACCAAACGGCCCGCCGGACTCGAAGCAATCTTCGCCGTCGAGGGGTCGGTGGACATCGTCCGAGAGATCTTTGCGACGGGCGGGGCTCCGTCCGCATTCATCCCGCTCTGGTTGACAGCAGTGAACACTCTCAAATGGGTTCCGGCGGTACGGGATCTGGATCTCTCGGCGTGGCTACGCGCCCGACTCTCCTCCCCCGCGACCAATCTCCTCGACTTGGCCAAGGGATTCATCACCGGCGGCGACACCAGGATCTACGACGACCCGTACTACGAAACGATCGACGCCGATATCGAACAAATCGACATCCCGACGTTCGTGTACGGATGCTGGCACGACATCTTCGGCGGGTCCGCTCCCGACATCTACAACAGGCTCGCGCTCGAACGTGGGCGCAAACAACTTCTCGTCGGCGACGGGTATCACTGCAACCCCGGGATCGGTTTCGGCAGACCCGGGTTCCCACCGCGACTCGATGTGCTTGAGCGCGCCTGGTTCGACCGGTGGCTGCGTGACGAGGACAACGGCATCGAACAGTTCGGCCCCGTCACCCTCCGTAGCCAGGGTGGTGGTTGGACTGCCCACGGCCGGTTCCCTGCCCCGCACGCGCAGCCCACGAGGCTGTACCTGTCCGCTGGTACGTCGGGCACAGCACCGCATGCCTCCGGAGACGGAAGCCTCGTCGGCGATACCGACTTCTCGCACGGGGTCCTCTCCGTCGGGCCTTCGCTGCGCGCGGTGGTATCGCGCGACACCACTCAGGTTCTGGCGGGTGTGACGGCAGTTCTGGGCGGCGGCTTCACCTACGACAACCGTTTCGCGGAGAAGGGTGCAGTCACGTTCACCACCGGGATTGCAGCCGAGGACACTGTGATCTCGGGGCCGATGAACCTTCACCTTCGGGTCGTGTGCCATGCGCCCGAGGCCCTGTGGGCAGTCATGGTGTGCGATGTCGACCCGAACGGCAGATCCACCGTGTTGACGAACGGTGCACTCCTCGCATCGAGAAGAGCCGTCGACGACGAACTGTCCCTCTTCGCGCCGAACGGTGACTACACCCGTCCGTATCACCCACTCACCGAGCAATCACTGCTACCCGTCCCAGTCGGTGAACACATCGAACTGGACATCGACCTACTCACCACCGAAGCCGTCGTGGCAGAAGGACACCGCCTCCGTGTCGACGTCTTCGCCGTCGACGCACCTCGCTTCATGCCCATCCTCCCCGACCTGCTCCGGACTCACGGACGCAAACAAGACATCACCATCGACCCGGACCACCCCAGCTATCTCGTCGTGCCGCTGCTCGGCGAGCCGGGCTGGTGAAGGAGACCCATGCAGTCGCGCACAGGATTCGCGCCGTCCAACGAGATCGAACTCGCCTACGAGGACATGGGCGACCCCGACGATCCCGTCGTCTTGATGATCATGGGGCTGAGCGCACAGATGACGCTGTGGCCACGACAATTCTGCGAGCGGATCGTCGAGCAAGGTTTCCGGGTCATCCGTTTCGACAACCGCGACATCGGCCTGTCCACCAAGATGGACGGCCAGCGGATCGAAGGTTCAGCTCTGCTCCGACTGCTGCGCACCGAGCTCGGAGCGTCGAGCAAGGTTCCGTACACGTTGAAAGACATGGCTCTCGACACCAAGGGTCTGCTCGACTACCTCGAAATTCCGCAGGTACACGTCATCGGTGCATCGATGGGAGGCATGATCGCTCAGGTATTCGCCGGGCTGTACCCCGAACGCGTACTCAGCGCAGCGATCATCTTCTCCAGCACCAACGAGGCGTTCCTTCCCCCACCGGATCCGCGCACACTTCTACCGCTGATGAAAGGCCCGGGGCCAGGTGCCACCCGCGAACAGATCGTGGCGCATGCGGCCAATACTCGACGCATCATCGGGAGCCCTGCCTATCCCACACCGATGGAAGAACTACTCGTCACCGCAGGTGAAATGTACGACCGCAACTACAACCCAGCCGGGTCGCTACGTCAGATGGCCGCCGTCACGGGCACCGGAAGTCTTCGTCGTATCGCGGCGCAGATAGCCGTACCGACGGTAGTGATCCACGGACTCGCTGACCGCCTCATGCGACCCAGCGGAGGCAGAGCCGTCGCACGAGCTGTCAAGGGCTCGGCCCTGCACCTCATCGACGGTATGGGCCACGACCTGCCCCGCCCGCTGTGGGACCAGATCCTTGGGGAGTTGGCGTCGAACTTCGGTCGGGTGTGAAACTCGGACCATTCGGGGTGCACCGAATGTCTGTTTCGGTCACTCACAGTGAGCGAATGTCTCATTCGGTCACTCACAGTGAGCGAATGTCTCATTCGGTCACTCACAGTGAGCCAATGTCTCATTCGGTCACTCACAGTGAGCCAATGTCTCATTCGGTCACTCACAGTGAGCCAATGTCTCATTCGGTCACTCACAGTGAGCGAATGTCTCATTCGGTCACTCACAGTGAGCGAATGTCTCATTCGGTCACTCAGAGTGAGCGAATGTCTCTTTCGGTCACCCCGCGGAGCTCTCCTAACGCACGAAAAGGCCGACACCCCGAATGGAGTGCCGGCCTTTTTCGGTTCGAGAAGACTTACGCCTCGTCGAGCTCGAGGAGGTTGCGCGTACGAGCCGGGTCGACGGGGATTCCCGGTCCGGTGGTCGTCGAGACGGTGACCTTCTTGACGTAGCGGCCCTTTGCCGAAGACGGCTTCGCGCGAAGGATCTCGTCGAGAGCTGCGCCGTAGTTCTCCACCAGCTTGGTGTCGTCGAACGACGCCTTGCCGATGACGAAGTGCAGGTTCGACTGCTTGTCGACGCGGAAGTTGATCTTGCCGCCCTTGATGTCGTTGACAGCCTTGGTCACATCGTTGGTGACCGTGCCCGTCTTCGGGTTCGGCATCAGGCCACGCGGTCCGAGGACGCGGGCGATGCGGCCGACCTTTGCCATCTGGTCCGGGGTGGCGATCGCAGCGTCGAAGTCCAGGAATCCGCCCTGGATGCGCTCGATCAGATCTTCTGCACCGACGACGTCGGCTCCTGCTGCCTCTGCTTCAGCAGCCTTCTCACCAGCGGCGAAAACGATGACCCGAGCGGTCTTGCCGGTGCCGTGGGGAAGGTTGACGGTGCCACGCACCATCTGGTCGGCCTTGCGAGGGTCGACGCCGAGACGAACGGCGACCTCGACGGTTGCGTCGAACTTGCTCGACGCGGTGTCCTTGGCCAACTTTGCTGCTTCGAGCGGCGAGTACAGGTTGTCTGCATTCACCTTTGCGGCCTGCTCGAGGTAGGCCTTGCTGCGCTTTGCCATTTCTTACTGTCCAATCATGAGTTCAGTGTGGTTTGCAGGCCTGGCAGGCCCTCCCACGTGTTGCTGTGTCTTCTAGTCGCTCCGCGGGCTGCGTTCCTGCGGGGTGAAGGCTTAATCAGCCTTCGACCGTGATGCCCATCGAGCGAGCAGTGCCGGCGATGATCTTCGCGGCCTGATCGATGTCGTTGGCGTTGAGGTCTTCGGCCTTGGTCTTGGCGATCTCGCGCACCTGATCCATGGTCACTTTGGCGACCTTGGTCTTGTGCGGCTCGCCCGAGCCCTTGGCAACGCCGGCAGCCTTGAGCAGCAGCTTGGCAGCGGGAGGAGTCTTCAGCTTGAAGTCGAACGTGCGGTCCTCGTAGACCGAGATCTCGACCGGCACGACGTTTCCGCGCTGCGACTCGGTCGCTGCGTTGTACGCCTTGCAGAACTCCATGATGTTGACGCCGTGCTGACCCAGTGCGGGGCCGACGGGAGGAGCGGGGTTTGCCGCTCCAGCCTGGATCTGAAGCTTGATGATCCCGGCTAGCTTCTTCTTCTTCGGGGGCATTTCTTTTTCCTTGTATTCGCTCGGGTTTCTTGCGGTTACTACTGCAAGTTCTTGGCGGGCTTGCTCGAGCAGCGCCGACTAAATCTTGGCGACCTGCGTGAAGCCCAGTTCGACCGGAGTTTCACGGCCGAAGATCGATACCAACACCTTGAGCTTCTGCTGCTCGGCGTTGACCTCGCTGATGCTGGCCGGAAGGGTCGCGAACGGACCGTCCATGACGGTGACCGACTCGCCGACCTCGAAGTCGACCTCGATGGTCGGCTTCGACGAGGACTCCGTCGACGTTGCGTCGTTGGCTCCTGTGGCTTTCGCGTCCTTCTTCGTGCCCTCCTGCGGAAGCAGGAACTTGACGACCTCGTTGATCGTGAGCGGAGACGGACGCGATGTGGCGCCGACGAAGCCAGTGACACCGGGGGTGTTGCGGACGGCGCCCCAGGACTCGTCGTTCAGTTCCATGCGGACCAGGATGTAGCCGGGGAGGACCTTCCGGTTGACCTGCTTGCGCTGGCCGTTCTTGATCTCGGTGACCTCTTCGGTCGGTACCTCGACCTGGAAGATGTAGTCACCGACGTCGAGGTTCTGAACGCGAGTTTCGAGGTTGGCTTTCACCTTGTTCTCGTAACCTGCATACGAGTGGATGACGTACCAGTCGCCCGGGGCGCGGCGGAGCGCTGCCTTCATCTCGGCGACGGGATCTTCCGGCTCAGCGGAGACGTCGGCTGTCTCGTCGACGACAACGTCGGAATCGTCTTCGATGACTGCCTGAGCGGCGACGTCTGCCGCAATGGCCTCGTCCGTCTCGCGGTCCTGAGCGGCCTGCTCCGCCTCGAGGCCCTGTTTGGTCGCCTCGACATCGGCGTCGAATGCGGCCACTTCGGTGGCGTCGTTGTGCGGCGTGCTCACAGCAGGCACCCTTTCTGTCGTTTCGTGCATGTCTTACGGACCGTCGGACTCGGTTGTCTCGGCATCAACCGAACAGCCACTCGATGCCTTGCGTGAATCCCAGGTCGAGACCACTGATGAACGCGACCATGAACGCCACGAACACGAGTACCACGCTGGTGTAGGTGATCATCTGCTTACGGTTGGGCCAGATGACCTTGCGCAGCTCCGCGATGACCTCACGCAGGAACTGGATCAGACGCTTGAAGATGTTCGGACGTTTGGGCTCACGGGCTTTCTCACGTGTCGCAACCGATGTCCTGGCCGACGGAGATTTGGTGATCGACACCTTCTCGGCCGAATCCCCCGCCGTACGAGTCCGACGGGCGGCCTTCTTGCCGGTGGGCCTCGCCGCGGCAGAGCCTGCGGAGTCTGCACCGTCGGGCGTCGCCGAGTTCGGCGTCGACAAGTCCTCCGACTGGTCGTCGCGCTTACCGCGCTCCTCGGTCACCCGTCGTTCCTCTCAGTAGCTGACACCGTCGCTGCCCTCATCGTCACCGCGATGAGGGAGCCACATGGGCAGGGGCGACAGGACTTGAACCTGCAACCTACGGTTTTGGAGACCGTTGCTCTACCAATTGAGCTACGCCCCTTCGGCTGAATCCGAATCCGGATCGAGCCGTTCTGCGATTACGCAGCGCGCAGCGCTGAACAACCCCAGAAGTCTGAGTGTACTGCACGGGATGTGGAACCCTGAAATCCGATCAAGCCAGGCGGACGGTGGCTGTGGCGCGACCGAAAATCTTCTTGCCTTCGGACTTGGCAGTGATGGCGATGACCGCAGACTTGGAGTCCGGGTCCACCGACTTGACCTTGCCCGTGTACTCCACGGACGCGGCCGAGTCGGCGGGTACGTACACGGAACTGGTGAAACGGACGTTGTATTCGGTGACCGCGCCTGGGTCGCCCAGCCAAGACGTCACGAATCCGGCACCGAGGCCCATCGTCAGCATGCCGTGCGCGATGACGTTGTCGAGCCCGGCGAGCTTGACGACCTCGTCGCTCCAGTGAATCGGGTTGGGATCGCCGGAGACGCCCGCGTAGTTGACCAGGTCACCGCGGGTCAGCTTGACCACGCGCTCGGGAAGCTCTTCTCCGACGGAGACGTCCGCGAAATTACGAAGCGCCATGCATGATCACGTCCTTGACTGCGTGAGCGATGTTCTCATCCACTTCGCCACCGGTGCGCGCAACGAGGGTGGTCCAGGTCGTCTGAACCAGCTCACCGTTCTGATCGGTCACGATGTTCTTGGTGGTGATGATGTCACTACCACTCATCTGACGGAACGATTCGAGAAACACCTCGCAGGACAGCTCGTCGCCGACCGAGATCGCCTTGTGAAACTGCAAACGCTGATCCGTCTGCAGAATCTGACTCGGGTCGTACCCGGCGATGAACTCCTTGAACATGCGAGACTGCGCGATGATGCCGACCAACGAGATGAACGTCAGCGGTGCGAGCAGTCCGTCGTAGCCGAGACTCTTGGCTGCATCCTCGTCGTGATGAGCTGGATGCCAGTCCTGGACGGCGCGCGCGTACTCACGAACCTTCTCGCGACCGACCTCGTATGGGTGGTCCACCTTGTAGTGGTGGCCCACCATCGCGGCCGCATGTCTAGCCGGATCTTGCGTAAGCTCCGGATCCTGCGTTGACTCAGTCACGCTGTAAGTGAACCTTTTCTACCCAGGACGCAAATGCTGTTAGGGCAAGAAAAGTAAGCCTAACGCGTGGCGTCGACTCCGTTCGAGAAACCAGCAGCCGAAAAGGCCCGCGACTAGCGAGACTCGCGGTGCGCGCGATGCGTGCCGCAGTTCGAGCAGAACTTCTTCAGCTCGAGGCGGTCGGGATCGTTGCGGCGGTTCTTCTTCGTGATGTAGTTACGGTGCTTGCAAACCTCGCAGGCCAAGGTGATCTTGGGCCGCACATCGGTGGAGGAGGCCACGGGATGCCTACTTTCGGGTAAATCTGATCCGGTTAATCAGGACTGTGCATTTTACTTGTGTAGCGGTGACCGGACTTGAACCGGCGACGCAACGATTATGAGTCGTTTGCTCTACCAACTGAGCTACACCGCCTCAGGTGCTCACCCCTACACCTTCTCACTAACAAGGGTGTGGACGCGAACCATCCAATCCAGCGAGCCCCCTAACGGAATCGAACCGTTGACCTTTTCCTTACCATGGAAACGCTCTACCGACTGAGCTAAGGGGGCGTTGCTCTGGGGCACGAACTAACCGTGCTCCGAAGCCTTCAAGAGGTTACACAGTCCGAGCGCCGAGTACCAAATTGCATGCTCAGCGCACTTCGTGCGGTTCCTCTTCACAGAAGAAACCCCAGCGAGAATTTCGTCTCGCTGGGGGTTCTGTGTGGCAGATGTAGGATTCGAACCTACGTAGGCATAAGCCGACGGATTTACAGTCCGCTCCCATTGGCCGCTCGGGCAATCTGCCGTGCTGCACCCGAAAAGATCAGCTCTCTTCGGCGCGGTGAGAAGAATACAACGAACGTGCCCCTTCAACGCAAACCGGGTGGATAGCCGGGGTGCGAACGGGCTAACGTCGGGTACCGACGCACGTACCGATCGATTCGACCTACAGGAGTTGCAAGTGGCTGATTCTTCCTTCGACGTGGTGAGCAAGGTCGACCGCCAGGAGGTGGACAACGCTCTGGGACAGGCCGCGAAGGAGCTGTCGACCCGGTTCGACTTCCGCGGGTCCGGCACCGTGATCGAGTGGTCCGGCAGCGGAGACGCTGAGGTGATCGTCATCACCTCCGAAAGCGAAGAGAAGGTGAAGGCCGCTCTGGACGTCTTCAAGGAGAAGCTGATCCGTCGCGACGTCTCGTTGAAAGCCTTCGAGACCAACGATCCCGCCGCGTCCGGCAAGGTCTACAAGGTCACCGGCAAGCTCGTCCAGGGCATCTCCACCGAGAACGCAAAAAAGCTCACCAAGAAGATTCGCGACGACGGCCCCAAGGGCGTCAAGGCGCAGATCCAGGGTGACGAACTTCGCATCAGCAGCAAGAAGCGCGACGACCTCCAGGCCGTCCAACAGCTGCTCAAGTCCGAGGACTTCGGACTCGCGCTGCAGTTCGTCAACTACCGGTAGGCGCTACGCGCATGTGAACAGAAATACACAGTGCCTTCGAGTCACTCCGCAGGCTGCGCTCCCGCCGCTATGCATTTCTGTTCACATGCGGCCGGAGGCCGCCTACTCCCCGCGGGCCATCCGTTCGAGCCGTTCGATTCGATCCGCCATCGGCGGGTGCGTGGCGAACATCCTGCTGACCTTCTCCCCCGCACGAAACGGGCTGGCGATCATCATGTGCGATTCCGCCGCGATGCGTGGCTCAGGGGGCAACGGGGCCGCCTGAACGCCCCTCTCCAGCTTGCGGAGCGCCGACGCCAACGCCAACGGGTCACCCGTCAGTTCCGCACCCGATTGGTCGGCCTGATACTCACGAGAGCGCGACACCGCAAGTTTGACGACGGTCGCCGCAATGGGCCCGAGGAGCGAAACCAACAGAAGCGCAAACGGATTGGCCCCGCCGTTGCCACGCCCACCGAACATGGACGCGAACATCGCGAAGTTGGCCAAACCGGAGATGACGGCAGCCATGGCGCCTGCGACGGACGAGATCAGAATGTCGCGGTTGTAGACGTGCGACAGCTCGTGCCCGAGGACGGCTCGCAGTTCGCGCTCGTCGAGTATCTGCAGAATTCCTGTTGTGCAGCACACGGCTGCGTTTCGCGGATTGCGACCGGTGGCAAAGGCATTGGGGCTGTTGGTTGGACTGATGTACAGCGCAGGCATCGGCTGGTGCGCTGTGGTGGCCAGCTCGCGAACGATGCGGTACATCGCGGGAGCCTCTACCTCGGTGACCGGCTGGGCGTGCATCGAGCGCAACGCCAACTTGGCGCTGTTGAAGTAGGCGTACCCGTTCACACCGACCGCGAGCGCCACCGACAGCCACAGGATCGCCCCGCTGTTGAACAGTGACCCGATGAAGACGATGAGCGCCGACATCCCTACCAACAAGCCGAATGTCTTTGCGCCGTTCGCGTAACTCATTGGTCGCCTCTTCCGAAGAATTCTTCATCTCTCGAAAGGGTGAACGAGCGCGGCACCCGACAAGGTTCCCGTCGGTGCTTTGGTCAGCCCACCCGCTCGACCGTGTAGTCGACGAGACGACCGAGCGCATCGTTGGCTTCACCTTGCGGAAGCGTCGCAAGTTCGGCATGCGCCTTGTCGGCGAACTCGGCCAGAGTGGCTTTGGCCTTGGTCATACCGGGCGATCGCCCGAGCAACTCGAGCGCTTCGGCGACGGCAGCGTCCTCGGTGACCGGACCGTCGAGCAGAATCCGCAGGCGATCACCGTCGGGACCCTCCTCGCGCAGCGCGAAAAGAACGGGCAACGTGTGCACACCTTCACGAAGGTCGGTCCCCGGCGTCTTGCCGGACTGCTCCGATGCCGACGAGATGTCGATGATGTCGTCGGAGATCTGGAAAGCGGTACCCACTGCGTCACCCAAGCGCTCCAGCGATGCGACGTGATCGGCGTCTCCGCCGGAGAACGTTCCACCGAATCGGCCACACGCGGCGATCAGCGAGCCCGTCTTCTCCCATACGACGCGCAGGTAGTGCGCGACGGGGTCCTCGTCCTTCTTCACTCCGATGGTCTCGCGCATCTGGCCGGTGACCAGCTCCGCGAACGTTTCGGCAATGATGCGGACAGCCTCGGGTCCGAGCGTCGACACCAACCGCGACGCATGCGCGAAGAGGTAGTCGCCGGCCAGGATAGCGATGCTGTTTCCCCAACGGGCATTCGCCGACTCCGCGCCCCTTCTCATGGACGCCTCGTCCATGACGTCGTCGTGGTACAGCGTCGCGAGGTGGACGAGTTCGACAACGGTCGCTGCCGTCACGATGGACGCGTCGGTCGGATTCGGTCCGAGCTGACCGGTCAGGACAGTGAACAACGGCCGGAATCGCTTACCTCCTGCTTTCGCCAGATGCAGCGCAGCCTCGGTGAGAAAGTCCTCACCGTCCGACAGCTCGGCGATCATCAATTTCTCGACGTCCTCGAGCCCGGCGGCAACGGTTCGTGCAAGCTCCGGATCGACGAGATCCACCCCGGCGACAACCGTCGTACCGGCCGTGTCGTCTGTGCTCACGATTGTTTGTCCTGTCGTCGTCGTCATCGGCGATTCGCATCTTTTCTGGGAAGTACCCGCTACCACCGTAGTGAACCTAGAGTGTGGCAGCGCCGGAAGGTGCCGTAGACCACGCCCCTGGACTGTGCGTCGTTCGACTCTGCACTGCAATACTCGAGAAGTGACAACACCGCGATCCACCGACGTTCTGGTCATCGGTGCAGGCCCGGCCGGTTCGGCCGCCGCGGCATGGGCAGCGCGCGCGGGTAGAGACGTGGTACTCGCCGATGCCGCGACGTTCCCCCGCGACAAGACGTGCGGCGACGGCCTCACGCCGCGCGCAATAGCCGAACTCGATCGCCTCGGCATCGGCGAGTGGGTCCGCGGCCGCGCCGAGAATCGTGGACTCCGACTCTCGGGCTTCGGTCAGGAACTGCAACTCGAATGGCCGGGCGGATCGTTGCCCGCAGTGGGCAGCGCTGTTCCGCGGACCGAGCTCGACGACCGAATACGCATCGCGGCAGTCGATTCCGGCGCAACCATGCTGGAGGGCGCAAAGGCCACCGGCGCAACCATGGACGGAACTGCGGTCAAGTCGGTCGTCTTCGAGGACGGACGCGAGATCGCGTGCAACCGGTTGATCGTCGCCGATGGTGTCAGGTCGACGCTCGGCAAGAAGCTGGGCCGAGAATGGCACCGGGACACCACGTTCGGGGTCGCCGCCCGTGCGTACATCAGCTCCGATCGCTCGAACGATCCATGGATCTCATCGCACCTCGAACTTCGTGACGCAGCAGGAGTCGTTCAACCGGGGTACGGCTGGATCTTCCCGCTCGGCACCGGTGAGGTCAACATCGGCGTCGGGACGTTGGCGACGGCGAAACGGCCCGGGCCAGGCGCACTTCGGCCGTTGCTCGACTTGTACACCTCGCAGCGACGCGAGGACTGGTCACTCGCAGGTGACCTTCGTGCGGTGGCGTCGGCGTTGTTGCCGATGGGCGGTGCTGTGTCGAACGTGGCGGGTAAGAACTGGGCAATCATCGGCGACGCCGCCGCGTGCGTGAATCCGCTCAACGGCGAAGGTATCGACTACGGCCTCGAAGGTGGCCGGATGATCGCCGACATGCTCGACGAGACCGATCTCACCGACGCCTGGCCTACCCTGTTGCGCGAGCACTACGGCCAGGCGTTCTCCATTGCCCGACGCCTCGCCGCCCTTCTGACCGTGCCGAGATTCTTGCCCGCAAGTGGACCGATCGGAATGCGATCGCGTGCACTGATGACCGTGGCGGTGCGCGTCATGGGCAACCTCGTCACCGAGGCCGACTCCGACCTGGTCGCACGGGCGTGGAGGGCGTCGGGTAGCGCGTCACTGAGGATCGATACTCGGCCACCGTTCAGCTGAGGCGGCGCCGCCGCCCGTGCGCGCGTAGTGACATAGGGACGTAACTACGCACTCACGGGCGGGTAGCGGCATGCAAAGCGACAATTCCGCCGGACAGGTTGCGCCACTTCACATTCGACCAGCCGTTGTCGGCGATGGTGGAGGCCAGCTGTTCCTGGTTGGGCCATGCGCGGATGGACTCGGCGAGGTAGACGTACGCGTCGGGATTGCTCGACACCGCGCGTGCGACTGCGGGAAGCGCTTTCATCAGATACTCCATGTACACCGTCCGGAACGGGGTGAACACGGGCGTCGAGAATTCGCACACGACGAGCCTGCCGCCGGGCTTCGTTACGCGGGCGATCTCGCGCAGACCCGCCTGAAAATCGGAGACGTTGCGCAGCCCGAATGAGATCGTGGCCGCATCGAAGCTCGCGTCCGCAAACGGGAGATGCATGGCATCCCCGGCAACCATCGGTACGTCTCGATCCGATCCGGCCTGCAGCATGCCTTTCGAGAAGTCGGCGGCGACGCACCACGCGCCGCTGCGCGCGAGCTCGACGGTAGACACTCCGGTACCTGCAGCGAGGTCGAGAACCCTCTCCCCCGGCTTCAGGTTCAGCGCTCGACGGGTGAGCTTGCGCCAACTCCTGTCCTGGCCGAACGACAGAACCGTGTTGGTCAGGTCGTACCGACGGGCCACGCCGTCGAACATCGACGCGACCTCATGCGGTTCCTTCTCGAGCGTTGCACGCGAACTTGTAGCCACGGTTCGAGCTTAGCCGTCCCCGCGAGAGGGACGCTTCATGCACTTTCGAGCGCCCGCTGCCGATCCAGGCCGAGGACGTCGCCGTAGTGCACGAGAAGTTCGTCGCAGATGGCGGGCCAGGTGCGATGGAGTACCGACTTGCGAGCCGCCTCACCGAATCGAGCGCGCATCACCGGTGACGCCAGCGCTGCGACGGCGCTCGGCAGCAGTTCTGCGAATCGGTCGACCGGCAGCAGGTATCCGTTTCGGCAGTGCGAGATCAGGTCGCGTGGGCCACCGGCGTCGGGTCCGATGACGGGAACTCCGCTGGCAAGTGCTTCCTGGACCGCTTGGCAGAACGTTTCGTGCTCGCCGGGGTGAACGAACACATCGAAGCTCGCGTAAGCCTGGGCCAGTTCTTCTCCGCCGAGTTGACCGGTGAAGATCGCCGACGGCATCAGCTTCTCGAGCGCGTCGCGGTCCGGTCCGCCGCCGACGACGACGAGCTGAATGCCGGGGTCGTTCGCAATCACGGCGAGCCGCTCGACGTGCTTCTCCGGGGCGAGCCGCCCGACGAATCCAACGATCAGTTTCCCGTCCGGAGTCCATGCACCGCGCAGAGCGTCCCGACGCGACGAGGGTGCGAACCGTGTGGCGTCGACCCCCCTCGCCCACCGATGGACGCGGGGAACGCCGTGCGATTCGAGTGCCTCGACCGCGGAGGACGAGGGTGCGAGCGTCCGGGCAGCACCACGATGCACGCGACGAGTCCATCGCCACGCGGCGCGAGATGTCAGACCGAGCCCGTAGCTCTCCGCGAAGCCTGCGACGTCGGTCTGGTAGACCGCGATGGCCGGCACACCGAGGCGGTTGGCAGCGGCAAGACCGCCTGCACCGAGAAGGAAGGGCGACGCCAAATGCACCACGTCGGGCGCGAAGTCACGCAGAGTCGCAGTCAGGCCAGGACCCGGCACACCGACCGGCAGCGAACTGACCTTCGGCACCATGACCGCCGGTACGCGATGCACCGGGATCCGGCCGTGTTCGACGTCGGCCCTCGGTCTGCCCGACGGGTTGTCCGGGGCAACGACCATGGCGTCGTGGCCGGTTCGTTCGAGATGCTCTAGAACTCGAAGCACCGAGTTCGTGACGCCGTTCATGTTGGGTAGGAACGATTCCGCAACGATGGCTACTCGCACGATCCTCAGTGTGCGCAGCTCTTCGGGCCACCCGGCAGCGCCAACGTTACGGGCGGGCGAAGTTCACGCTAATGGTTCTGGCTGCTCTGCGCAGCCACCCACGACGGACTTGGGTTGGTCCGGTGTTCGGCACCCAGAAACACCGTCGGGACCGTTTCGTTTCCGTCGTTGACCGATCGAACCCGCGCGGCCGCCGCGTCGTCGACGCGGATGTTCACCCACACTGCTTTCGTTCGTCGCAAGAACAGGATCGTGCGCATACGCATGCAGAACACGCAGCCGGGACGCCAGTAGATCAAGGGCACGGACAACTCCTCGGCGCGCACACGTGAGGACGCGTCGGTACCGGACCGAGGAAACAGGAGGGTCGTCGTCATCGCCCAACCCCACAACACTCCGACGGCGACGACTCCGAGGACGAACGCAGTGTCGAAGTTCATGACGAGCAAGAACGCGCATCCACCCGCGACGGCCGCGATCACCCAGTACTTAGCCACTGGAAACACCTTGCCGTTCCCGACGCTTCGACACAAGGAGAACAGGCGTGGCGATCAACCACGTGACGACGATGACCGACGCGGCAGGAATCAGCGCGACGCTGGCGTTGCGGCCGGACACCCGAACGAGATCAGGATCTTCCTTCGAGTACTCGACGTCGATGCGCTGACCCGCAACGAGGTTGGTGGGATAGAGAACCCCGAGTTGCGGGTTGTGCGTGACACCGTCCGGGGTGACGAAGCTGATCGCCGACCGCAGCTTTCCGGCCGAGAGAACCTCGGCCGTCGCCCTGCCCTCGTCGGAGGCGATGGTTCGGTCGTTCTGCCAGGCAGCGACCACCAACAGGAAAGACAGAACCGAAATTCCGGTCGCCACGATCAGGACGGAGATTCTCGCTCGACGCCGGACTTTCGGGGTGCTCACGCGAATAGACGTTACTGTGCGGCCGCAGGCGCAGTACTCCGGTAGCGTCTGCTGGCATGTCTCGCGACTTCGAGTTCACGATCAACTCAGAGCACACTCCCGCCGACGTCCACGAGGCGCTGACCAGTGAGGATCAGTGGCTCGCGCGGTTCGAGAAGGCACAGAAGACCGAGGGCTACGAGCTGATCACGCACGAGGACGGTTCGTTCACCGTCGACATCTCCGAGGAAGTCGGTACTTCCGAGCTGCCGGGCTTCGTCAAGAAGGTCATCAAGGGCAAGCTCCTCATCACCCGCACGGACCATTGGGGGCCGCTCGAGGGCGATATCGCCGACGGCACCCTGTCCGGTGGCTCGTCGTCCTTGCCCGCGAAGGTCGAGGGCACCCTCGCACTTCGGCCCGACGGCGAAGGTTCCATCCTGACCGTGCGCGGTAAGTCGACCGTCAAGATCCCGCTGATCGGCGGCAAGATCGAATCGCTGATCAACGACATGATCCGCGACATGGTCGACCAAGAAACACGAGAGACGGTCGAATGGGCCGAGGCGCAGGAAGAAACACCCGACCCCCCGAAAGAAAGCTAGAGCCGCGCGCGAATTCCCGCATGCAATTCGCGCAGGCCTGCGCGTTCCGTCGTCACTTCCAGCACTCTGATTCCGGCAGGAGTGGAGCCTGCGGAATGACCGTGTTCGGCAGGAGTGGAGCTTGCGGAATGACCGATTCCGGCAGGAGTGGAGCCTGCGGAATGACCGTGTTCGGCAGGAGTGGAGCCTGCGGAACGACCGTGTTCCGCACTACCGTTCAGAGCGGCAGCAAGTTCCGTGACGTCGACGCTGCGATGTGCGATGCGATAAGCCGCGCACAGGGCTGCGAGATCCATCCCGTGCGGCGTTCCGAAAACTCGCTCGAATGCGCCTGCGTACTGCGGGTCGCCTTGCTCCAGCAACTCGAAGATTCCGCCGCCGTCGTCGTTGGCGACGACGATCGTCAAGTCGGTCGGACGAGGCTCGCCCGTGCCGATGAGCAGTCCTGACGCGTCGTGCAGGAAGGTCAGATCTCCGAGAAGAGCGATGGTCCGTCCCTCGCGTGCAAGCGCGGCGCCGACCGCGGTCGACACTGTGCCGTCGATGCCTGCGACGCCGCGGTTGGACAGCACACTGACCCCCGACGCCGGATAGCTGACGAGCGCGGCATCACGTACCGGGTTCGACGCCCCGAGCAGGAGCTGGTCACCGTCACGTAGCGCGGCCATGACTATCGCCGCTACGTGAAGTCCCGTCGACTTGGGGTGCGCGGCCAACTGATCGCGCACGGCGAGGTCGGCTCTCGAAGACAGGTCGGCGCAGCGTGCGATCCATTCGGGGCGCGGAGTCCCCGACGTCACGGCCCTCGTCCCCGTCGCCAGCACGTTGCCGGACACGTCGGGCCAACGTGGACCCGTGGTGAGTGCGAACACGTCGACGGCCGGGTCTGCGAGCAGTGCCGATACCGGACGGTGCAGCGTCGGACGACCGGTGATGATCGCCTGACGCGGTTTCAGTTGAGACAGCGCCAGCGGATGGAGAGGAGCACCGTGCAGCGGAGCTGTCGGCTCGGCGACGGTGGGGAGGCCTGCGAGTTCGGGGCGAAGCGCGGCGCCGTGGCCCGATACGACGACGGTGTCGATCGTCAAGTCGATGTCGACGGGCACGTCGAGCGTTGCTTGCTGCGTCGTCGTCCACGGTGCGTCGGCGGGGCGTCCCTGAGGCGGCGGGGTGGCGTCGGACAGGTCGGGAACCAGCGGTTCACGCAAGGGGAGGTCGAAGTGGACGGGCCCGGCGTTGCCCGAGCGGGTTCCGCGTGCTGCCGCGAGCACCCGGCAGACTGCGCTGCGCCACTGGCTGTTCTGTCCGTCGCCGTCCTCGGCGAGGCCGAGACTGATGGTCGCGCGGACCTGGCTCCCGAACAGTCCGAGCTGCTCGACGGTCTGGTTGGCCCCGGTTCCGAGCATCTCGTACGGACGGTTCGCGCTCAGCACGATCAGCGGTATGCGCGCGTAGTTGGCCTCCAGCACTGCGGGTCCGAGGTTCGCGACAGCTGTACCCGAGGTCATGACGATCGGCACCGGTCGTCGTCCGCCGCCGAGAATCAAGCCGATGGCAAGAAATCCTGCGGTCCGCTCGTCGATCCGCATGTGGAGCCGCAGGCGGCCCGCCACGTCGGCCTCCTGCAGTGCGAATGCGAGAGGCGCGTTCCGCGAGCCGGGACAGAGCACGACGTCTCGAACACCACCGCGGACGAGTTCGTCGACGACGGCTGCGGCCTGAGCACTGGACGGGTTCACCTCTCCAGATTGTCAGAGCCCGCGCCGAATGCCCTATCCGGCCTGCTGGTGATCTGTTTGACACCATAGAGGTGTGCGTACTGTCTTCGATCCGTCCGAGATGCCGCCTGGCGGCTTCTATCCCCTGCTCACGGCATCCGTCGTTCCTCGTCCCATCGCCTGGGTCTCGACCATTTCCGAACACGGTGTGGTCAATCTCGCGCCGTACAGCTTCTTCTCGGTGTCCTCGTCCACCCCGCCTGTCGTGCAATTCACGTCCGTCGGGCGCAAGGACAGCCTGCGGAACATCGAGGCAACCGGTGAATTCGTGATCAATCTGGCCACGTCGGCATTGATCGACCAAGTGAACCAATCGTCGGCGGGATACGACCACGGCGTCAGCGAACTCGAGGAACTGGGGATCGCCAGCGAACCCAGCGAGAAGGTGGCGCCTCCCCGCGTGGTCGACTCGCCCATCGCGATCGAGGCAACTCTGCATCAGGTGGTCGAGGTGGGCAATTCCTTCGTCGTGATGGGTCTCGTCGTCGCAATGGCCGTGCGTCCCGAGTTTCTCGCCGACGACGGTTTGCCGTCGTTCGAAAAGATCGCGCCGCTCAGCCGACTCGGTCGCAACGAATGGGGTCTCCCACCCGAGGTGCGGCTACTGGATCGCCCCGGCCGCCCTTCTTGAGCCGCTGGTTCTCGCTCGTCCTCGTCACGGTCGTTCTGACGATCGGGGCGGCGCAACTGTCGATTCCGTCCCCCGGTCTGTTCGTCGCACTGTTCGTCGCCGTGGTGTTCGCGCTCGCAGGATGGGCACCGGCTTCGGGTCTGCCGAAACGGTTGGGCATAGCCTCGCAAGCAGTTCTGGGTGTCGAGATCGGCACGCTCGTGCAGCGCGACACACTCGCCACGCTCGGCGACAACTGGCTGCCCGTCGTGCTCGCATGTCTCGGCACGCTGGTGCTCTCCATCGGCGCAGGGGCGCTGCTCGGACTTCGGAAGGACGTCGATTCGCTCACCGGTGCGCTTGCACTCGTCGCAGGTGGGGCGTCGGGCCTCGTCGCGATTGCACAGGAACTGGGCGGCGACGAACGAGTCGTGGCCGTCGTGCAGTACCTGCGCGTCGTGCTGGTCACGACGACGATGCCGCTCGTCGCGACCCTGGTGTTCTCAGCTCGCGGGACCGACGCCGTCTTCGTCGTCACTGCGGGGGCGCCTTGGTACCTCGACCTGATCTTCGTCGCGTTCTGCGCTGCGGTCGGATACGTGCTCGCGAGGTTGATCAAGCTACCCGCGCCCGGCCTGCTGGGACCGCTCATTCTTGCGACCGTCGTCGATCTGCTCGGATTCTCGTTCGGCGCTGGGGTCCCACCGGTTCTGCTGGCAGCGGCCTACATCGGTATCGGCTGGCAAGCAGGGATGCGGTTCACGATCGAGAGCCTTCGGTCGATCTCGCGCGTCCTGCCGACGGCACTGCTGCTGATCATCGGCGTCACCGTCGGATGCGCGATGCTCGGCTTGTGGCTCACCAACGCGACCTCGATCACCGCCTACGAGGGCTATCTCGCCACGACGCCGGGCGGGGTCTACGCCGTCCTTGCCGTCGCTGCGTCCACCGGTGCCAACGTGACTTTTGTGGTCGCCGCACAGGTGATCCGCGTGTTCATGATGTTGTTCGCCGTGCCGGTCGGCACGAAAATCGTGCGGCACTATCGACGTGGGTCGGGGTGAGGGCGCGCCGGGGCCATAAGGTCTTCGTATGCCCGATGCACGCGCAGGCCATGTCGTCGTACCCGCGATAGGCGGGGTGGATCGCAAGTCCTACGCCACGTTGCGTGCCAAACCCACTCCTCGGGCCGAGCGTTATCAACTCGGTAAGAGCCTGCGCGAGAAGGTGTCGCGTGAATCGATGGGCGACTGGACGCCACCGTCGGACCGACCCGATCCGATTCGTCAGATCGAGTTCTCGCACGACGGCCGGATCGACTGGCTGATCCCGGTTCGCGTCGAACGGATGGCCGAGTCGCCCTACGGCTTTCTTCGCGGTACCGCGATCGTGATGGCCCGCGACGTCGCGCTCCTCCCATCGACCGGCATCACTCCCGTCGTGAGCGGTGACTCGCACCTCGGAAACTTCGGCTTCTACGCATCCCCAGAGCGTGACCTCGTGATCGATCTGAACGATTTCGACGAGGCTCACCCCGGCGCATGGGAGTGGGATCTACGACGCCTCGCCGCGAGCATCTGGGTGGCCGGGCGCCAGAACGGCCGCACCGAGGCCCAGTGCGAGGAAGCTGTCGCGGCGTGCGTTCGGGCGTACAGGATCGAGGTGTCGCGGCTTGCGGACCAACCTCTGATGTCGCGTTCGTTCCAGCGGCTGACGGCCGAGAAGTTGCAGGCCAATGCCACCGAGGGGTCACTGCGCAAGGAGATCAAACGCGCGACGAAAAAGGCTCGCAGAAGAACCAGCGACCGCGTCCTCCCCCAATTCACCGAGGAGCACGAAGGCAAACGCAGGCTGGTCGAGGAGCCACCGATCACGACACGTATTTCAGCGCGCGACTACGAACTTCTGGCCCAGGGGCTCGATGAGTATCTGACGACGCTTTCCCCGCACTGGCGTCGGGTGCTCGGTGGGTACACGTTGATCGACGTCGCCCACCGCGTCGTCGGCGTCGGCAGCGTCGGACTGCGTGCGTACGTGGCGTTG
Source organism: Rhodococcus sp. P1Y (assembly GCF_003641205.1). Classification (NCBI taxonomy): domain Bacteria; kingdom Bacillati; phylum Actinomycetota; class Actinomycetes; order Mycobacteriales; family Nocardiaceae; genus Rhodococcus; species Rhodococcus sp. P1Y. The sequence continues at coordinate 5,416,757 of NZ_CP032762.1, forward strand.
CTGGAAGGGTCGAGCCCGGACGATGTCGTGTTCTTGCAGCTCAAGCAGGCTCGTCGCTCTGTGCTCGCGCCGTACGTTCACGGTGAGTCGGCCTGGCACGCCCATCAGGGGCAGCGTGTCGTCGAATACCAGCAGGACCTGCAGACGGTCAGCGATCCGTTGCTGGGGTGGACGACGATCGACGGCCGGCAGTACTACGTCCGGCAGTTCAGGAACATGAAGGGGACCATCGATCTGGGGTCGATCGACGCACCCGCGCTGGTGGACTATGCGGGGGTGGTGGGCAGGCTGTTGGCGAAGGGCCACGCCCGCACGTCCGGGGCGTCGATGATCGCGGGGTACGTCGGAGAGTCGGATGCGCTCGATACCGCGCTGTCGCGCTTTGCCCGCTTGTACGCCGACCAGACCGAGGCCGATCACGCGCTGCTGGTGGAGGCTGTGAAGAAGGGCCGCTTCGCGGCCATGTGAACAGGCGTTCTACGCCAGTGGCGTGGTTAAGTGCCCCCCATGGCACTTTTCCACGCCACTGGCGACGAAGTTGCTACCCGGCGTACTTGGTGACCAACGCGCCCAGACGCGGCAGCGCCTCGGCGACATTCTTCTGCGCCGAACCACGCAGGCTGCCGTAGAACTTCTTCACGACGCTCTTGTCGGTGTCCTCGATACGCGAATCGGTGACCGACAGCAGTGCGTTCGACACCTGGTCGGAGTTCGCGACGAGGTAGTCGGCGAACGTGCCAGCCGGGGCAGCGTTGTACGACTGCCAGAACGGCTCGAGCTGATCGACGAAATCAGGCCACAGAGCCTCGACTGCCTTCTCGATGTACGACGGTCCGACCTTCTTGACCGCGCCGTACCCGCCCTTGACCGCGAGGCCGCTGGCGCCCTTCTTGTCCGAGACCTCGGCGTCGATCAATGCCAGAACGTCGGGCAGCAGAACATCGCGCTTCGACTCGTCGAGCAACGATTCCTTAAGTGCAGCAACCACTTCGAATTCCTCCCGGATGGTTCTTTTTCATCGTACGAACCGGGGAAGACTACCGCAGATGCAGGTGGGTTCGCCGAACTCGTTCGTGCCACCACCGGACCCGCTCCGGCGGGGCCGCCAACGCCTCCAAGCTGGCTGGATCGGGCGTGATCGGCCCGACCGGAAGGGTCCCGTCGACGAGTTCGCCGATGTCGGAGACGTCGGCGTGGAACAGGCTGCCTGTACCGAGTCCGCACGCAAATTCCAGCCGAGGAATCGCGGCTGCCGCGGCCAATCCGGAGGCCATTCCGACCGCGGAATCGAGCGCACTCGACACCACTACAGGCACGCCGTACTCGGCCAGTTCCCCTGCGAGTTCGAGCAACGCCCGCATTCCTCCGAGTGGAGCGACCTTGACGACGGCGACATCGGCCCCGCCGGCACGAACGACGCGCAACGGGTCCTCGGCTCGTCGAATGCTCTCGTCGGCGGCGATCCGCACACCCGGCAGTGTCGCTCGCACCTCGACCAGCTCGGGAACCGTCGCGCACGGTTGTTCGACGTACTCGAGTTCCCCGTCTTCCAACATTGCCGACACCGCCGACACCGCCTGTTCGACGGTCCAGCCACCGTTGGCATCGATGCGCACGTTCGGCACGAACTCCCGTACTGCCCTCACCCGCGCCACATCGTCCGCGAGCGTCTGCCCCTTCTCGGCGACCTTCACTTTCGCGGTGTCGACGCCTTCGTACCGCGCCAGGATGCCCGGAACCTCGTCAACGGTGACGGCGGGCACAGTGGCGTTGACGCGCACACGCTGGCGGTGGGGCTGCGGCGGCCCGTCCCAAGCCGCCTCGATTGCCGAGCGCAGCCACGACGAGGATTCCTTGTCGTCGTATTCGACGAAGGGCGAGAATTCTCCCCACCCGGCTGGTCCGCGCAGCAGCATGATCTCGCGGGTGGTGATGCCCCTGAACTTCGTTCGCATCGGAAGTGAGAGGACGTGCGAACCGTCGAGCACGTCGTCGACCGACGGACTCACGGCTGGCCTTCGAGCAGTTGGACCATCAAGGCGTCGGAGTCGGCGAGCACGTTGCCGTCGAGGTCTTTCAGTACTGCGCTGATGAAGGTCTTACGTCCTTCCACACGGTCGACGCTGCCCTCGATCACCAATTCGGTGTCGAGCGGGGTGATCTTGCGATAGTTGATGTGCAGGTATGCGGTTCGGCTGATCGGGCGGCCGTACGCGTGCTGGATCATGCCGAACATGTCGTCGAAGAGCAGCGGGAGTGTCCCGCCGTGCGCAGCGCCGTTGCCGCCGAGATGAAACCTGCGGAACACGCCACGACTTCGCACCCCGTCGGCGTCGAACTTCTCGACGATCCACGGCAGCATCAGCAGCGACCCACGGCCGGGCAATGTGATGACTCTGCCCGCAGGTGACTGCCCTTCGGGAACGACGAAAGGAGTCAGCTGCGTATTGACGGCCTCGATCTTCTCGGCGATCTCGGTCGTCAGCGCAGCAGTCGGAGCAGCACTGACTGCCAGATCCTGCAGAGTTCGGAGCGCTTCGACCAACCGACCCCACTCCGGTCCGACGTCCGCCGGCGTGTACTTGGGGAATCCGCCGTGGTGCTCGTACTCATCCCGGCCTGCATCTTCGCTCATCTCTGCACCGTATCGTGCGGGCCGAGGCGCACTAGCTCTATCGTGGCCATCGTGACCTTCACTCCTTCTCTTTGGCAGACGGTTCCCGGTTTCGAGAATCTCACCGACATCACCTATCACCGCCATGTCACCGACGACACGGTGCGTATCGCGTTCGATCGTCCGGACATCCGGAACGCCTTTCGGCCGCACACCGTCGACGAGCTCTACCGCACGCTCGAGCACGCACGTGCCAGTTCCGACGTCGGGACGGTTCTTCTGACCGGCAACGGCCCGAGTTCGAAGGACGGGGGCTGGGCCTTCTGCTCCGGTGGCGATCAGCGCATTCGCGGACGCAGCGGATACCAGTACGCGGAAGGTGAAACGGCGGACACGGTCGACCGGGCGCGCGCGGGCCGCCTGCACATCCTCGAGGTGCAGCGCCTCATTCGATTCATGCCCAAAGTGGTTATCTGCCTGGTGAACGGCTGGGCCGCAGGCGGTGGGCACAGCCTGCACGTCGTCTGCGATCTCACGCTCGCGAGCCGCGAGCACGCACGCTTCAAGCAGACGGACGCCGATGTCGGAAGTTTCGACGGCGGCTACGGAAGCGCCTATCTCGCGAAGATGGTGGGACAGAAGTTCGCTCGCGAGATCTTCTTCCTCGGCGACACGTACACGGCCGAGGAGATGCACCGGATGGGCGCCGTCAACCGCGTCGTCGACCACGACGAACTCGAGAATGTGGCCATCGAATGGGCCGCGAAGATCAACGCCAAGTCGCCCCAGGCTCAACGGATGTTGAAGTACGCGTTCAACCTTCAGGACGACGGGCTTGTCGGCCAGCAGTTGTTCGCAGGTGAGGCAACACGTCTGGCCTACATGACCGACGAGGCCGTAGAAGGTCGCGACTCGTTCCTGGAGAAGCGCGATCCCGACTGGTCCCCGTTTCCTCGATACTTCTAAGGTCCCATGTCGCTCTCTCACAATCCACTGACTCGTCATCGCCGCGAAACGGGGAGTGCGGTAGCGGCGGTCGTCCAGTGGTTCGTGCAGCCGCACGATTACGAGTGGATGACCGAATTCCAGAACTCGCATCCGTCCGGGAAGATCATCAGGATCATCGTCGCGCTGTCGATGATCAACATCAGCGGCATGTCGTTCATGTCACTGTTCGCCGACGGAGGGCCCAGCGGTACTGCGGCAACGATACTGACGCTGTCACTGTGCACGACGAACATCGTCATCGCCGCCCTCTGGTTGGTGCGGCCGTTCCCCGGCCGTCTGGGCGTCGTCACGTTCGCGATCTACGCCGACGTGGGCGTCGCCGCAGCTCTGTCGGTACTCGATTTGAGAAACGCGTTGCTCGGGTGCGTCCTCTTCGCAGTGATCGGCGCATTCGTGACGTTCTTCCTCAGCCCCCGCTGGGTCGTGGCGCACCTCGTCTTCACGTCCGCGGTTGCGCTGACATTCACGACGGCGCTGTACATCCGCGGCGAGGTGGACACCATCACGCTTTTGGTTCAAGCCGACGTGGTCCTGCTGGGCATCATGAGCGTGCCCGTCACGACGCACATCTTCCTGTCGACGTTGTCGGCAGATGCTCGCAGTTCCGTGCTCGACCCGCTGACCGGTTTGCTCAACCGTCGCGGTCTCGACGCGGCGCTGGAAGACCTCTGGATACAGGGGCGCTCCGAAGGCCAGTGCGCGGCGATCGTCGTCGTGGACATCGACAACTTCAAAGCAGTGAACGACATCCACGGTCACGACGAGGGCGACGCGGTGATATGCCGCGTGGCCGAGCGACTGACCTCGCATGTCGTTCGCTACGGCGTGCTCGGCCGGACCGGCGGCGAGGAATACCTCGCCGCGGTCGTGACATCGAGGTTGCACATCGACGCACTGATACATGGAATACGTCGAGCGTTGCACTCCGAAGGTGACGCGATCCCGGTGACGGTGAGCGTCGGGGCCGCGATTCTCTACGCCGAATCGGCACTGTGGACGTCCAGTTCCGACACGCTCGGCACGGCGTCTCGCGTCGCCGACTCGATGATGTACGAGGCCAAAGCCGCCGGTGGCAACCGTGTCGTGACGACCCTGATTTAAGGACGCTGATTTGAAAAGTGTCTGTTCGGGGCACTACCCACAGATGAGCAACGATCGACAGACCCCGAGTCCCGAACACCGCAGACCCCCCGAACTCTCGGACGACTCGGTGTCCGCCATCGGCAAGGTGTCCGAAGCGCTGGAGACCATAGAACGCGCCCGCGGACACCTGTACTCCTTCCACCAACTGATGGGACACGCCGACCTGCAGCTCGGGGAGGCGGTCGACGAACTCCGCGACGCCGGGCACACCGAACAGGCCGACCGACTCCAAGCGGAGATGATCGGGCGGAACGCGATCGACGGGCGGTGGTCGTTCCAGATCGTCGAGGAATTCGACGATCTGTACTGGTCGCAGTTCCGCAAGCACGAGCAACTCGTCCGCGAGGAACTGCAGGACGGTAAGCGTCACGTCTTCGAGGCGGAGATGAAGGAATCTCGTCGTACACACAACATGCCGGGGCACGAAGCAACCCCCTGAGGTACGAAGCAACCCCCTGACGTATAGAGCGTGTGGTATCGATGAGCCGTGGAGATACTGAGCGGCCGAACGATCCTGCGTCCTGTCGACTACGAGAAAACTCTCGCGTTCTATCGCGACGGACTTGGGCTGGCGATCCACCGCGAGTACGCCGCGGGGACGGTGTTCTTCGCCGGCCAGTCGTTGATCGAGGTCGCAGCTCACGGAGGTTCAGGGTCGGCCGGAACCTTCGACGGTGCCCTGTGGTTGCAGGTGCGCGACGTCGAGTCTGCCTCGGCGGAACTGAGCTCCCGTGGGATCGCCATAGAGCGTGATGCGAAGCAGGAGTCGTGGGGCCTTGTCGAGTTGTGGCTGCGCGACCCGGACGGTGTGCCCATCGTTCTCGTCCAGATACCGTCCGATCATCCGCTCCGGCGCGACGTGCGCGGCGACGTGAGCTAGAGAGCCTCGATCGATCGCCGCACTGCGGCCGCGGACAGTGGACGCGACCACAGAAACCCTTGTGCGAGAGTGCAACCCAGCTCCAACGCGATATCGGCCTGGGCGCGAGTTTCGATTCCCTCGATGACCATGACCAAGCCCAGGTCCTTGGCGACCGACGACAACGCCCGCACCAAGGCTCGGCCCCGATCGGTGTCGATGAATTTGGTCAGCTGTCCGTCGATCTTGACCCCGTCCGGTTCGAGCGTGACGAGACGCTCCAGCGACGACCACCCGGAGCCGAAGTCGTCGAGAAGTACGCGGAACCCCAGTGCGTGTACGTCGTCGATGTGCCGCCTGATGAGCGGCCCGTCGCTCACCGCGGACGATTCGGTCAGCTCGAGCGAGATCCGGTGCGCCGGCACCGAAGAGTGCGCGAGGGCGCTCTGCAGTTGTGTGACGGCGTCGGGATGGGCGAGATGCCTGCCGGAGAGGTTGACGCTCAGCCTGAGGTCGGGGCGATGTTCATGCCACGCTTCGGCCTCTTTCACCGCAAGGCGAAGCACTTCGAGGTCGATGTCGATGATCAACTCGCTGGCCTCGGCGAACGGAACGAAATCGGCGGGCGATACGAGACCTCGCGTCGGGTGATGCCAGCGGGCGAGCGCTTCGAATCCGACGGTGGATCCGGTACCTAGATCGACGATCGGCTGGAACCAGGGAACGATCTGCCCCGCGAACAACGCACCTGCCAAATCGTTGTCGCCGTCCAATTTTGCCGAGGTCGAGCCGACCCGGCGGTGCAGATCCAGCTGTTCCTCCAGTACCGATCCGTACTGTTCCAACTCTTGCATTTGGCCCTCGGTCAACTCGCGCGACATCCGGTCCAACAAACACAGAGTCCCGATCACCAGCCCCTCGCGCCCGCGAAGCGGGACCGACGCATACGACGCGACACCGTTTCGGTCGAGGATGTCCCGCTGGCGGACCGTGGCATCGACACGATTACGCGTCACGACCGCGGACTTCCCGCTGCGTACGACGTCGTCGCACAACGTCGTGGAGCGTTCGACGGTCGACACCGGCGGTCCACCGATGTTGACCAGGGTGTACTGGGTGGCGTCATCGAGGACGTTGAGCTGCGCGATCGCGAATCCGACGCTTCGGGCAGCGAGTTCCACGGTGGAGCGCAAGGCCGGTGTGGTCGCTTCGACATCGAGATAGCGGCGGGCAGAGTCGCTCTGCCTCCGAGTCTGACTTCGCCGATTGGGAGACGACGGATCGTGCTCCATCTACGCCTCCCGCTTTTCGAAGACTCGGGCCTCGAGACGGCCGCCTAGGTGGCACGACCGAAGTCAGCTTAGCCGTGCACGGCGTGCGGGAGAGAAGAAGAAGGATCGATCGTTCACGCAGAGGGAAGTTGAGTGTGGAGCAACCGGTGCCGCAGGAGCGCGGCAGCGAGGCGCGAACCGTCCGGAGACGGCGGCGAAACCGATGTTTCGGGGCCCCCGATGTCGGATTTTCCCTGGCCCTCGATGTCGTAGGAGAGCGCGCCGAGCGCAGTCAGGTCGGCGACGACGTCGTCCCCGACCGGCAGATCGCGAGTGCCGGCGCTCTCACCACCGACGTGAGACCACCCTTCGGCGGTCAGCAGTTCGCCGACGAGCGAACTCGTACCCTTGGGGCGCCTGCCACGTGCGACCTCCGCGATCGCTACCTCGGCCGCAATCGTGTCCGGGTGATACGCGGCGCCGACGGTTCGACTCACCAGCGTCGCCCACATCCTGTCGGCGCTCATCCCGCGCGAACGCGCAGTGGGAAGCAGCTGTCCACGATGCTTACGGACGAGGCCCAGTCTGAGCAACAAGCGTCGGATGCGGAGGACGGGTTCGGTGTCGAGTTCTTCGCCGGGCGGGAAGGGCCATTCACGAGGAGACCACAGCGTTCCCACTGCACGCTCGACGATGTCTCCTGGTAGGTATCCCTTGTCGGTGAGCGTGATTCCGTCGCCGACCAGCCCCAGAAGACCTTCGAGCCTTCGAACGCACGAATAAGCCGGTTCCACTGCGTCGTGCAGCGGTCCGGCCAGATCGCGATACAGCTCGGCTCGCGGCGGGCTGTAGGCGACCCACAGCGCGATCCGGTGGTCCAGGAGTTGTTCGAGCACTACTCCGCCCGACCGTGTCGATCGCAGAATCGAGTCGGTCAGACGCTGACGCTTGAGTGCGATTGCCGCGGGACGCAGTGGTCGCGCACCAGGACGCGAAGGTGCGAATTCACCTGCGATGGACGCGACTTCGAGTGTTTCGCCGACGAGGTCGAGTACTGATCGCTCGACACCTTCGGGAACGTCCTGCCACGTGATCAGGTCGGTGTCCGGGGCGCCGATTCCGGAATCGGCGACGGCTTCGGTGATCCGCAGCTTCTCGGTTTCCTCGTCGGCGCTGTGCAGGATCGTTCTGGTCTCGCTACTCCGCGCGATATCTGCGTATCTCGCATGGCCGAGACGGTCGAGCAGGTCGGCGAGCGCCCGCGCGATGTCCCACGCCCGCCCGGGTTCGGAGGCCATTTCGCAGAGGTGGGTCCACAGGAATGTCTGGACGGAATTTTGCGTCGGCCCACTCCGCGGCGAGATGCTGCGCAGCCCCTCCCATCCGGTCTGCGCGTCCGCCGCGGACGCCGGATCGACCGAGTCGAGATAGGACAGCGCCGCAGCGACCGCATCGTCGATACTGCTGCGGTCTCCACTACTGTGCGCGCCATCGAATACGCCGTCGAACTCCACGGTTTCCACTGTCCCACAGGGGGCCGACAGAACCCCTGCTGACGAGAGTGACCCAGGCCTCTCGTTATTCGGACAATTAGTGCAAAAAGGTGAACGTAAGGTTAACGAAGGGCATCGTGCAGGAACCGAAGAAGAACACTTCGGAAGAAATTATCGGATTGAAGTACCCAGGCCTCACACTTTCAACCGTGAGCGCAGAATTCATCGTCCTTCTGGTCGTCGTCGTCACGGCACTGGCCTTCGACTTCACCAACGGTTTCCACGACACCGCCAATGCCATGGCGACGTCGATCGCAACGGGGGCATTGAAGCCCAAAGTTGCGGTCACCCTGTCCGCCGTACTGAACCTCGTCGGCGCATTCCTCTCGGTGGAGGTGGCTGCCACGGTCGCGAAGGGCATCGTCAACCTCGGCGACACCGGCGGTCAAGCTCTGCTGACCATCATCTTCGCCGGCCTCGTCGGCGGCATTCTATGGAACCTCGCAACCTGGCTCCTCGGAATCCCGTCGAGCAGCTCGCACGCGTTGTTCGGTGGCCTGATCGGCGCCACCATCGCAGGTCTCGGCACCTCGGGCGTCGTCTGGGACGGCGTCTGGAGCAAGATCGTCCTCCCCGCAGTACTCGCGCCCGTCGTCGCAGGACTCGTCGCGACGGTCGGAACCTGGGTCATCTACCGCATCACGAACGCCGTTCCCGAGAAGTCCAAGGAACGCGGATTCCGGTGGGGCCAGATCGGATCGGCCTCGCTGGTGTCACTCGCTCACGGCACGAACGACGCACAGAAGACGATGGGTGTCATCTTCCTGGCCCTCGTCGCCTACGGCACCGTCTCACCGGATTCGGAAATGCCACTCTGGGTGAAGGTCACGTGCGCAGTCGCTATTGCCCTCGGTACCTACCTCGGCGGCTGGCGCGTCATTCGCACCCTCGGCAAGGGCCTCGTCGAGATCGCGTCACCGCAGGGTATGGCTGCCGAATCCTCCTCGGCCGCAATCATCTTGACCTCGAGCCATCTCGGCCTTCCGCTGTCGACCACGCAGGTCGCAACCGGTTCCATCCTCGGGTCGGGTATCGGTAAGCCCGGTGCGCAGGTCCGCTGGAACGTTGCAGGACGCATGGCTGTGGCCTGGGTTATCACCCTGCCTCTCGCCGGCGTCGTGGGCGCGGTCTGCTGGTTCCTCGCCGACACCATCGGCGGGCTGCCGGGAGTTCTCGTCGTCTTCGCCATCCTGGTCGCACTCGCGGCCGTCATGTACATCCGGTCGCGTCGCCAGCCGATCGATCCGAACAACGTCAACGACGAGTGGGACGGCGGCCTCATCCCGGCCGACGAGAAGTCCCCCACGACGGTTTAAGGAAGCACTGACATGGAAACCCTCAGGCACACAATCGATTCGCTGTGGCAGGTAGTTCTCGTCGGACTGCTTCTCGGCGCTGGCCTTCCCGCGATATTCGCATTCGGACTGAAGGCTATGGCCGTCGGTGAAGCACGCGACGACGGCAGCACGGTCACCACGGCCCGACCCGCAGCGGCAACGGCTGCAGCAGTTCTGTGCTTCGCGGTCGTCGTCGTCGCGATCGTCGCAGGAATCCTCTTCATCATGAAGAACTTCCTCGACACCACCTTCGGCATCTCCGTCTTCTGATCCGAGAAAGGGCTTGACGTAATGACCGAAACGACGTTTCCCGCTTCCGTACTCGAATGGCTTCGCGCGGGATATCCAGAGGGTGTACCGCCCAAGGACCGCTTCCCGCTCGTCGCTCTCCTTCGCAAGGCCGAACTGACCGACGCGCAGGTTCACGAGGTCGTTCTGAGCTTGGTGTCCCCGATCGGCGGCGCGCTGGAAGACGGCGCGATCACCAACGACGAGATCACCGAGTTCATCCGCGAGCTCATCGACCACGAGCCGACCACCGACGACATCGCACGAGTGTCGGCGCGCCTGGCTGCAGGCGGCTGGCCCCTCGCAGATCCCGCCTCACTGACGTAGATGGCCGTACCTGCTTTTCTCAGTTCGATCCTCGAGTGGCTGCGGGTCGGCTACCCAGAGGGCGTGCCCGACGCGGATTACGTTCCGCTGCTTGCGCTTCTGGCTCGCCGATTGTCGGACGACGAAGTTCAATCGGTGATGGACGCGCTGATCTCGGGCGGTCAGCTTCCGGCGGACAAAGCCGGAATAGCAGTCACCATCACGAAGGTCACCAACGAGATGCCGCGCGACGAGGACATCTCGCGGGTGCGTTCCAGACTGGCCTCCGGTGGATGGCCACTCGCGGATCCGTTCGCACTCTAAACTTCCCGTGTGAACGTGCTCCACGAACTGAAGATTCCCTCGGGCGAAGCCGCGGCAGCGATCCTGCCGCGGCTTTCGTCCGTTCTGGACGGCAACTCCCCCGCTGTACTGCCGGTTCCCGCCGACGATCTACGCGAAACCGAGCGGTTGCGAGACGCACTGTCCCCCGGTGCCGAGATCGACGACGCTGCCGCGCTCGTCGTCGCCACCTCCGGCACCACGGGCACACCGAAGGGTGCAATGCTCTCGGCTGCTGCCCTCCGGGCAAGTGGAACGGCGACGCACCTTTTCCTCGGCGGACCGGGAACGTGGCTGCTTGCCTTGCCCGCACACCACATCGCAGGGATGCAGGTGCTGCTGCGTAGCGTCCTCGCCGGAACCGATCCTGCGATCCTGGATGTCCGGGCGGGCTTCGATCCATCGGCGTTGGCGGGTGCAGTGGCGCGGATGTCCGGTCGCAAGTACACCTCGTTGGTTCCGACACAGCTGGTCAAGGCCTTGGACGATGCTGCCGCCACCGAGGCCCTCGCAGAGTTCGACGCAGTGCTCCTCGGCGGCGCCGCGACCCCGGTCCCGTTGCGGGAGAGAGCACTCGACGCCGGAATCCGAGTCGTCCGCACCTACGGAATGAGCGAGACCGCAGGCGGTTGTGTGTACGACGGGGTACCACTGGCCGGGGTGGACCTGCGTATCGACGACGGCCGCGTCGTACTCGGAGGAGCAACGGTTGCCCTCGGCTACCGGGGGATGCCGCAGCACCCGGCGTTCGCGGAGCCCGGATGGTTCAGGACCGACGACGCCGGAACGCTCGCAGGCGGTGTCCTCACGATCACGGGCAGGCTCGACGAAGCCATCTCGACGGGCGGACTCACGGTGGTGCCACAGGTCGTCGAGGCCGCGCTCGCGACGCACCCGTCGGTTCGAGAATGCGCGGTGGTGGGGTTGCCGGACGAGCGGCTGGGTGAGCGGGTCGTGGTGGCGGTAGTTGCATCGAACGAGGTGACGCTGTCCGAGATACGCGAACACGCTGCGCGGACCTTGGATCCGACGGCTGCGCCACGCGAGCTGTACCTGGTCGATTCGCTGCCGACGAGAGGCCCCGGCAAGCTGGATCGTGCAGCACTGAGGGCGACGTTGGTCGAGCTAGCACCGTCTTTGTAGAGCTAGCACCGCTTTTCTCGAGCCGGCACACCCGTTCGGATCCGAGCAGGTGTGCCAGGTCGGCAAAAAGGGTGCTTGGTCGGATAGATTTCACCGATGAAGAATCTGCTCGTCGCGGCGATGGCAGGTACGGGTGCGCTCGTGGGAGCCGGCGCGGCGCTCGCGTGGCATATCGCAGTTCCGAGCACCGGCGATTCGGGCTCTACCCAGGTGGCGAGCGTGTACGACAGATCCGCTCCGGCCTACGCGGCCGTCGGGTCCGCGCGTCCGGATTGGTTCCCGACGTCCCTCTACTTCGTAGGTGCCGGGGTACTCGTCGCGCTCTTCGTTGCCTCGTTCCTCGTCGACGCGGGTCTTCGGTTGGCCGTCGAACGGCACAGGTCGCGGACCGGCTTGTTCGCCCTCCTCATCGCGATGGGAGGTGTCCTCGGAGCAGGAGCTGCAACGGCGTGGACGCACTGGCCGCCGCAGCCCGGGCCTGCCGCTGATCCATGGACGAACCCTTCGGCCTACTGGGAACGGCAGTCTTCGGATCCGACCGCGCAGATAGTGATAATCGGAGGGGCGGATACCGCCGTCGCGAGTCGCAACGAGGGCATCTACCAAACATTGGAGGGCGGTGTCGGAATCGCGACCGAGTCCGACGAGCCCTTACGTCCCACGATCGCCGATCCGTGGCTCGTCTTTCCGCTCGGCGGTGCACTGATCGCCGCCGCGCTCGCCCTGTCTCTGAGCCTTCGTGACGTTCGTCTGATCGGCAGAGGCTCCGAATGAGACAGCGAGCTGCGGCCGTGCAAGCATGTCGTGCATGAGCACACTGGTCTGCTTTCACGCCCATCCCGACGACGAAGTTTTCACGACGGGTGGCGTCATGCGTCTGGCCGCGGACGCAGGGCACCGGGTCGTGTTGGTCACGGCTACCGACGGCGCGCTCGGCGAGTTTCCCGACGGCATCCTGACCGAGGGCGAGACCCTGGCCGAACGCCGTAAGACCGAGCTGGCCAACTCTGCGGAGGTGCTCGGTGTAAGCCGAGTCGTCATGCTGCACTACGCCGACTCGGGCATGGCTGGGACGCCGGAGAACGACGTACCCGACGCCTTCTGCAACGCGGACACCGACGACGCAGCTCGCAAGCTCGCCGCGGTGCTCGACGAAGAGAACGCCGACGTCCTCACCATCTACGACCCCAACGGCGGGTACGGGCATCCCGACCACATCAAGGTGCATTTCGTCGGTCTCCGCGCGGCCGAGCTCGCAGGGGTCGAGAACGTCTACGAGACCACCACCAACCGTGATCACATGCAGGCCCTGGTGAAGGCCAATCCGAACTGGTCCGACGACAACACCCCGCCCGATCTCGACACGTTCGGACTACCCGAGTCCGAGATCACTACGGTCGTCGATGTCGGTTCGGTCATGGAGGCCAAGCGAGCGGCGATGCAAGCGCACGAAACTCAGGTCGGTGATTTCGGCCCGTTCCTGCAGATGCCGCTCGACATGCTGGCTCAGGCATTCGGTCGCGAGTGGTTTCGCCGTGTCGGCGGGGCAGGCTTGACGGAGACCGCCCTACCTCTGTAGCGCTCGGCCCCTGTTCGGCTGCTAGATTCGCCTCCAAGTCGGTTATCGGTTCGAAAACAGACCGTAAGACGGTATGGTGTAGCGGAAGAACACATGGGGTGTAGTGCGGTACGACGGGGACGGGAGGCCACGAGCGACTATGGTTTCGTCGGTCGGTATCTCCATGGGCTCGGGCGGCATACGCGCGGTCCGAAGCTCCGACGGACAGCCGTTCACGACCGAATGGTTCCCGTCGATCGGGCCGGTCCCCGACGCCGAGGACGTCGCGCATGCCATACGCGCCATCGTCGATCGACCGGATGCCCCTCACTCACTCGGAGTGGCGTTTCCCGATCCCGACTACAGCGCAGCCCTCAAGGCCGCCTTGGTCGAGGAATACGTATCGGAAGTTCACCTCATCTCCGAGATTTCCGGCGCGATCGAGAAGCTTCGCGCAGATCCAGATTTCAAATACCGCACCGTCGCGCTCTACGACCTCGGCGAGGGCGGCCTGGAACTGACCGTCGCCGACATCGACAGCGGCACGATCTATGCGACGACGCGCTCCAGCGAATTCAGCGGGTCGTCCATCGATCACACTGTCCGCGAACATCTTCTGACTCTCGACATCCTCGCTGTCCCGCGCACCCACGAAGAGGAATCGTCGCTGCTGGAATTCAGCAAGGAAATCAAGGAAGCACTGTCGACGCACGAGGCGACGCAGACCTCGGACGGCCAGTTTCGTTTGATGGACCGCCGGATGTTCGAACTGCAGATCATCCGGCCTGCGGAACGGTCCGCCATCGCGTTGCGCGACCTCTCCGAGATGTCGGAGATTCCTCCCGAGGTCGTCGTCGCCATCGGTGGCGGTGCCCGGATTCCGATCGTTCAAGAGGTGCTGCGTCGGTATCTACGCATCCCGGTCGTGGTACCCGACTCTCCCGAGTTGATCGCTGCGGAGGGCGCGGCGCTGTACGCGACGCGCGTGGACGGCACGCGGCCGCCTGCACCGACCGCCGCGCGACGCAGCGCGCGGACACTGCTGACGCCGCTTCTCAGGTTCGGACTTCCGTCCATCGTCGCTCTGGGATTTTTCACGTGGATGCTGTGGCCGGACTCCTCGGTCGACCGCTCGGTAGCGGGCACCCCGGTGACGACTGTCGCGGAGACGTCGTCCACCACGAGGGTCGTTCCACCTGATCCGACGGGAACGACGACGGCACTGCCCGCTCCGCTCCCGGTGGAGGCGACGACCACTGCGGCCCCCGCTCCTGATCCGGTCGGGCAAACCCCCTACATTCCCCGGCACAACACCGGCGGTTACGTGGCCCCTCCGCCGCCTCCGGCGCCCCTTCCATTCCAATTGCCGCGCATCGAACTTCCGCAGATTCAGCTTCCGCCCATTCCGCGACTGCCGTTCCCCTGAGCCTGCGCTACCCACCCGTCCGCCATACCCAGACAGCTTCGAAAGACCTCGTCGCACAAGCGACGCAGCGATACGCAAAGATCAACCAATGGCCACCACAGCGCATTGGATCGAGGGCGCACGCCCACGCACCCTCCCGAACGCCATTGCACCCGTTCTCGTCGGTACCGGCGCGGCCGCCTCACTGGGCGGCGCCGTGTGGTGGAAGGCACTTCTGGCTCTCGTAGTGGCGCTGGCACTGATCATCGGAGTCAACTTCGCGAACGACTACTCCGACGGCATCCGCGGCACCGACGACGAGCGCGTCGGACCGCTGCGGCTCGTCGGATCGGGAGTTGCCACCCCCGGCGCCGTCAGGGCAGCGGCAATCGGGTGCTTCGCCGTCGGAGCGGTCGCCGGACTCGCGCTCGCCGTGACCTCCGCCTGGTGGCTGGTGGTGGTGGGCGCCGTCTGCATCGCCGGCGCGTGGTACTACACGGGCGGTAAGAAGCCGTACGGGTACAGCGGTCTCGGCGAGATCGCCGTGTTCGTGTTCTTCGGATTGATTGCGGTGCTGGGAACCCAGTTCGTGCAAGCCGGTCGGGTCGATTGGGCCGGACTCGTGGCGGCAATTGCGGTCGGGTCCTTCTCGAGTGCAGTCCTCGTCGCCAACAACCTGCGCGACATCGACACCGACCCGGATTCCGGGAAGCTCACTCTCGCGGTACGACTCGGCGACACCCGCACCCGGATGCTGCATCTGGCGTTGATGGTCGTGCCGTTCGCAGTCACCGTGGCGTTGGTCGCGCGTACTCCGTGGGCGCTGATCGCACTCGTTGCGCTCCCTCTCGCGGCCCGCGCGAACAAGCCGGTTCGGTCGGGCGCAACAGGTATGGCTCTCATTCCTGCCCTCCGGGACTCCGGACTCGCAATGCTCGTGTGGGGCATCGCGACCGGAGTCTCGCTGGCGTTCGCCTAACGCCGCTCGGGTACGAATGCACCGAGCAAGAAGTTCACGATCGAGATGATCAGCGCACCCCAGAAGGCCGCGCCGAACCCGGAAATCAGCAGGCCGTAGTCGGTTGCCGTCGAGATCCACGCGGTCAGCAGCAGCATCAGTGCGTTGATGACGAGGGTGAACAAGCCGAGCGTCAGAATCAGCAGCGGTAGCGACAGGAGCTTCACCAAGGGCTTGATGAAGGCATTGACGACGGTAAACACCGCTGCGATGCCTGCAAGTACCACCAGATCCCAGCCCGTTCCCCGGCCGGAGCTGGTGAGGTCTATTCCGCCCACCCACTGGGCAGCAAGCCAGATCGCGACCGCGTTGATGACGAGGCGTACCAGAAATGTCATGCCCACCAGACTAGTTGTATCGACGCCGATTCACGGGTGGGTGACGTGCGGTTTTCTCACGAAACCAGGGATTCGATCCTGGCACGAAGTGTGCTCGGTTCGTCCACGACTGCGGTGAAGCTGGCGTCCGCGCCCCGGATCAGACCGAGTAGGAGATGCTCACACCGAATTTCTGAATCCTTGCGAGCGATTGCCTCGCGCAACGACAGCTCGAGCGCCTTCTTCGCACCTGCATCGAACGGAATGTGGCCGGTCTTTCGATTCAACCAACCACGCTTCTCCGGCGCTGGCCGATCCAGTGCACCTTCACCGAACGTCGCTTCCAGACTCGCCCGGACTGCACCCAGATCGATGCCGATCGATCCGAGGGCTTCGGCATCTTTCTCACCCAACGCCACCGCGTCGGTCACCGTCGACCGGACCGATGCAGCCGTGTATCCCTCGTCTTCCAACGCCGACCGAAGTCCGGGACCCGCGTGAACGATGACTCCGAGGAAGACGTGGACTGTCCGAATTCTCGTCGCTCCCAGAGCGTGCGCTTCTTGCTGCGCTGCAACCACGGCCTCGCGTGCGTCTGCGGTGAATTTCTCGAACATCTCTTACCTTCCCGTTCCGTTGTGCTTCTTGTGCACGGCCTGCTTGCTCACTTCGAGAGAGTCCGCGATCGCCTGCCACGACCATCCGCGTTTCCGGGCGTTCGCGACCTGAATCGACTCGAGCCGCTCGAGGAGCCTGCGCAGGGCGAGTACCGCCCGCAGTCCTTCGCCCGGGTCAGGGCTTCCTGCTGCGGCCGCGAGCGTCGTTGCTTCCGTCATGGTTGTCAACATACGTTGACAACCACACTCCGTCAACCCTGGTTGACAAAAGCGGCGACGCCTATCCTTGGATCGTGAACACCGCGAATCTGACCCGGACCGAGACCCGGCGCCGAGCGCGCCACATCAGCGGAGTCGCCTACCGCGTACAACTCGACCTGCGCGACGCAGTCGACGCCGACACCTTCGGAACACGCACGACAATCACCTTCGACGCCACGACCGAGGCAACCTGGCTCGACTTCATCGG
Organism: Rhodococcus sp. P1Y; assembly: GCF_003641205.1. Lineage (NCBI taxonomy): Bacteria > Bacillati > Actinomycetota > Actinomycetes > Mycobacteriales > Nocardiaceae > Rhodococcus > Rhodococcus sp. P1Y. Next base: position 5,434,005 of record NZ_CP032762.1, read on the forward strand.
GGCCGATGTCGTATCGGTGACTCTGGACGGCGATTCCGTTCCGGTCGATTACGACGGGTCACGCATCCAGTTGGTCGGACTCGGCGCCCACAACACTGTTGTCGTCGAAGCCCGCGGTCGCTATTCGAGGTCGGGCGAAGGTCTGCACCGGTTCGTCGATCCGGTCGACGAGAAGGTGTACCTCTACACCCAGTACGAGCCTGCCGACGCCAGGCGGGTGTTCGCAAATTTCGAGCAACCGGACATCAAGGCGTCCTTTGCGTTCGAGGTCACCGCGCCACCGTCGTGGGAGGTCCTGTCCAACCAAACCGGAACCAGGTCAGACGACACCGTCGAATTCGAGCCGACTCTGCCGATCTCGACGTACATCACCGCAATCGCAGCCGGTCCGTACCACCGGGCCGAATCATCCTGGACGCGAGGGGATCTGACCGTTCCGCTGTCGGCACTGTGCCGAGCCTCTCTCGCCGAGCACTTCGACCCAGAGAACATTTTCGAGATCACGAAACAGGGATTGGACTTCTACCACGACCGGTTCGACTTTCCGTATCCGTTCGGCAAGTACGACCAGATCTTCGTACCCGAGTACAACCTCGGCGCAATGGAGAATCCTGGACTCGTCACGTTCACCGAGTCCTACGTATTTCGTTCGGCTGCAACGGAAGCGCAGTACGAGCAACGGGCCAACACGATTCTCCACGAGATGGCGCACATGTGGTTCGGCGATCTCGTGACCATGGAGTGGTGGGACGACCTGTGGCTCAAGGAATCGTTCGCCGACTTCATGGGCGCCTTCACCTCCGCACACGCAACACGATTCACCGATGCGTGGGTGAGCTTCGCGAATCGGCGTAAAGCCTGGGCGTATTCACAGGATCAGCTGCCGACGACGCACCCGATCGTCGCCGACATCCCCGATCTCGAAGCCGCCAAACTCAACTTCGACGGAATCACCTACGCCAAGGGCGCGAGCGTACTGAAGCAGCTGGCGGCCTACGTCGGCGAGGACGCATTCTTCGAGGCCTCGCGCACGTACTTCGCCGAATTCGCCTACGGCAACACGACGCTGGTAGATCTTCTCGCCCATGCATCGGCCGCATCCGGTCGAAACTTGGACGAGTGGGCCGCCGCATGGCTGCACACCACCGGCGTCTCGACGCTTTCTTACACAGGCTCCGCGATCGAGCAGACCGATCCACGGCCGCACCGACTGGCAGTCGGACTGTACGACGCCGACTCCGACGGTAATCTCGTGCGAACCCATCGCCGCGAACTCGACATCACGGCGGCGAGCACACCCGTCGAATTGCCGAGTGCAGCGCTGACTCTCCTCAACGACGACGATTTGACCTACGCCAAGATTCGTTTCGACGAACGGTCGCTGACGACAATTGCCGACTCACTCGACCGCATCGTCGATCCCCTTGCCCGCGGACTCGTCTGGTCGGCGTTGTGGAACTCCACCCGCGACGCCGAGCTCGACCCACGCACTTACCTCGACATCGCATCCCGTTTCGCGGCGTCGGAAACCAAGATCGCAGTAGCGACCTCCGTGGTGGCCAATGCACAGTATGCGGTCGAGACCTACATGGCCGAATCATCCGGTGCCGCAGACCGATGGTTGTCCACCTGCTGGTCGGAGCTCGAGACCGCCGACCCGGGGAGCGACGCCCAGATCGTGTGGCTCCGAGCGGTCGCGGCTGCAGCATCGGCGTCGGACGTCCGCAGCGGGCAGATCGAACGGCTCGTCGACGGCACCCTCCCCATCGACGGTCTCGACCTGGATTCCGAACAGCGGTGGATGCTGATCCGGGCGCTGAGCGCTCGCGGCCGCACGTCCCGTTCGCGCCTGGATGCCGAGCTGGAGACCGACGGAACATCGTCGGGTCGCACGGCGCACAGGGCTGCCGTCGCCGCGCAGCCGACAGCCGAAGCCAAAGCACAGGCATGGTCCGACCTGATGGACTCGGACGATCTGTCCAACGACGCGGTCGACGCCACGGTGGCCGGTTTCCGCGCAGGCGGACGGCGCGACCTCCTTGCGCAGTACGACGACCGTTACTTCGGTTCGATCGTGGATGTGTGGTCCACACGGAGCATCGAGATTGCCCGACGACTCGTCATCGGACTGTTTCCGCAACAGGATTCGACGGCTGCAGCGCAGCGATGGCTCTCCGAGCACGAATGGGCGCCCAGCTCGCTCCGCCGGCTCGTCATCGAGCAGACCGACCATCTAGCCCGGGCCATCCGAGTGCGTGCGACGTTCGAGGGGCACTAGTACGGGCTGGGCTGCGGCGGGGTGACCGAATGAGTCGTTCGCTCCATCGCCGGGTTACAAGTACCGCGAGAATGGTCCACAGTCGGCGAACCGTCACCGTAACCGCGAACTAAGCTGGGCTCATGGCACAGACAAAGACGGTCGGCTCAGCACTGGCAACCTCGGCGCTGGCTGCGGGTGGTCTGCTCGGAGGTTTCGCGGTCGCTCGGAAGACGAAGAACCGTCAACTCGGCGGGGTGGTACTCGCTGCGGTCGGTGTCGCGTGCACGGCGTCGTGGAACGCATCTTCGGGTCCGGCGGTGGCAGGCGCGCTTCTCGGCACGTACCTCGTCGGTTTCGGGGCTTCGCATCCGTTGGCCAAGAAGATCGGCGCGTGGCCGGCGGTGAGCGTCGCAGCCGGAGCAACGGCTGCGGCGTCGGTCGTGCTCACCCGCAGCTAGCCGAACTCTCCGGTTCGAACGAACTGCTCGAGAGCCGCGGTAGGTTCGAGCAAATCCATGCCCTGCTCTGCGACCCACTGGTCATCGAAATACGTTCCGGCATAACGCTCACCGCCGTCACACAACAGTGTCACGACACTGCCGCTGCGGCCCGCGGCGATCATCTCGGCGATAAGACCGAAGGCGCCCCAGATGTTGGTGCCGGTCGAGCCTCCGACCCGTTTGCCCAGTGCGACGGATGCGTGGCGCGCTGCTGCAACCGAAGCGGCGTCGGGCACGGCGATCATGCGATCGATTACTTGTCCGACGAACGACGGCTCGACGATCGGCCGTCCGATGCCTTCGATGCGCGACGGCTTACCGGTGGAATAGTCGGCCCGACCGGTCTCGTAGCCACCGATGAACGCCGAGTTCTCGGGATCGACCACTGCCAATCGTGTTGCGTGGCGGCGATATCGGATGTATCGACCGATGGTCGCACTCGTACCGCCCGTGCCGGCCCCGACGACGACCCACGTGGGTATGGGCGACTCTTCGTGGGTGAGCTGATCGAAGATCGACTCGGCGATGTTGTTGTTGCCTCGCCAATCGGTGGCCCGCTCCGCATGGGTGAACTGGTCCATGTAGTGAGCGTCGGGTTCGGCTGCAAGGCGATGCGCCTCGGTGTACATGGCCGACGGATCGTCGACGAAATGGCATCGCCCACCGTGCGATTCGATCAGTGAGATCTTGGTCGGGCTGGTGCTGCGCGGCATGACAGCGACGAATCGCAAACCCAGCAATCGAGCGAAATAGGCCTCACTGACGGCCGTCGACCCTGACGACGCCTCGATGACGGTCGTGTTCTCGTTGACCCAACCGTTGCAAATGGCGTACAGAAAGAGCGACCTGGCGAGCCTGTGCTTGAGACTGCCGGTGATGTGCGTGGACTCGTCCTTGAGGTACAGCTGGACGTTCCATGCGACGGGAAGCGGGTAGCGGAGCAAATGGGTGTCGGCGGACCGCTGTGCGTCAGCTTCAATGAGCCGAACCGCATTGTCGACCCAACCCCGAGACACCGAACGGTCGACGATGGACGTCACTACTCGCCGTCCTCGCCGCGCAGTTTCGCCTGCAGATCGGCGCGCGCCGCGCGCCGCCCCTCGTCGACTCCTGCGATCGACTCGTTGACGCGGATCCGCAACGACTTGAACAGCACGAGCGAGAGCGGCAGCGAGATGAGAACCGCGAACACAGCGGCAACGAGAATCGGAATTTCGACGTCGACGAGCAGACCCACTCCGACGATGACAGCTCCGATCACCAAGACGAGCAGCAACCGTGCACCGCTGTAGAGAGCGACATCTTTGAGCAGCTGCCCTTTGGTCGCGGTGGGCACGGGAGGTGTGTTGCTGTTGTTCACGAAACCCAGGTTACCGCCCGCAAGAAGCTCTCCGCCCTGGCCCTGGACACCTCGCTGAGCGCCTTCGAATTCGGTCGTTTCGGGCGGCCCGAACTATCCGATTTGTCCATTACCTCCCCTTTACCAACTTTAGATCAGTCGAGTACCTAGGGGTCGGGGTGCCACCATGGTCCTCGAACACGAATTTGCTTCATCCACTGTCCGGTGCAGCGGCATCGAAATCGTGGGTCTGGACAGGCCCTCGATGCGCGGGGAAAACAACCGCCGCCCACCGGAACACAGCACGCAGGAGGACACGACCAAGATGAGCGCACCAACTCTGCACAAGGCTCAGGATTCACTGCTCACACCCGGGCAGGTAGCGGCGCTCTTTCATGTCGATCCGAAGACGGTCACCCGCTGGGCACACGCAGGCCGACTCGGGTCGCTTCGCACCCCCGGTGGCCACCGTCGATTCCGCGAGACCGAGGTCATGCAGCTGCTGTCCTCGCTGACCACCGAAGCCGCACACCGCTGAAAAAGAAGATATCTCGACCCTGCACTGAATTCTCAGGAACTTGCGAGCCGCGTAGGGGTGCGCACTGCATCCCTACGCGGCTACCCTCGTAGGAGGAGGTGCGTCGTGATCTATCTTTTGGCGTTGATCGGTGTGGTGGCAGTGATCGTTCTGTTCTGGAAGGCTTTCGGCCCGACAGCCCAGGCACCGGCTACCCGGGTAGTCGGACCCGACGACGATCCCGAGTTCTTGTGGCGCATGAATCGCGAAGCTCGGCGATCAGGCAAAGACGAACCTGGCAAACAGGATTCGTCCGACTAAATGACCCCTGCGCGATCCGACTGACGCATACGCGATCGGACTGACGCTTGCGCGATCGGCTGCGCGCCGGATCCGGCCCCACTACGCCTCGTTGCCCGATCCGTTCCGATCGCGTGGCCGGGCCCGCTGATCGCGAACCCGCTGAACATCCTCGGGACGATTGCTGGGGAATCCCGACGCGACCGCTGCCGCCAGTTCGAGTAATGCCGAGCGGGTTTTGCTCTTCAACCGGTCCAGGTCGATTTCCGCGCCCTCTTCGAGGTGCGGGTCGAACGGTATCAACACCACCTGCCTGCAGCGCTGCTCGAAGTGTTCGACGACCTTGGCCAGATCAACCTTCCCTGAGCGTGGCCGAACCGCGTTCACCACTGCGACGGACGAGCGAACGAGTTCGCTGTGTCCGTGCGCGTCGAGCCAGTCCAATGTCGCCGACGCGCTGCGTGCGCCATCGACGGAACTCGAACTGACCACGACCAATGCGTCGGACCCCGCAAGAATGCTGCTCATCGCCGAGTGCATGAGGCCTGTACCGCAATCGGTGAGCACGATGCTGTAGAACTTCTCCAGCAAGGTCACCGCCTTGTCGTAGTCCTGGCCGCTGAACGCCTCCGACACCGCCGGGTCGGAGTCCGAAGCCAGCACCTCCAGCCGAAAGCGATTCTGCGAGGTGTACCCACGAATGTCGCTGTAGCGATCCAATTCGTCGATGTCGCGCAACAGGTTTCGCACGGTTGCAGACGTATCCAGAGGAACCTTCTGGCTCAGGGTTCCTCGGTCCGGATTTGCGTCGACCGCAATGACACGGTCACCCCTGATCGACGAGAACGTCGAACCGAGAGTCGCAGTCGTCGTCGTCTTCCCGACGCCTCCCTTGAGGCTGAGTACCGAGATTCGGTAGCAGCCGACCAGATGGCGATCCACCTGACGTGTGAGGCGAACCATGCGCTCGTCATGTGCACTGTTCCCCGGGTTCACTCGACGCCCGGTCACAGTGTGGATCCACTTTCGCCAACCGGACGCCGGGGGCGGTGCAACTTGGCGCACCAACAAAGCATTGGTCAAATCCAGCGCGGACGCCTTGACGACCGGAGGCAGTTGACCTTGCAAACCCGGATCGAAGTGCTCGTGCGACTCCCGAGCAGGCGCTGACGACACATCGGGCGGCATCGGGACCGGTGTCGACCTGAAGCCGAGCACAGGCGTCGAGGGCCACGACGGGCCCTCCGGAGCGCGGCGCTTACCGACGGTGTCGGTGGCGCAGGCAGGTGCCGACTCGGCCATCCCGTCGACCCGCGCTTTGGCCCCTGCTGTCTCGTCCACGGCTGTCTCGTCCACGGCTGTCTCGTCCGCCCCTGGCCCGTCCCCCGCCGTCTCGTCAACCCGTGGCCCGTGCACGGCGGCCTCGTCCACCACTGTCACATCCACCGCTGGCTCGTCAAGCCCCGGCCCGTCCACCCCGCCTTCGCCGCCCGCGCCGTGTCCTGCGCGTCGGAACGCGTTCCGCGGCCGCCGTTCTCGGCCCTGCGCTGCCACGGCGACGACTCGTCAGCAACAGCGGGCGCTGAGTCACGCGGAACTACGACTTCAGGTGGAACTACTGCATCACGCGGAACTACGGCATCACGCGGAACTACTGCATCACGCGGAACTACGGCATCACGCGTCGGCTCGGCGTCTTCGCCCGGCTCGGCCGGGCGCACTGCCTGCCACGAGCTCATCTGCCATTCAGCCATGAGCGTCTCCCCCCGTTCACTCCGACTCCCCAGTCGGTCGGCGCACGCCCCCCGCATGCCGATAACGGCTCGGACGTTACCAGTCCTGCCGGATCACTCTCGCTTGGTCAATTGAGCCCTGCGTACGAGTGCAGTCCGGATACAACCATGTTGATGATGAAGAGGTTGAACAGCATGGCAGTGAATCCACCGATGTTGATCCAGGCAGCACGTGTGTTCCGCCAGCCGGACGTCGCGCGCGCGTGGAGGTACGCGGCGTAGATGATCCACGTGATGAACGACATCGTCTCCTTGGGATCCCAGCCCCAGAAGCGGCCCCAGGCAGCTTCGGCCCAGATCGCTCCGAGGATGACACCTGCACCGAAGAGTGGGAACGCGATGATCGTCGTCTTGTACGCAAGCCGGTCCAGCGCCTTGGCGTCGGGCAGCTTGGACGCGAACCTGCCCCAGAATCCGCGGCTCTCTTCGCCTGCCGGGTGCTTGATCCGGAGGAGGAACAGCAGACTCGCGACGCCGGACACCAGCAGGATGCCGCTGCCGACGCTGACGATGGTGACGTGGATCGGCAGCCAGTAGGAGCGCAGCGCAGGCACGACGGGAGCAGCATCGGCATACAACTTGGTGGCGGCGAGGAACATCAGAACGATGATCGGTGCGAGCACGAACACCAGCATCGGACGCATCGCCCGCTTGCGAAGCAGCACGATCGAGGTGAGTGCCGCAGCTGCGGTTGCCATGGTGACGAACTCGTACATGTTGCCGAGCGGGAACCGATGGGTCGCGAAACCGCGGAGCACCACCGACGCCACATGCAGGACGAGGGCCAGGATCAACAGCGCGAAGCCCATACCGGACAAGCGCTCGGACAGCGGCCGCTTCGGCGTCTCCGCAACGCGCCCCGGGACACCCACTCCGGCGACGGGCGCTCCACTGCCGACCAGTTCGCGCGCCTGCACCTTGGTCGCCTTGATCGACGCGTACTGCGCAATGAGTAGGACGAACGCGAGCACGTAGACGGTGAACGCGGACTCGAAAGACCAGTCGCTGTACTGCGAGAGTGTCTCGTTGATCGGCATCGGTCAGTTCTCCTGGTTGTTCTTGTTCGCGCTGGTCTTGTTCGCTGCGGTCACGTCACCGACCAGCTTTTCGCAGAGCCGGTCGAACTCTTCGCCCCAGCCCGCCTGATCGGTCCGCGCGAGCCCACCGAGTTCTACTACAGTACGTCGTGTATCCGGGTCGGTGTGGAGCCGGACCCACACGCGACGCCGTTTGATCAGCAGGGACACCAACAGCCCGCTCATCATGGTCAGTGCGAACACGAGCACCCACGTCTGTGCCGGATCGTGCGAGACCTGCAGGTTGACGAATTCCTCGGCTCCGTCGAACCGGACGGTAGTCCCGTCCGACAGCGTGGAGGCCTCCCCGGGCTTCAGGTTGACGCGGTCCTGCTTGACCAGCCGTCCCTGATTGATCATTTCTTGATTCAGCGAGAACAGCGACTGGGGGTACCCGGTATCGAGACCCGTGTCGCCCTTGTAGATGTCGACCGCGACGGCCGGGTCGGTCATCGCAGGAAAACTGGACGACAGGAGACTGCCGTGGAAGAACGCCGTCGGCGCGAACAGACCCTCGATCGCGATCTGGTTCTGACGCCGTTCGGCGGCCTCCGGATAGAGACCCCCGGGCGGATCGATTCGAAGCACACCGCTGGAGAGGAAGGTCGTGGCGTCGGTCGGTTGCCACTGGATGGTCTCGGTGCGGGTCTCCCCGTTCGGGAACGTGACGGTGAACGTCGGCGCATATCCGTGGCCCTGTAGGTAGACGCGGTCACCTGCTACGCGGAGCGGGTGATTGACCTGCAGCACGTCGTCTTGCCAGACGTTGTTCGTAAGGTCGTCCTCGGCCTGGTATTCGATGTTCGAGGTGAACATCTCGGCCTGGCCGTTCTCCAGGTAGTCCGCCTTGAAGTCCTTCACACGGATGCACAGCGGTTCCATGTTGGTGCCGTCGACGAGTTGCCCGGCGCGGAAACCGTCGTAGACAGCAGGAGATGTACTGCAGAAGCCCGGTCCGTCGTTGGCGATGACGACGACGTTCCCCTCGTATCCCAGCAGTTTGCCGAGTGCGATCGCAGCGAGAAGCCCAACGAGCGAGAGATGGAAGACCAGGTTTCCGAACTCGCGGAAATAGCCCTTCTCGGCCGAGAGCGTCACGTCGTCGCCGGAACCGCGAGCAGCAACCCTCCAGCCTCGTAGCTGCGCCTTGACCTTCGCCGCGGTCTCTTCGGCCGGCTCGGTGGAGGTGTACTGGCGGTGATGCGGAAGCCTGGAAAGATTACGAGGCGTCGGAACGGGCTTGGTACGCAGCGCCTTTGCGTGTTCGATACACCGCGGGACGATGCAGCCGATGAGCGAGACGAACAGGAGCGCGTAGATCGCGGTGAACCAGAAACTCGAGAACACGTCGAACAGTTCGAGCTTGTCCATCAGCGGTCCGAGAGTCGGCCTGGCTGCGATGTATTCGTCGACCTTACCGGCGTTGAGACTGCGCTGCGGCACGAGCGCACCGGGAATAGCCGCGAATGCAAGGAGAAACAGCAGTACCAGCGCGGTCCGCATGCTCGTGAGCGATCGCCACGTATTGCGCACCAAAGCGACAGCGCGCCCGGCGCGTGACTGACGCGGCGGAACCGACGAGGGCCGAGTGTCCAGATCACTCATATCGGGAGCACCACATCGGAGACGAAGGCGTCGCGCACCCAACTGACGAATACGTCCCATGCACCCGTGACGAGCGCAATTCCTACTGCTATCAACATGATTCCGCCGAACACCTGTATCTGTCGTGCATGAGTGCGAAGCCAACCGACTCCGCGTAGAGCGCTCACCGATCCGAACGCGAGGATCACGAAGGGCAAGCCGAGACCGAGGCAATACGCGACGATCAATGCGACCCCGCGCGCCGCCGTTGCGCCTTCGGTGCCCGCGGCAAGCGAGATAACGCTTGCCAGCGTAGGCCCGAGGCATGGGGTCCATCCGAGCGCGAACACCCCACCGAGCAGCGGCGCGCCGAGCAGACTGCCGACTCGCCGCGGCTCGAATCTGACATCGCGCTGCAGCGCCGGGACGAGTCCGATGAACACCAATCCCATTGCGATGGTGACCACTCCGCCGATACGCATCAACAGTTCGCGGTTGACCGACAGCACCGAGATCGCGCCGAACACCGTCGCAGTGGCGAGAACGAACACGACGGTGAAGCCGAGCACGAACAACCCCGCCGCGCCTGCAACCCGCAGCCGCGAGGAGGCGCGCACCTTCGTCGTCGCAGCTTCCGAAGCCGTGACCGCCGGGGCGTCGGCGCCGACGACACCGGCCAGGTAGGACAGATAACCGGGAACGAGCGGTACGACGCACGGGGACGCGAACGACACCAGCCCAGCGAGAGCACAGACTCCGAACGCGAGGATCAACGGACCCGTCGCGGCGGTCGTCTGAAACGTCTCGCCTATCCCCGCCGCGTACACCTCGACACTCACTGGCTGTCGCTCTCCTCCCCCGCGACCCGCTCGACGACGGGTTGCAGGTCCTCGGTGAGGAGTTCACGCAGGAACACGGCGGCGACGCGGTGCTCCTTGTCCAGAACGATGGTGGTCGGAACGACCGAGGTGGGAATGCCACCGAGCGCGGCGAGCGTGCGCATCGGCGGATCGTAGATGGACGGGTACGTCACCTTGTTGTCGATGACGAAGTCCTGCGCCTTGTCCTGGGCATTGTCGCGTACGTTGATGCCGAGGAATTGGACGCCGAGATCCTTCGTGTTCTCGAAGACCTCCTCCAGGTCGTCCGCCTCACCGCGACACGGTCCACACCACTGACCCCAGACGTTCAGCACGACGGCTTTGCCCTCGTAGTCGGACAACGAGGTGGTCTTGCCCTCGTCCATCAGATCGGGGCCGGACAGTTCCCCGAGCGTTCCACGCTCGGAGGGCGGGTCGTAGTAGATCTCGGTCTGGCCACCGGGTGAGACGAAGTCGAACGTGCCACCGGTCGCCACAGCGTCGGTGCCCGTCGCGCATCCTGAGACGAGCGCGGCGGCAGCAACACAGGAGACGAGAACTTTACGCACCAGTCACCCTTGGATCACTGGCACCGGCAGGCTCGGAGTAGACGATGTCGACGAGCGTATCCCCCTCGTAGACAAGGGAAGTCAGCGATGCGAGGCCACACTGGCGGTGACGCGGATCGTGCCAGAGACGTTCGCCCTGCAGGAAGCGGCGCAGCGTCCACACCGGCAGCTGATGGCTGACGACGACTGCTTCGTGCCCGACGGCGGCGACGCGTGCGGCATTCACGGCGGCGAGCATCCGGTGCGCGATTTGAAGGTACGGCTCGCCCCACGACGGCGTGAACGGGTCGCGTAGCTTCCACCAGTGGCGTGGACGCCGGAGAGCACCGTCGCCAACGGCCACACGCAGGCCTTCGAACTCGTTGCCTGCCTCGATGAGGTTTTCGTCCTCGCCGATCGCGAGCCCGTGCGCCTTGGCAATGGGACCTGCAGTTTCCTGCGCACGCTGAAGTGGAGACGCCACCACGTGCGTGATGTCGTGTCCGGCAAGTGCATTCGCGACGGCCGTTGCCTGCGCCTGTCCGGTCACCGACAGGCGGAACCCTGGAAGGCGTCCGTAGAGGATGCCTTTGGGGTTGTGCACTTCACCATGCCGCAGCACGTGGACGATTGTTCGCGTCGTCTGATGCGGATGCGCATCGGGAACAGTCACTGCATCGGGGTTCGTCACGGGTCAGCTACCTGCTTCTGCTCGGGCTGCCGCACGAGCGGCGTCGGGAAGGGCGTCGGCAATGATCTGGAATGCGTCGTCGTCGAGGGCTGCGGAGACGAACCACGCCTCGAATGCACTCGGTGGCGGGTACACGCCCCGGGAGAGCAGGCCGTGGAAGAACGCGGGGTAACGCCACGTTTCGGCGGCTTTGGCGCCTGCGTAGTCGGTGACGGGTCCGTCGGAGAAGAACACGCTCACCATAGTGCCCGCGAATTGGACATGGTGGCGAACGCCTGCCTCGGTCAGCGCATCGCCGAGCAGCCTGCCGAGCCGTTCGGAGTTGTTCTGCAGCTTCTCGTAGACCGCCGCATCTGCCAGCTGGAGGCTCGCAAGCCCGGCTGCGACGGCGACGGGATTACCCGAGAGCGTGCCCGCCTGGTACACCGGTCCGGCAGGCGCAAGGTACGCCATGATGTCGGCGCGGCCGCCGAACGCAGCAGCGGGCAGTCCGCCGCTCATGACCTTGCCGAAGGTGTAGAGATCACCGGCGACGCCGTCGATGCCGTACCACCCGGCCGCACTGACGCGGAAGCCCGTCATGACCTCGTCCATGATGAGCAGCGCGCCGTTATCGGTGGCCAGGCGTCGTAGACCGGCGTTGAAGCCGGGTACGGGCGGAACCGCGCCCATGTTGCCGGCGGCCGCTTCGGTGATGATGCAGGCGACCTGATCGGGGTTCTCGGCGAACACTGCCTCGACCGCGGCAAGGTCGTTGTACGGCACGACGATGGTGTCGGCAGCCTGCGCGCCGGTCACGCCCGGCGAGGTCGGAAGGCCGAGCGTGGCCAGACCGGACCCTGCGTCGGCGAGGAGGGCGTCGACATGGCCGTGGTAACAACCGGAGAATTTGACGATCTTGGTACGGCCGGTGAACCCACGAGCGAGCCGCACCGCGCTCATCGTTGCCTCTGTGCCGGAATTCACAAGGCGAACCTGGTCGACTGGCCCGACTCGACGCACTATTTCCTCGGCGAGTGCGATTTCGCGCTCGGTAGGCGCACCGAAGGACAGGCCGGTCTGCGCAGCCTTCTGCACCGCCTCGACGACGACAGGATGGGCGTGTCCATGGATCATCGGGCCCCAGGACGAGATGAGGTCGACATAGCTGTTGCCGTCGGCGTCGATCATCGTGTATCCGCTGGCCTCGGTGATGAAGCGCGGCGTTCCGCCCACCGATTGGAAGGCACGCACCGGCGAGTTCACCCCGCCCGGAATCACGGCGCTCGCGCGCTCGAACAGTTGGGCAGAGATCGGGGCGTCGTCGCCGGCGGAAACAGTCACGAACCCCAGTGTCCCAGGTTTACCGATATCGCCAACTACAGGGCGTAATAATCAGCCCTTCTTGCGCTTCTTCTTGCTCTTCTTGTCGTCTTCGTCGTCGTCGGGCATGAAGATCATTGCGACCAGGATCAGGGCCCAGATCCCGAGCGGCCAGCCCGGCCAGTACCCGTTCAGTTCGCCGTCGGAGATGGATTGAAAGCCCCAGATTCCCGACATGATGATCGCGCCGCCGAACCACCAGCGCCACTCGTCGAAATACTCACGCCACTCGGAGCTCTTGTCGACGTCGGACTCGGACTCGGCCGTCACTGCAGGGAGGTCGTCCGTCACTCGTGCAAGTTCACCCCGAGTGGACGACTTCCACACCGCGTCAACCCGCTCCTCGTATTCGGCAAGTGTCAGCCGACCATCCGCCATTGCCGATCCGAGGATCTGCGCTACGCCTTCACGCTCCGCGGTCCCGACGCGCAGCTTCTCCATATCGGAACTCATCGTGGTGCACCCCATCCTCGGTTTCGGTCGGTGTCCGAATTGCCAGGTTACCGCCGATCGACGCCGAGTTCAGCCCAGTTACGACGAAAGCGTCGGTTCACAACACGAATTCATGTTGTAAACCGACGCTCGTCGGGTAAACCGCAGATTCGGTTACGGCTGGCGGTGCTCGCCACCGGTCCGTGGGTCGAGCGCACCTCCGCGCGGATCGATCTTGCTGCCGCGCGGATCGAGCGCGCTGTGATCACCCGAGCGCGCATCCTTGTGCTCACCGAGGTTGCCGTCGGTGTATGCCCCACTGTCGTTGCGGGCACCACTGCCGGTATGGGCACCACTGTCGTTGTGAACGCCACTGTCGGTATGCACGCCGCTGCCGGCGGGATTGGCGCTGTGGTCACCCGAGCGCGCGTCCTGGTGCACTATCTTTTCGGCCGACGCTTGGTCCACATCGCCAGAGCGCGCACGGGTCTTGACGTCGGGGTCGATTTTGTTCGCTCGGGCGTACTCGGCGTCCAGCTCGTCGCGCGAGGTAGACGCGTCGCCCAGGTGGGTCTCGGCCTGCAGATTGAGCCGTCGGGCTTCCGCTGCCTTGGCTTCGGCGTCGGCCTGTGCGCGACGGGCCTTCGCGGCACTCTCGTCGGCGAGTGCTTGACGCTCCTCGACCTCGCTGGTGCGTTCAGCGGCTTTTTCTCGAATCTTCTCGGCTTCGACGCGCCTGGCTGCCTTTTGCTTCTTCGACAGCGCCAGTGCGACGGCGATGACGAGGAGCACTACGACGACTGCGATGACAATCCATACTGCGGTGTTCATTTCGAGCCCCCAACTGTTGGTAGATGCGGTTGGGTACCCGGGGGCGGGCTCGGTAAACGGAATCGGACGAAAAGCCCGTTCAGGGCGACAAAATGTTCGCGAGAGCGTCCATGTCCAACCATGACGGCGCCTCACCGACGAAGGTACCTCGGTCGAACGCTCCGGCCCCGGCAGGGATCCGCCCAACGATGCCAATCCCGGTGACATCGGGAAGTTCGAGAAGATTGGTCTGTTCGGCCAGGTCCGGATGTTCGGGCCACGACCCGATGATCGCCCCGGCGCACGCGACCCCCGCGTGCTCGAGCGCGTTCACCGTCAACGCCGTGTGGTTCAAGGTGCCGAGCCCGGCGCCGCACACGACGACGACGGGCGCTCGGAGCTCGCGAGCGACGTCGAGCAACGTGAATCCGCCGACACCGAGACGCACCAGCAGCCCGCCCGCACCCTCGACGAGGACCAGGTCTGCGCTCAGTACACCGATGTCGGCAAGCACGGTCTCGAGTTCGAGCATCGGAGCCGACGCTCGGCGTGCTGCCACATCTGGCGCAAGTGGGTCACGGTAGCGAGCCGATTCCACGGTCGTGCCGACTCCGGTCAGACGCTCGATTTCGGCGAGGTCGCCCGGCTCGGCGGGCAGCACCCCGGTTTGCGCTGGTTTCACGACGGCAACCGTCGACCCGAGGGACATCGCTGTCGCGGCGAGCGCAGCCGTCGCGACAGTCTTTCCGACATCGGTCGAGGTTCCCGTGACGACGAGGACAGTCATACCCGTACCCCCTGCAGGATCGGGCCCAGGACTGCGCGAACGGTATCGAGTTCAGCCTCGGTCAGATTCGCCCGCGCGGTCAGGCGCAGCCGCGACGTTCCCGCCGGGACCGAGGGCGGCCGAAAGCACCCGACGTGCACTCCTCGCGAGCGAGCCTCTTGCGCTGCGGCATAAGCACATTCGGGATCGCCGAGAATCACCGAGACGACGGCAGATTCGGGAGCGTCGACTCCGACGATCTCGGCAAGGTCGGCTGCGCGCTCTCGCACTGCGTTCGCCCTCTCCGGCTCACGCGTCAGCACCGCCAACGCTCCCCGTGCCGCTCCGACTGCGGCGGGCGCAAGTCCGGTGTCGAAGATGAACGGCCTGGCCACGTCGATCAGGTGCTCGCGTACGGCAGCAGGACCGAGGACGACGCCACCCTGTGAGGCAAGCGATTTCGACAATGTCGCGGTGACGACCAGATCGGGCTTGGACTGCAGACCCAGCTCGTGGACGAGACCACGGCCTCCGGCTCCCCGTACACCTATGCCGTGCGCTTCGTCGACGACGAGAGCTGCGGAGTATCTGCGGCACAGCGCATACAACTCGCGCAGCGGCGCAAGATCTCCGTCCGCGCTGAACACCGAGTCGGTGACGACGAGCGCGCGTTCTTCGGTCCTTGTCTGCAACTTCGTCTCGACGGCCCCGATGTCGGTGCGGTCGTACACCTCGACCCTCGCGCGCGAGAGCCTGCATGCGTCGACGAGGGAGGCGTGCGACGCCGAGTCGGACAGCACCAGCGAGCCTCGACCCGACAGCGCAGCAACTACGCCGAGGTTGGCGGTGTAGCCGGAAGAGAAGACCAGCGCTGATTCTGTTCCTGCGAATACGGCGAGATCCGATTCGAGCTGTTCGTGCAGAATCGTCGTCCCGCTCACGAGCCTGGACCCGGTTGCGCCGCCGCCCCAGCATCGTACGGCCGCACACGCCGCTTCCTGCACCTCCGGGTGACGCCCGAGACCCAGGTAGTCGTTGGACGCCAGATCGATCGGATCGCCGTGGTTGAGTCCGGGCCTGGGCCTGGGTGTGAGCGTCCGGTGCAGGCCTGCGTCGGCGCGCAGGCGAGCCGCGTCGGTCAACCAGTCGAGTGCAGCCACGTCGGAGACCCTACTTGAACACCGTTCAAGTTTGCGCAACAGCACCCAGCGCAGCAGCTATGCGTCCGACCTCCGCGGGTGTGCAGACATACGGCGGCATCGCGTAGACCAGTTTTCCGAACGGTCGCAACCACACCCCTTCACCCACCGCGGCATCCGTCGCTCGCTGCATGTCCACCGGCTCGTGCATCTCGACGACGCCGATGCCGCCGAGAACGCGCACGTCGGCGACACCCGGTAGGTCCTCGACGCCCGCCAACCCGTCGAGCAGACCGCGCTCGATACCGGACACCTCGGCCCGCCAGTCGCGCTCCAGCACGAGCTCGGCAGCCGCGACTGCGACGGCACATGCCAGCGGGTTCGCCATGAAGGTCGGTCCATGCATCAGACCGCCTGCTTCGCCCGCACTGATCGCCTGGGCCACCTCGGACGTACACAGCGTGGCTGCCAGCGTCATATATCCGCCGGTCAGCGCCTTGCCGACACACATGACATCCGGGGCAACGCCCGCGTGACCCGCGGCGAACAACTCTCCGGTGCGGCCGAAGCCCGTCGCGATCTCGTCGAATACCAGCAGCACGTCGTGCTCGTCGGCCATCCTGCGCAGCTCGGTGAGGTATCGCGGGTCGTGAAAACGCATACCGCCCGCACCCTGCACGATCGGTTCGACGACGATGGCTGCGATCTCGTCCCGACCGGCTTCGAGGATGCGCTCGAATACCTTCACGTAGTCCGGCTCGTAAGCACTCGGTGGCGCGGGCGCGAAGATCTGCCTGGTCAGCACGTCAGACCACAGCGAATGCATCCCGCCGTCGGGGTCGCAGATGCTCATCGGCGCGAACGTGTCGCCGTGATAACCCCCGCGCCACGTCATCAACCTGCGCTTGTTTTCCCTACCGCGTGATCTCCAGTACTGGATACACATCTTGGCTGCGACCTCGACCGAGACCGATCCGGAATCGGCGAAGAACACCTTGTCGAGACCGTCGGGTGTGATCTGCACCAGCAGTTCCGCGAGCCGCGCCGCCGGCTCATGCGTCAGCCCGCCGAACATGACGTGGCTCATTCGGCTCAACTGATCGCGGACGGCGGCGTCGAGCACGGGGTGCCGATAGCCGTGCACCGCGGCCCACCACGAACTCATGCCGTCGATGAGCTCGCTGCCGTCGGAAAGTTTCAGGCGCACGCCCTCTGCGCTGTCCACGACGAGAGGACGCGTCGTCGACGGGAACCCGCCGTAGGGGTGCCAGACGTGTTCGGCGTCGAGAGCAGAAATCCGTGAAGTGTCGATGCCTCGAAACCCTAATGCTCGACGCCGTAACGCTGGATACCGTAGCGCTGAACTTTGTAACACTGGCGTTACGTCTGGATTACACTCACCCACATGGAGGCACAACACGAACCGGCTCGATACTCCTGGCCGGATGGTTTCCAGGAGCATCTGGTCGCCGAATTCGACGGCTTCAGCCCGCTCGTCAGCCGCGCGCTCGCGGACAACGGCGCGTCGGTGTTTCACGACGGCCCCTATGGTCGGAGCAAGTTCTGGGCACGCCTGCGGCACGTCTGGCGCGAATATCTGTGGCCGCTGTAGCCCTTCTACCTCGGTAGAAACGGCCACAGGTTACCGTCGAGTATGGCAACCACTTCGGATCACATTCGCAACACGTTGGACGGTCGCTGGCGCGATACGAAGAACGAGGCGCGCAAGCAACTCTCTCGCGACGAGTTCCGTCCGCACTACACCCCGAATACCGTCATCGCGCGCACGAAAGCCCTCGAACAGCTGAAGCTTCTCGCGCAGCACGGGGCAGCCGACGACGGATTCAAGAAAGAACACGGCGGCACCGGTGACGTCGGCGCAGCGGTCACCATGATCGAGATGCTCGCCATGTCCGACCTCTCCTTGATGGTCAAAGCCGGCGTCCAGTGGGGCTTGTTCGGCGGCGCCATCGAAAACCTCGGCACCGAGCGTCACCACGACGCCTACGTTCGACGCCTCATCGACCTGGACCTACTCGGTTGCTTCGCCATGACCGAGACCGGTCACGGCAGCGACGTCCAGTCGCTCGAGACCACTGCGACGTACGACGCCGCGACCGACGAGTTCGTCGTCAACTCTCCAACACCGTCGTCTCGCAAGGACTACATCGGCGGTGCCGCCGAAACCGCGACCGTCGCAGCAGTCTTTGCACAGCTGATCACCGCCGGACCTGGCCAAGAGCCCGAGGGCCACGGCGTCCACTGCTTCTTCGTTCCACTTCGCGACGAGAACGGCGACGACCTCCCCGGCGTCACCACCTCGGACTGCCAGTACAAGGGCGGGCTCCCGGGAGTCGACAACGGCCGAATCATGTTCGACCACGTGCGAATTCCCCGTGACAATCTGCTCAACAAGTACGCCGACGTCTCTGCGGACGGCACGTACTCCTCACCTATCGAGAACCCGAGCCGACGGTTCTTCACGATGCTCGGAACGCTCATCCGCGGCCGTGTCACCGTCGGCGGAAGCGCCGCGGCCGCGGCGAGGGTCGCACTCGACATCGCGACCAGATATGCACTGCAACGCAGGCAGTTCTCGGCTCCGAAGTCCGAGGAAGAGGTGCTCATCATGGACTATCTCGTCCATCAGCGTCGCCTGTTCCCGTTGATCGCAAAGTCGTATGCACTGCAGTTCGCACAGAACGAACTGGTCGCCAAGATGCACGAACTGCAGACCGCCGACAATCCCGATGCCGAAGAGCAGCGCGAACTCGAATCCCGCGCGGCCGGTCTCAAGGCGGCCAACACCTGGCATGCCACCAGGGCAATCCAGGAAGCGCGTGAAGCATGTGGCGGCGCAGGCTATCTCGCCGAGAATCGCTTGATCTCGCTGAAGGCCGACACCGACGTGTTCACCACGTTCGAGGGTGACAACCACGTGCTGACTCAGCTTGTCGCCAAGGAGTTGCTCACCGCCTACGCCGACGACGTCAAGGGCATGAGCCCGGTCGAATGGGTGAGGTTCGCGGCCGAATTCGCCGGTGACCGAGTCGTCAAACGCACTGCGGCACAGACGATCATGCAGACCATCCTCGATTCCCGTCAGGACAACGAAGAAGAGGGCTCGTTGTTCAACCGCGGGACCCAGGTCAAGATGTTCGAGGACCGCGAGGACTACCTTCTGTCCACCGTCGCGCGCAGGCTGCAGAGCAAGTCGAAGGAGACGAGCGCCTTCGACGCGTTCAACGCCGTGCAGGATCACGTGCTGCACGCAGCGAGCGCTCATATCGACCGCATCATTCTCGAGGCGTTCATCGCCGGCATCGACACCTGCGAGGACGAGACCGCCAAGGAGTTGCTCGAGCAGGTCTGCGATCTCTACGCGCTGTCGGTGATCGAGGAGGACAAGGCCTGGTTCATCGAGCACCGGTACCTGTCCACCGAACGCTCCAAGGCGGTGACTCGCGGCATCAACGAGCGCTGCAGGTCGTTGCGACTGCATGCGCTCGAACTCGTCGAGGGCTTCGGCGTTCCCGAGCACCTTCTCGGTGCAGCGATGCTCGGCCACCCTCAGGCCGGCAGCGACGAGGAAGAAGCGTCCAACCCCAGCAAGGCGTAGACACTCCCCCGTGCGTGCGTAGTTACCGCCCGAGGTAACTACCCACGCACGGGGGTCAGGGTGCGACCCGCAGAATCTTGTCCCCGGACCCGTTGTCGGTGGTGAGCAGGAACTCCCCACCCGGCAGCGACGTAAGCGACCGCAGCCGGCCCCACTTGTTCTCGAGCGCTACGGCTTGCTGCTCCACCGTCGTACCGTCCGCGTTCAGCTTCAAGAACACAAGCTTCTTGCCCTGCTGGCTCGACACCACCGCGGCGCCGGACCATTCGCCCCACGCATCGCCGTCGACGAAGGTCAAGTCTGGCGTTGCGATGGTCGGGCTACCCGAACTCCACACCGCGGCGCGTGCCCCCGGCACTCGATCCGGGTCCGTCATCGGCACCGACTCGTCGTAGATCAGCGGCGTCTTGTCGGGCCGGTAACCGTAGTTTCCGCCGGCGACCAGCAGATTGAGCTCGTCGTCGCGCGAGGTTCCCTGCTCGACCTCGTACAGTCGTCCGCTACCCGGCTGGAACGCCAGGCCCTGAACGTTGCGGTGGCCGAGCGTGTACACGCGTCCCGGCGCATCCGCGGCGGCCGAGCCGTCAGCGTTGATGTGCAGAACCTTCCCGCCGAGCGACGTCCGATCCTGCGGCACCGACGGACTCGCCGTGTCTCCGGTTCCGACGAACAGGGTGCCATCCGGAGCCGCGAGAATGCGACATCCGCCGTGGCGTCCACCGTCGGCCACCGGGATGTCGTCGACGAGTGTCTGCTCCCGCGTCAGCGTCGTCCAATCCTCGTCGACGGTCCACCGGAATACCCCGATGTGGTTACTACTGCCACCCGCTGAACCCGGCGACGCACTCCCGGTGCCGAGACCACCGCCCGAGCCTTGCACCCCTTGGCAGGTGTACAGGGCACGCGAAGTCGAAAAATCCTGTGCGAGTTCGATTCCCATGAGGCCGGTCTCGCCTTCGGCGTACAGATCGGCCAAATCCGCTGCGACCTCGCGTGGTTCCTCACCAGATCTCTTGACGACGAATCTTCCTGCACGCTCGCCGGTGAGGATGGTGCCGTCCGGAGCGGACACCACATCCCACGGCCTGGACAGACCATCTGCTTCGACCGTCACCTCGAGCGTCGGCAGTGCCGCGGTCGGTTGCGCAGACGCGCCGGTCGAACACGCAAGTGTCATCAACACACTCGACGCCAGAATCCCCGTGTTGGCCAACAGTTTGTTCACGTGCACACTCCTGGAAGGTGTCAGCAATCGTGTCACGTGATCTGTACCACATACCAGGGTGGCCAAACATTGTTACTCACTCAGGAGGCGAGTCGATACCCTGCCTCCGCCACTGCGTTTGCCACCGAAGAGCTGTCGATGTCACCCTCGCTCGTGACCGACACATGCCCCGACGCTACGTCGACCCTCACATCGGTAACGCCTGCGATCTCGGAGATTTCCTCGAAAACCGATGTGGCGCAATGCTGGCAGGTCATTCCTTCTACGACGAAACTGTTTTCCACGGACAAACCCTTCTTTCCTCTCGTTTCACGAGCGCATGTCAGGAACGGACGAGACGGGCGATGGCGTCCGACGCTTCCTTCACCTTCGCATCGGCCTCCGGGCCACCTTGCTTTGCTGCTTCGACGACGCATCCCGCCAGGTGCGCATCGAGCAGTTTGAGCGAGACGGACTGCAACGCTTTCGTGGCTGCCGACACCTGAGTCAGGACGTCGATGCAGTATCGGTCTTCGGCGACCATGCGCGAGATTCCTGCAACCTGGCCTTCGATACGCCGCAACCGCTTCAGCAGGTCGTCCTGCTCCGTCGAATAACTGCTCATCTCGCCAATGATACCCCTACCCGGTATGGGAAGGCCTGACAACCGCCGTTCGGATCGCGTCGATCAACAGCAGGGAGCCCCCAAGTACGGCAACCGTCGCGGCCGAAATCCACGAGCCCGAATATCGGATCGACTCGAACGCCGGCTCGCCGTCCGGTGTTGCACCGAACTCCTGCGGCGTGACCCCGAGGTTCCAGAACACGACGGCGACGACGAACAACACCCCAGCGCCGACTACCTCGGCGATGCTTCTCATCGCTTCTCCGCCACGACCTCGGCGAGCGCAGACCGCAACGCTTCCTCGTCCTTCGCCCACGCTTGCACCAACCCGCCTCCGATCAAACGCAGCCCGATGGCGTGGCGGCGACGCGGCACACCCGTCAACTCACCGAGTACACGAGCGGTCTCCCACTTCTTCGGTTCGTAGTCCCCGTCGGAATAGGTCGCGGCCGGAAGAACCACATCGATGTCGCCGACGTCGAGCGTCTCCGTCCCCTGTCGTAGGGACTCCCTCGTGAGCTCGACGCTGACGTGGCGTCGCGCCGCGGAGATCTGGACATAGGTGAAACCCGCGAGCAGCAGCGCGAACAGGGCGAGGGCGAACCAATGCACCAATGGACCGGTCGACAGTTCGATGATCAGGGCGAGAACACAGACCGCAGGCCCCCAGGCCAGCGAGCGCCACCGAGCTCCCGGCTCTTCGAACAGTACGACTTGGTCAGCCACGCGCGAACCATGCCCTGGCCGAGGGCCGATACACGAGGGAACTGGCCGCGAGAAGAAGCAGGACGACCGCCAGCAGTTCCTGGAACAGCGACAAACCGAACACGACGAACAGGAGCAGCACGGACACGACCACCGAGACGATCACGAGAATGCGACGAAAACGCGCAAACCCCGCCCGCACAGGACCGGACAGAAACCCCACGGCCAGTCCGAGCACCGCAGCTACGACACCGACGGCGCGGATGGTCGACAGGTAGGAGTCGATTTCGTCGGGCGAGGCGCCCTGCCCCTCGAGTGAGGTGCGGAGCCCATCGACCGGAACGGTCAGTGTCACCAACGCGACAAGAACAAGCAGAACGGCCGCAACCAGCCACATTGTGTAGGCAACCGTCACCGCGCGAGGTCTGGTGCTCGTCGGAATGTCGGAATTCACGAGTCCATAGTGCCCTGACACAGCCAGGTATCGCGTCGCAGGGTGTACCAGGCTCAGGTGCTGACCATGGCGGGCACCAGAATTGCCACCGCCGCGAGCACGCCCATCGCGAGTACGAGCCCGATCAACATCATCTCGCGCGCAACCCCGTGTTCGGAGTGGACAACGTGATCGTCGTGGTGCTCTTCACGGACCTGCATGCGGCTCCTGACGACAGAAAACTGTGATGTCCGCCACGTTACTCCACAGTACGACGCCAGCGAAACCAGGACCGATCAGGCTGCACTGAACCCCAAGGTCATGATGAAGACGGCGACGGACACTGCCACGAGAAGACCCAGCAGCGCCCACATCGGCCTGCCTCGCTCGGCGTTCTCGTCCGGTCTGATTTCGGGCTGCGTCATGGATCCGAGTTCCGTTCCGTCGAAGGATCCCCCATCAACGGTGATACTAGTCACATGTTACTGAAGTGACGGATGTGACACGCAACAACTATCTCTTCGATGCGTCGCCAAAGTACGCGTTCGACTCCTTGCGATGCATCAAATAGACAGCACCAGCTGCTACGACGCCCTGAAGAATGCCTGCGACGCTCATGACGATCTGCACCGCGCCACCGTCGACGCCGAAGCCGAACAGCTGGGGCAGGGCCAGGACCACGGTGACCGTTCCGATCATCGTCAGCACAGCGCGCGCCCACACCTTGCCCATTCGCATCTTCTTGACCCAGTAGACGAACAACGCAGCGAAACCGATACCGATAAGTGCCATCACAACGAGGGCGGCCGTCAGATAACCCTGCGCCGAGTCGACCGTGAGCGGAAGGGTCGGGTCCTGCGCTTTCACGTCGTCGACCAACTGTTGCGCAAACACCTCGCGTTCGCCGTTGACGACGATCAACGTCAACAACAACGACAGAAGGCCAAGCCCAGCAACGACCCACCACAGGTGCCGCGCAGTCTCGATGTCCACCGGAGCCGGACGCTCGACCGGCGCGCGGGGCGGTGGCCCCGGGGGCGGGAATTCGACGCTCGTCGGTCCGTGTTCGGCCTCCCAGCGCTGCCAATCCGGTTGCGGCGGCTGTTGCTCGTTCTCCGGGTTCCAGTTGTTGCTCACAGCCAGCTCGCCGCCTCGGTCGCCCAATAGGTGAGCACGACGTCCGCGCCCGCGCGCCTGATACACGTCAGGGATTCGAGCACCGCAGCATCACGATCGATCCACCCGTTCTGCGCGGCCGCGGTGATCATCGAGTACTCGCCCGAGATCTGGTACGCAGCAACGGGAACGGGCGAAATGTTCGCGACGTCCCGCAGAATGTCGAGATAGCTCATCGCCGGCTTGACCATCACCATGTCTGCGCCTTCGGCGAGATCGAGCTCCACCTCGTGCACAGCTTCACGCCTGTTGGCCGAATCCTGTTGATACGTACGCCGATCGCCTTTCAAGGACGAACCGACGGCCTCACGGAACGGGCCGTAGAACGCCGACGCGTACTTCGCCGAGTAAGCCAATTGACCGACCTCGGTGTGCCCGGCCGCGTCGAGTCCGTCGCGAATCGCGGCGACCTGCCCATCCATCATTCCGCTCGGGCCGAGAAGATGTGCACCTGCATCCGCTTGCGAGACAGCCATATCCACGTAGCGGGCCAGGGTTGCGTCGTTGTCCACGACCCCATCCGGCGTCAGCACTCCGCAGTGGCCGTGGTCGGTGAACTCGTCGAGACACGTGTCGGCCATGATCACCGTCGAGTCACCGAGGTCGGCCTTCAAACGAGCAAGACCTCTGTTGAGAATGCCGTGGGGGTCGCTGCCGCCCGTGCCGTCGGCATCCTTGTCCTCGGGCCGGGGGACGCCGAACAGCATGACGCCGCCGACCCCAGCAGCAACAGCTTCCTCGGCAGCCCTGCTCAACGAATCGAGCGTGTGCTGGAAGACACCCGGCATCGACGAAATCTCACGAGCCTCGGAGATTCCGTCGGCGACGAACATCGGCAACACCAGATGCCGTGGCTGCAACGAAGTTTCGGCGACCAACCGCCTGAGCGCCGGGGTTCGCCTCAGCCTGCGAGGGCGGTCCACTGGAAACATCGTTCGTCAGCGCCTACGCGACTTCTTGCGCGGAGGCGGCAGTGCACCTTCGGCGCGCAGTCGGGCAGCGTGCTCGGCGAGCGCTTCGATGAGAGGTCCCACCTGCGCCGTCTCGGGCTGCACGTCGACGCGCAGTCCGAACTCGACAGCCGTCTCGGCCGTCTTCGGTCCGATGCACGCGACCAAGGTGCGGGCGTGGGGCTTGCCTGCGATACCGACGAGATTGCGGACGGTCGAACTCGACGTGAAGCACACCGCGTCGAAGCCGCCGGTCTTGATCATCTCGCGGGTCTCGGCGGGTGGCGGCGCGGCGCGAACCGTGCGGTACGCCGTGACATCGTCGATCTCCCATCCCCGTTCGCGAAGACCTTCGGCCAACGTTTCGGTCGCGATATCGGCGCGCGGCAACAGAACTCGATTGACCGGGTCGAACACCTCGTCGTACGGCGGGAAGTCCTCGAGGAGCCCGAGGGAGGACTGATCGCCCGACGGAAGCAGTTCGGGGTTGATGCCGAACGAGCGCACCTTCTCGGCCGTCGCTTCGCCGACACAGGCGATCTTGACACCGGAGAACGCGCGGGCGTCGAGACCGAACTCTTCGAACTTCTCCCACACGGCCCGGACCGCATTGGTGGAGGTGAAGACGACCCACTGGTAACGACCGTCGACGAGGCCCTTGACGGACCGTTCCATCTGCGCGGGACTACGAGGAGGCTCGACGGCAATGGTCGGAACCTCGATCGGGATCGCACCGTGTGTGACGAGCCGATCGCTCATCTCACCGGCCTGATCCTTCGTGCGGGGCACGAGCACGGTCCAGCCGTACAGCGCGCGCGATTCCCACCAGGACATCTTGTTTCGGCCGGTGACGACCTTGCCGACGGTGACGACGAGGGAGCCGACGAGCTCGCTACCCGCGTCGTTCAGCGTCGCGAGCGTCGCCTCGACGGTGCGCTGCTGACGAGTGGTGCCGCGAACGGTGATCGCGGCAGGCGTCTGAGGCGCCAGGCCGTGTTCGACGAGCGCACTGGCGGTCTCGGCGAGGTGGCCCGAGGTGGCATGCAGCACGAGCGGCCCAGGGGCTGCGGCGAGCGCGGCCCAGTCGACTTCACCGCGGACGTCCGCTTCGGTGTGGCCGGAGCCGAGTGCCATACCGGCGTAGCTGGGTACCGCCGAGCCGGACGGCAAGCCGGGAAGGACCTCGAACTGCACGTGTGTGCGAGCGACGGCACTGACCTCGGCGATGACGGAATCGGCCGTCAACGGATCGCCCGAGACGAGGCGGACGACGTCGTGACCGTTCTTCGCCTCCGCGAGCAGAGTCTTGGCGACCTCGGCGGGCTCACCGAGAGCGGGACGGACGTCGACGCCGTTCTCTCCGGTCTCCGCGTCACGAGGCAAATCGGCGCCGACGAGCGCGACGACGCCCTTGTCGACGTCGGGGTCGGTGAAGGCGAGCTCGGCTGCGCCGAGAACCTCGCGTGCTCGGACGGTGAGCAGAGCCGGGTCACCCGGCCCTGACCCCACGAACAGGATTCGCCCGTTGGCGTTCTTGCGGACTGGGCTCATCGGTTGTTCTCCAGTGCTTTCTTGTATGGGTAATGCAGTTCGATCGGGGTTGCCGGGCCCCGTTTCGGTATCAGCCGGGCGGTCGCGATGGCGCCGCCGCGGACAATGGGCCTCGGGGCCGTGCGTTTGGCGCGTCCGCGGGTCGGTGCAGTGATCGACCTAGACATGGGTTGCTCCCCCGGTGTGTGCTGGTACGGCTGGTTCGGTGACAGCCACGAGATCTCGCGCTCCCAGATCGAGCAGTTCCCGAGCGAGGTCGCGGCCGAGTTCCTCGGCGCCTGCGATCGATCCGACGATCGATGCTCTGATGCTGTCGCTTCCGTCGATCGCCGCGACGCATCCGCGCAGCGAGATCTCGTCGAAGATCCGTCCGTCCTCGTCGATCGATTCGACAACCTCGGCGACGGCTCCGACCGGAGCCGTGCACCCTGCTTCGAGCTCGGCGAGCAGTCCGCGCTCGGCTGCGACGGCTGCGCGCGAGTTGGCGTCGTCGAGTGTGCGAACCACCTCGACGAGATCGGTGTCGGCGGTTCGGCATTCGACCGCGAGGGCGCCCTGCGCAGGTGCAGGCAGCATCTGAACCGGGTCGAGGGATTCGGTGACGACCTCGAGTCTGTCGATTCGAGCGAGCCCGGCCCGCGCCACCACGACGGCATCGAGCTCGCCGGAGGCGACCTTGCCGATTCGGGTGTCGAGGTTGCCGCGCAGGGGCACGACGTTCAGTCCCTGGCCGAGAGCGCGTAGCTGCGCGACGCGGCGAGGCGCGGACGTGCCGATCTTCGCTCCCGCCGGGAGTTCACCGAGAACCAGACCGTCACGCGCGACGAGCGCGTCACGCGGGTCTTCGCGCTCGGGGACAGCGGCGATGACGAATCGCTCGTCCGGAGCCGTCGGCAGATCCTTGTACGAGTGCACCGCGATGTCGACCTTGCCGTCGGTGAGGGCCTCACGCAGGGCTGCGGTGAATACGCCGACGCCGATCGTCTGCACTGGGGCAGCCGACAGGTCGCCCGCGGTCTTGACGATGACGAGTTCGGCATTCAGTCCTGCTGCTATGAGCCCCTGACGAACCGTCTCCGCCTGCGTCGTGGCCAACAACGAACCGCGTGTTCCGATCCGAATTACCCGGGCGCCGATCTCGCTCACTCCGGCTGTCCCTTCTGGACATCGGTTCGGCTGGCTGTGAAGTCGTCCACGAGTTCCATTCCGTTGATCTCGACAGGGCTGGCGACAGCCTCGACGGCACCGGGGCTCAGCTCGAAGAGCTCGCGCAATGCCGCCGCGTAGGAGTCGCCACCCGGGGTGGTGGCCAGTTGCTTGACCCGCACGGTCGGCGAGTGAAGAAGTTTGTCGACGACGCGTCGCACGGTCCGTGCCACCTCGTCGCGCTGCGGTGAATCCAACCCGGGCAACCGCGACTCGAGCCGCATCAATTCGCCCTCGACCACCTCGGCAGCACGCTGGCGCAGGGCGGTCACCGTCGGGGTTACCTCCGCGAGACGCTGCCCCGCCAAATACCCGGACAACTCGGAGGAGACGATTTCTCGGGCCGCCGACGCGTCTGAGGACGCCGCCCCCGCGGCGGGATCACGCTGAAGCGACTCCATGTCGAAGACCTCGACACCGGGCAGACCTGCAACGGCCGGGTCGACGTCGCGAGGGAGGCCGAGGTCGCAGATGGCCAGCGCTCGCCCGGCTTCGCGCTGTGCAAGCGCGAGATGAGCATCGGCGAGCGAGACGACTGCGCCCACGGCGCCGGTACAGGTGACGAGTACGTCGGCGTCCGACAGAGCCGAAGCGATGTCTTCCAGATCCACCGACGAGGCGTCGACACCGGCCGAGGAGGCCGTTTCGGCCAGATGGACGGCGCGCTCACGCGTGCGGTTGACGACGATCAAACGCTGGATGCCCGCGCGGCCGAGGTGCGCGACCGACAGCCCGCCCATCGCGCCTGCACCGAGGACGACTGCGGTGCGCCCGGCAAGGCTGCCGCCGAACAGGTCCGCAGCACGGTCGAGCGCCACCGAGACGACCGATGCGCCGGCCGAGTCGATGCCTGTTTCGGAGTGCACACGCTTGCCGACGCGGAGCGCCTGCTGTGCCAGTTCGTGCAGTACTCGTCCCGACGCCTGCTGCCCGTCGGACGCCGCGTAGGCGGCGCGAATCTGACCGAGGATCTGCTGCTCACCGATGACCATGGAGTCCAGGCCGCTCGCGACGGCGAACAGGTGCTCGACGGCAGCTTCGCTGTATCGCACGTACGCGTGCTTGGTGAGGTCCGGCACCGCGAGACCCGAATGTTCGGCAAGAATCTCGCCGACCGAGGCGAGAGCGCCGTGGAAGGCGTCGACCACCGCGTAGACCTCGACGCGGTTGCACGTCGACACGACCATGACCTCGGAGATATTTCCGCTGGCCATGAGCTTGTCCGTCAGCTTCGGCCGGTCGGTGTCCGTGATCGCGACACGTTCGAGGACTGCGACGGGAGCGCTGCGGTGCGAAATCCCGACGAGAAGGACACTCACGGTGCAATCACCGATCCATTCTTTAGAGAGGTACTGCCGATGGAGCTACTTGCTGCAGGGGTGCCGGGTATCGAACCCGGGCTCACGCGCGGACCACGGCTTCTACCGAGTCGAGGCGCAGGAGACAACGCAGGCGCACCGTGCGCGGCCTCGTTACGAGAGGAATTGAACGAGAGCACCTGCATCTCGACCGCGAGGTCGACCCGTCGGACCTCGACCCGATCCGGAACGTCGAGCGTTACGGGAGAAAAACTGAGGATGCATTCGACGCCGCCGGCCACGAAGGCCGAGGCGACGGTTTGCGCGGAATCGTCAGGAGTGGCGATGACGCCGATCGTCGCTTCGAGTTCGCGGCACGCGTCCTCGAGCGAATCGACGTGTTGCACGCGCAGACCGTCGATGTCGAGGCCGACGCGCTCCGGATTGCGGTCGAAGAGACCGACCATGGAGAAACCGCGTCGCCCGAATCCGCCGTACCTGGCCAACGCTTCACCGAGATTTCCGACTCCGACGAGCACGACCTTGTGTCCGCGATCGAGGCCGAGGGCGCTTTCGATCCGCGCGCGAAGACGCATGACGTCGTATCCGACTCCGCGCACTCCGTTGGGACCGAGGAACGACAAGTCCTTGCGCAGTTTGGCCGATCCAACTCCGGCCGCCGTGGCGAGTTCTTCGCTGGAAACAATGAGAACGCCGTCGTCGGCAAGGATTCCGAGGACCCGCAAGTAGGTGGCCAATCGCGTCACCGTAGCCTGTGGGATAACGCGTTCGGGGCCCACCGTTCGATCGATACGTGGCGACCGGTCGACACCAACCGGCACGGCCGGGCGCTCTTCGGTCACGTTCATGGCTCCTCGTCCGATCGGCTTTTGTGGGCCGGTCTTCACGCTGATCATGTCTTCACGCTGATCATGGGCAGGTGATCTGTGGTTCACGTTCGCACCACGGTAACTGCTTGTGAACGAATGAACAAAGTCGCTGGATCCGTGCTAGAGGGGCCCTCACCTGCAAAGCGAGAGCAAACACACCTTCTTAGGGTGCCCTTCTGGAGGCCAGATCTGCCCGCAATCTGCGCTCGTCGACCTCCCAGTAGCTGTGCTCCTTCCCGTCGATCAGAACGACGGGTACCCGGTCACCGAACTCGGCACGCAGGTCAGGGGCGGTGCGCGCAGCTTCGTCGACGTCAACCGCCCGCGGTGTCAACCCGAAATCGGCGCACACGGCTTTCAAACGCTCGAACTCGACGACGCAGGTGTGACAGCCGGCGCGGGTGAGAAGAACCACCGATGTCTCCGCAGAATTCATAGGTCCACTCTTGCACTCCCCTGCGAGAGACGAAGGTCACATCCTGTCCGGGCTCGACCCGTGCGTCGGGGCTACGCGGACAGCTCTTCGGTCGGACCTACGGACTAGGGTCTAGGCAGTGCTCGAACATGGAGGTGCGCGTGATGAGCAACGGGGGTTCCAAGACGCCTGGGGTCGGCCCTGACGAGACGGGAGCCGACCAATCGGGAGCTGACGGCGCGGTAGCTGACGCGGCGGGGGCTGACGGCGCGGGGGCTGTCGACCTGCCCGTGCCCGTGGACCTGCCTGTGACCGAGGTACCCGACGAGGACATGGTCGACACCGCACATCCGCGCGCGGACAAACGGCGTAAGCGGCGTCTGCGCAATCCGCTCGGCCCTTCGGACGCTCAGGTTCGCGCCAGCGTGGCGGGCGAGGCGAGCGCCGACGCAGCCATCGCGTTGCAGACCGAGGGCGGCGGGTCCATTCCCCTCGACCTGACTGCGGCTGCGTTCTTCGACGTCGACAACACCATGGTCCAAGGCGCCTCGATCATTCATTTCGCCCGCGGTCTCGCCGCTCGCAAGTACTTCACCAGTGGTGATCTTGCCCAATTCGCTTGGCAGCAAGTCAAATTCAGAGTGAGCGGCAAGGAGAACAGCGAGGACGTCGCGAGCGGCCGCGAGAAAGCTCTGTCGTTCATCAAGGGCAGGCCGACGTCGGAACTTCGGTCGCTCGGCGAGGAGATCTACGACGAGCTGATCGCCGACAAGATCTGGCCGGGCACTGCGGCGCTCGCACAGATGCACCTCGATGCAGGTCAGCAGGTGTGGCTGGTGACGGCCACCCCGCTCGAGCTCGCGCAGATCATCGCCGAAAGACTCGGCCTGACCGGAGCACTCGGCACCGTCGCCGAAAGCAAGGACGGCATCTTCACCGGCCGACTCGTCGGCGACATTTTGCACGGACTCGGCAAAGCTCATGCCGTCCGCACCCTCGCTGTTCGCGAAGGACTCAATCTCAAGCGCTGTACTGCGTACTCGGACAGTCACAACGACGTTCCGATGCTCTCGCTCGTCGGCACCGCCGTGGCGGTCAATCCCGACGCGGATCTGCG
Source organism: Rhodococcus sp. P1Y (assembly GCF_003641205.1). Lineage (NCBI taxonomy): Bacteria > Bacillati > Actinomycetota > Actinomycetes > Mycobacteriales > Nocardiaceae > Rhodococcus > Rhodococcus sp. P1Y. The sequence continues at coordinate 5,465,171 of NZ_CP032762.1, forward strand.
GGAACTCGCCAAGAACCGCGGCTGGGAGATTCGTGACTTTCGTACCGGCCGCAAAGCGGCCAAGATCGGGGTTCCGACCGCGCTTGCACTGGGTGCGGTCGGCGGGGGCCTCGCCGCCGTCCTGGGTCGACGCCGTGCAAGCTGACTGCCGTGCAAGCTGACTGCCGTGTGAGCTAGTTAAAGCGTCAACTGCATCAACGTGAGATCAAGCCACTCGTCGAACTTGATGCCGACCTCGGGCATCTGCCCCACCGTCACGAAGCCGAACTTCTCGTGGAGAGCGATCGATGTGGTGTTCCTGGATTCGATCACTCCGACGAGGGCATGAATCCCTGCCGTCCGTGCCCGCTCGATCAACTCGGTCAACAATGCGGTCGCAATACCCCGCCGGTGAAACTCGTCCGACACGTACACCGAATGTTCGACGGTGAGGCGGTACCCGCTCTTGGGTCGCCACTGGGCGTACGACGCGTAGCCTGCAACCGAGCCATCGACGACCGCCGTCAGCACCGGATAACCGGCGGTCAATCGACCGGCGAGCCAGTCCATCCGCTCGTCCAGACCGACCTCGGTCTCGTCCCAGATCGCCGTCGTATTCCTGATCGCATCGTTGTGGATGTCGAGAATCGCGGGGAGGTCCTCGGTAATGGTGTCTCGAATCAGCACGGTGTCTCGGTCAATCACAGAGGCGAGGTTACTGCCTACCCCAGGAAGACGTTGCGACGCTTGGCCAGCAGACGGTAGAGAGTGTGCTGAATGGTCTCCCTGACGTGGTCGGTCAGTTCGAACAGCACCATCGGGTCCTCCGAGGCTTGGGCGTCGTACGAATCGGTGTAGATCGGCTTGCCGAACTCGATGTACCACTTAGACGGCAACGGGATCAGCCCAAGCGGACCGAAATGCGGGAACAACGGGGTCACCGGGAAATACGGCATGCCCATCAGTCTGGCCAGCGGAGTGATGTCACCGATCTTCGGATAGATCTCCTCGGATCCGACGATGGAGCACGGGATGATCGGGGCACCCGTTTTGAGCGCAGCGGACACGAATCCGCCACGACCGAAGCGCTGCAACTTGTACCGCTCGCTGAACGGCTTGCCGATGCCTTTGAACCCTTCGGGGAACACAGCAGCAACTTCGCCCATCCGCAGCAGACGCTCGGCATCGGGATTGCAGGCAAGTGTGTGACCTGCCTTGCGTGCGATGGTCCCTACGCCCGGCATCTCGAATGCCATGTCAGCAGCCAACATTCGCAGTGGCCGATGGGCGGGGTGATGATCGCGCACCGCAACGGAGGTCATCAACGCGTCGACGGGTATGACTCCGGCATGGTTGGCCACCACCAGAGCGCCGCCGACGTCGGGGATGTTCTCGATCCCCTTGATCTCCACCCTGAACCACTTGTCGAACAGCGGGCGAAGCAGCGGAAGCCACAGTGCGTCGGCGAAGTGAGGATCGTAGCCGAACTCGTCGACTGTGTAGTCGCCCGCGAGGCGCCGCCGGACGAATTCGGCAGTCTCGGAGATGGTGTCGACGAGCTTGTTCGCCGCTGCGTCGATCTGACTCGGTTCCGACACCGCGGGCGGTGTCGGTGTCGTCGGCGGATTGAGCTGGATGGGTGCGCTCGGTTCGGCGTACGAGGACGGGTGACGGCTGCGACTGTCGTCGGCGCGGCTTCGATCGGAACGAGCGTGCTCGATTCGATCTCGCCCGTGACCACTGCCGTGCAGCGGGATCACCTTTGCCACTTCGTTCACCTCTCTCGACCTGTTGTCGCAGCAAGTACAGCTTTGGACAGTGACGCTCCAGCGTCGGCCGCCCAGACCGCCCGTTTCTCCACCGAGTCCACCCACTCGGTTCGAAGTACCGGTCGCAGCGCAGCACCCCGCACGAAGTCGTCGAATGCCTGCACGGTAGTCCATCGCGGTTCGAAACCGAGGTCCGATCGCATTCGTGTGGTGTCGAGGCCACACCCGAAGTGGAAGTAGTCCAGCTGCTCGGTGGTGAACTCGCGCATCATTCCGCCCATCAGAGCTCGCCCGACGCTCTTGAACAGCGCGAACGGCACGGGGACCTCGATGCGCCCGGCACGCCGGATGGCCTGCGACAACATGATGGTGCCGTCGGCTCCGACATTGAACGTTCCGGCCGGCCCGCCGGTCGTCGCCCGCTCGAGCGCCGCCAGCGCATCTTCTTCGTGCAGCAACTGCATCCGTGCATCTCGGCCGACGATGCTCGGGACGATCGGCGAGGTCATGTAGCGGGAGATGGAGCCGTTGAGACGAGGCCCGATCAGCGGGGCCATTCGAAGGATTGACACGGCGATGTCGGGGCGCCGACGGCCGAGGCCGCGGATGTAGCCCTCGATGTCGATGGTGTCGCGGGCGAACGCCCCCGACGGCGGGCGACGCGCGCTCATTTCTTCGGTGAACTTCACCGGGTCCTTGGCGCTGCATCCGTATACCGACGAGGACGATCGAAGCACGACCTTCTGCACGGACGGCGACTTCTGACACACCGCGAACAACTGCATAGCGCCGATGACGTTCAGGTCCTTCATCGTCGCTCGCCCGCCGGACCGCGGCGGTTTCGTGACGGTGGCTGCGTGTACGACGGTGTCGACGCCCGCGTTCCTGATGACTTTTCCGATGAGCGGGTTGCGAATGTCGGCGCGTACGAACTCGGCGCGCCCCATCCGTCGAAGAAGATCTTTGCTCGGCGATTGCGAGTCGACTGCGATAACTCGGTCGATGGCGGGGTTCTGTGCGAGTCGGGTGACGAGATAGCCGCCGAGAAAACGACTCGCGCCGGTGACCAGCACCACTTTGGGCGCTGCAACGCCTCGATCGTTCGAAGTCACGCACACCCCCGATTGATTGCCGCTGGCCTGCAGCCTACTGCAATCCCGCGAAGATGCGAGCGGACCACGAGTGCCGCGATGTGCAGGAAAATGTGGGCCGAGACGGCGCCTCTGATCTCGTGCGCAGACTGCGACGAATTGCGCGGACTGCTACGAATACGGACTGCTCCGAATACAGAGAAGCCCGCCACCGAGAACGGTGACGGGCTTGTCCGCAGAACTCTTATTTACCGAGTTTCCTGCGCTGCACTCGAGTGCGTCGAAGCAACTTGCGGTGCTTCTTCTTCGACATGCGCTTGCGACGCTTCTTGATCACTGAACCCATGGCGGGTGTCCTCACGTTCTTCTCTAGCGTTTTCGCGCACGCGAAGTTGCGTACGCCTACCTGGCACCTCGAACCCGCTCACCCGATCAGGGCAAGACAGGCCGTCGATCCCCAAGCTGGCGCTCGGGCCTCGATCTGCTTGAACCTCCAAGGTCGAAGCTCGATGCAACTTTCAGCCAACCTGCTCTCTCCGCAGGCTCCGCTCGTGACCCTGGGACGAGTGCCGATATTACTCGAACACGACGAGTCTCCACCTTACCGGTGTGGACATCGATCCACGAAACCGGCCCGGTCCACTCGTCGATACCCGTCCGCGTACCTTCGATGCGGTTCAGCCCGCGTCGAAGTACGAGGTCTCGAGGTAGTCGTGTACCGCCTTGGCGTGCACACGGAACGATCGACCCACTCGTACAGCGGGCAGCTCTCCGCCGTGTACCAGGCGGTACACAGTCATTTTCGACACCCTCATCAGCGTTGCCACTTCGGCAACCGTGAGGAATTGCGTTCCAGCTAGTTGACCGTCCGGGGACGAACCCTTGGACGACTTGTTTACAGGCGCCATCAATCCACATACCTCCGGCACGTCTCGCGCGGCAGGCTTCCCCTCCTGCCGAACAGACACGCACGTGCTACCTGTGAGCCTAACGTGACCAATGGTGTTACTGCGACGGGTGTAGGCAACCAATTTTTTATTCTGCTGTGACGCCCATCTCAGCTGCACGAGCCTTCGCAGCCGTCAACGCATCGAAAAAGGCTGCTCGGAGGCCATTTTCCTCCAATTTTCGGACTGCCGCTGCTGTCGTGCCGCCGGGAGAGGTCACGGCGTATCGAAGCTCGGTTGGCGTCTCGTCGGCCCGATCCAGCATCGCAGCGGAGCCGACCATCGTCTGAACGACGAGCGCGGAGGCGACGTCGCGCGTCAAACCGAGCCCGACACCGGCGTCGATCATCGCCTCGGCGACGAGGAAAAAATAGGCCGGACCGGACCCGGACACGGCAGTGACTGCGTCGAGCTGACTCTCCTTGACGGTCACCACCTTGCCCACCGACGACAGGATCTTCTCCACCAGGTCGAGGTGTTCACGCTTGGCGTACCGGCCAGGCGCAAGCACACTCACGCCTTCACCGACGAGCATCGGAGTGTTCGGCATGACCCGCACCACGGGGAAGCCAGCAGGGAGCTTCGGCTCGAACTTGGACGTCGGGACGCCCGCTGCGAGGGAGACGATCAGCTGTTCGCGCTCGCCGTCGAGGTCGATCTTCGCGACCTCGGTGAGTGCGCCGTCGACGTCACCGGGTTTGACGGCCAGCACGATGACATCCGCGTTCTCGGATGCTTCGGCGATTGTCGTTGTCAGGATTCCAAAGGCGGATGCCAACTCGGCCGCGCGGGCATCGAACTTCTCGGCCACTACGAGGTCACGGACCGCGTGACCCGATTCGAGCAACCCGGCGATCAGCGCCTCGCCGATCCGCCCGCCACCGATTACAGCAATTCTCGTCATGCGGGCAAGCCTAGATCGGCGGCTCCGCCGCCTGTGTGCGGGTAGCGTGCCCGAAGCCTGCGACCGAACATTCACGCCGGTGCGCAGCACCTACCGCGGCACCATCGCAAGTTGCCTACTCTGCACCACAACTGCGCCAGTCGAGTCGAGGACAAGGTGGTCCTCCTCGAACCAGGTTCCACCGATGACAGTGCTGTTCGCCGCGACGCGTAGCCAGCCGGGACTGGGTGCTCGCCGAACGTACGCCGTCAGCTGGACCGTCGGAGCCCAGCCGAACATCCCACGATTCATCGTCACCGGCGCACAGATGTCGCCCGTCATCAGCGCGAACAGGAGGGCCGTATCGGCATCGGCCTCGTCACCCGCGTGCGGGCGCACCCACATGCGAACTTCGGGCTCCCCCTGCTGGCCGGTCAAGAAGTGCGCGGAACCGGGGTCGATACGCATGTCACATCCTTGCGCGACGTGAACGATCGACGCCATCGGATGGTCGCCGCCGATGGCCTGAGTGCCCTCGGGCGGCTCGACGGGCATCGACGCGAGTGGCGACGCCACCTCGTACCTGGGCGAGTCGGTATCCGGTCGCCCCAGCGTGACGGCGGCGCGCATGGCGACGCGGCCGCCCTGGGTGAGTTCGACGTCGACGTGCGACACCTGTTTGCCGCGCTTGCGGACGGTCGCTGCCAGCTCGACCTCGCCCGGGTCCGGTGCGCTGAGATAACTGGCGCTGACCGCAAGCGGTTGAATGTCGCTCTCCTGCAACTGCTTCCGTGCCGCGGCCGCCGCTGCCGCGAGCATCGTTCCACCGTGAACTTTCGGTCCGATCGTCCAGGTCGAGTCGATGACCGCGCCGTAGTTTCCGTCGGTCTCCGTCTGTTCGAGTGTGGTCAGCGTCGTCGCCGCCGCGAAGGGACTACTCATTGCTCGAGCCTTTCCGAATTCTTGCTGTACGCCCGGGTGTACTAACCGAGGTGCTTGCGCGCAAAGTCCAACGCCTGACCGAGCATCGACGCTCGTTCCGGCAGAGTGCGGGCATTCTGAGTGTTGATCTCTACCACGGCCTGTCCGCGGAAACCTTTGCGCACCAACTCGGCACATACTTCGGCGCATGGTTGATCGCCGTGGCCAGGTATCAAATGCTCATCGACCGAGGCGCCTCGACCGTCAGCCAGATGCAGATGAGCAAGGCCGTCGCCCATCCGTTTCATCATCTCGACGGCGTCGGTACCCGCGGTAGCCGTGTGCGACAGGTCCAGTGTGTAGTGCGCGTGATCGGAATCCGTCGGATCGTACGACGGCGCAAACGCAGACACCGCGGCTCCCGGCCCGCCGCGTTTGCGCAAACGTGCTGCGGACCCTTCCTTGCGGCCGAAGAACCTGTCGGCTCGCATCGGGAACATGTTCTCGACCGCAACGATGACGTCCGAGCCCATCTCCAGGTCTGCGACCTGTTCACCGAACCCTTCGGCGTACTTCTTCTGCCACCGAAAAGGCGGATGTACGACGACGGTCGAGCTACCCAGCTCCTCGGCCGCTTGGACCGAACGCTCGAGCTTTACCGCTGGATCGGCGCCCCACACCCGTTGTGAGATCAGCAGACATGGTGCGTGGATCGCTTGAACCGGGATCCGGTACTTGCGCGAGAGCGCCCTGACGGCTGCGATGTCCTGACTGACCGATTCGGCCCACACCATGAGCTCGACACCGTCGTACCCCAATTCGGCGGCATACCGAAAAGCTGCCTCGGCGTTCTGGGGATACACCGAGGCAGTGGACAGCCCCACAGCAATTCGACCGTCCGTCACGTGAAGCCCGATCAGCCCGTACTCAATTGGAATGCCAAAGGTCCGAGTGTGACGAACACTCCGACTGCGATGGCGATGACCATGCTGATCATGTCGTCGGTTCGACGAAGAATGCGCACCACTGCCACGAGACCGACGATCACGAGCACCGACAAGATCAATGCGACCCACGGCAGCATGTCCCACAGTCGCTCGAACCCTTTGAACAGCAGGGCTCCGACCACGACGGCCACGACTCCCTGGCCCACAAGACCGAGCCACTGCCGGGCTGCACCCTTCTTGCCGGACGCCCGCGGCTCGGTGGGGGCGGCTTCCTCGGCCGCTTTCTTCTCGGACGCCTTTTCCTCGGGCTCAGCGGCCTTTGCCTCGTCCCCCGTCTCCGACTTCTCCAGTGCGGTGATCTTCTTCGTCAGATCGGGTGTGAGGACGGTGTCGGCATCTCCGTCGACCGCTGCCTCGTCGACCTTCGGCGCGGCGACCGTGCCCTTGCCGACAGTGCCACGGTCGATCCTCGGCGCGGCGACCGTCGATGATGGGGCCCCGGCCGATGTAGAAGGTGCAGGTTTCGGCGTCGCAGCCGGTGCGGGTGTCGGGGCAGTGACGTCGGTCTTCGGTTCCGCGTCCGACTCGGTCGGCTGCGCTCGGGTTCGCGCAACGAACCCGGACGTGCGCTGGACCCGTGCCGGGGGCGGCGTGACGACAGTCTGTGCGTCTTCCTCGGAAGCACGCTCCGGCGCTGCCCGACGCCCGCTCACGGGGGCGGGTCGTGAGGCCGGTGTTGGACGCTGAGAATCGCTCGGACGCTGTGAAGCGGTCGATCCGTACGGGCGGCGCTCGTTCTCGTCGTGCGCCTGGTTCAAGAGGTCACCGGCAGCGGTGGTCGACCCGGACAGAAGTTCGGGCTCCGGTTCGGCCTTGCTGCGGGCCCGCGGGGTCGGGGCGGCCGCGATGACGGGCGCCTCGTCCGATGCCGGCTCCGCTCGGACGATCGGAATCTCTCCGGTCAGCTCGGCAACGGAGATGCCGCCCTTGACGCCCCGGCGTCGCCGACCCCCGGTGCTGAGGTTCGTACCCTTCTGGCCGTTGCGGGCCAGGAGTTCGGCAACGGAAATTTGCCCGGTGTCCTCCGGGTCCGCGTTGTTCTCGCTCATGTCGACCTCACCACCAGATCGCCGTCCGTTTCGGTGTCCAGCTTCCGCAAAATCAAACCTTCCCTCAACGCCCACGGGCAGATCTCGATCGAATCGATCGACAGTGCTCGCATACTCGCCTCCGCTACCAACGCCCCGGCCACCAATTGCGGTGACCGGTCGGCGCTGACTCCTTCCAATTCTGCACGGTCCGACGCCGTCATCCGCGAAATGAACGCTATGAGTTGCCTCAGACCGTCCGCAGTCAGTCTTCGAGTGACCCTCGGACCGGCCGCCGAGGGCGCCGCTCCGGTTAGCCGCGCCAGTGACCGGAACGTCTTCGATGTGCCGACGGCTCGGTCTGGCTCGCCAGCCGCGAGAAGCTCTTTCGCCGGGGTCGCGAGTTCGGCGTCGAGCCAATCCCGCAGCACCGCGACGCGTCGCTTTCCGGGGGGATCGACGTCGAGCCAGTCCCTGGTCAAGCGACCTGCACCGAGCTGAAGCGAGAATGCGACATCAGGGTCTTCGTCGGTACCCGTCGTCATTTCGAGCGAGCCACCGCCGATGTCGAGGTTGAGGATCCGTCCCGCGCTCCACCCGTGCCAGCGACGCACGGCGAGGAACGTCAGCCGAGCTTCGTCAACGCCGGACAGAGTCTGCAGTGCGACGCCGGTTTCGCTGAGAACTCGTGCCAGAACTTCGTCACTGTTGTGTGCGTCACGCACGGCCGACGTGGCGAAGGCCATCAGCTCTCCGCAGCCGGACTTCTTCGCTATCTCAGCGAAGTCTCCGACCTCGCTGACCAGCCGGTCCGCACCCTCGCGCGTGATATTTCCGTCGGCGTCGGTGTTCTCGGAGAGCCGGAGAGTGGCTTTCGAGGAGCTCATCGGTGTCGGGTGCCCGCCACGATGCGCATCCACCACCAGAAGATGCACGGTGTTGCTGCCGACGTCGAGCACCCCTAATCGCACATCACCACGGTACTGGGTCTACCGTCGTCTCTTGTGACAGCAGGTAGTAAGCAGCAGTCGTTTGCCGCAGAAGTCGATCTGGATTTCCCTCGCGAATGGGTGGAATTCCCCGATCCGGACAACTCCGAGCACATCATCGCAGCAGACCTCACCTGGCTTCTGTCGAATTGGACGTGTGTGTTCGGTACACCCGCCTGCCAAGGAACCGTTGCAGGTCGCCCCGATGACGGGTGTTGCTCGCACGGTGCGTTCCTCTCCGACGACGACGACAAACGCAAGCTCGATGCGTCGGTGAAGATGCTCACCGCGCAGGACTGGCAGCTGATGGACAAGGGCCTCGGCAAGAAGGGCTACGTCGAGTACGACGATCTCGATGACGAGCAGTCGCTGCGCACCCGCCGCTACAAAGGCGCATGTATCTTCCAGAACCGGCCAGGATTCGAAGGCGGAATCGGGTGCGCGCTGCATTCGATGGCGTTGAGGAAGGGCATCGAGCCGCTCGAGGTCAAACCTGATGTGTGCTGGCAGCTGCCGATTCGGCGCACCCAGGACTGGATCACCCGGCCCGACGGCACCGAAATCCTCAAGACCACCATCGGCGAGTACGACCGTCGCGGCTGGGGCGAGGGCGGCCACGATCTGTCCTGGTACTGCTCCGGCTCCCCCGACGCCCACGTAGGCGCCAAACAGGTCTTCGAGTCCTACAAACCCGAACTGACCGAACTCCTCGGTAAGCCCGCGTACGAAGAACTGGCCTCACTGTGCAAACGCCGACGCGGACTCGGACTCATCGCGGTCCACCCGGCGACCCGTGAGGCCCAGCGGACCAAGTAGGGCAGCTCCGCAGCGTCTGATCCTTCGAGGGTGAAATTCGTCCGAACCCTGCCATCGGTGAAGTCGGCGCGCCACACTTCGTCCACCATCACACGGCGAAGGGGAACTGACATGATCAAGAAACTTCTGGCGGCGACTGCCATTGCACTCGGGCTGGCAGCAGGCCTGGCGCCGACTGCATCAGCGGACGATTTCAACTGGCAGTGGTACGACGCGACCTTCGAGTTCGTCGATGTTCTTGCACCGGGTGGCATCTCTTCGGGAAGCGCGTACGTTCCCGAGGCCACCTCGATCATTGTGAGCCCGTACGGAACCTCACGACTGATCGAATGCATCGGCGACGGGCACTACCGCGTCAAGGAGTGCCGCCAGGAGGGACGCCCGTTGATCCACGCCGCTCAGTACCCGCTACGCGACGTGTGGTTCCTGGGCTGACAGGCGTTACGCATGTGAACGAAAATACCTAGCCCCCTACGTATTTTCGTTCACATGCGCCGAAGGCGCCTACCCCTCCAGCTTGTAGCCGAGTCCACGAACGGTGACGAGATGCTCCGGCTTCGCGGGATCCGATTCGATCTTCGAACGAAGTCTCTTGACGTGCACGTCGAGGGTTTTGGTGTCGCCGACGTAATCGGCGCCCCAGACCCGGTCGATCAATTGACCGCGCGTGAGGACCCTGCCGGAGTTTCGCAACAGGTATTCGAGGAGATCGAATTCCTTGAGCGGCAACGTAATCTGCTCCGAATTGACCATGACCACGTGGCGCTCGACGTCCATACGCACCGGGCCTGCCTCGAGCACACCGGTATCGGTCGTGCCGTCGAGTTCTGCGTCGCTCCCGCGCCGCAACACCGCACGGATACGTGCGATCAGCTCGCGCGCCGAATACGGCTTGGTCACATAGTCGTCCGCGCCCAGTTCGAGCCCTACGACCTTGTCGATCTCGCTGTCTCGTGCGGTCACCATGATGACGGGAACACCCGAGCGTGCGCGTAGCTGCTTGCACACGTCGGTGCCGCTCATTCCCGGCAGCATCAGGTCGAGAAGCACGATATCCGCTCCTGCCCTGTCGAATTCAGCGAGAGCCGAGGGGCCGTCGCCGACAACGGTGGCGTCGAACCCTTCCTTACGCAGGAGGAAAGCGAGGGGATCGGCCAACGATTCTTCGTCCTCGACGATCAGTACGTTGGTCACTGTTCTTCTCCTTCTGTCGACCCGAGGTCGTCTTCTTCGAAATAGGCAGGGATCTGCAGAGTGAAGGTGGATCCGGTGCCGAGCTTGCTCCACAGCGAGATGCTCCCGTTGTGGTTGGCTGCGACGTGTTTTGCGATGGCAAGGCCGAGGCCCGTGCCACCTGTCGCCCGCGACCGTGCTTTGTCGACGCGGAAGAATCGTTCGAAGACCCGCTCCTGGTCTTCTTTGGCGATGCCGATACCTCTGTCGGTGACGGCAAACGAGACGGAATCGCTTCTGAGCGCACGGCTCACGGACACCGGCGATCCGTCCGACGAATAGGCGATCGCATTCTGGATCAGATTGGCCAGCGCTGTGACGAGAAGAGCCTGATCGCCGAGCACCTCGAGGCCACTCGGATGATCGGTGGTGACGGTGATTCCGGCGTTCTCTGCAGCGAGCTTCGACCGATCGAGGGCTTGGTTCACGACGGTGTCGACGTCGACGACTTCCAGATCGGGCAACTTCTCGGCACCTTGCAGCCGTGAGAGCGCAATCAATTCGGTCACCATGTTGCCGAGCCTCTTCGACTCGGCGACGACTTTGCCTCCGAAGTGACGGACCGAGTCCGGATCTTCGGCCGATTCGAGCAGCGCCTCGGCCAGCAGGCTCATCGCACCAACCGGGGTCTTCAGTTCGTGGCTGACGTTGGCGACGAAGTCTCGACGGGTCGCTTCCATCCTTACCTGCTCGGAATCGTCGTCGGCGAACAGGACGACGAATCGTTGGTCTTCCTTGCTGAGCAGTCGGGCGACACACCGAACTGCCATCCGGTCACGGCTGGTAGTGGTTCTGATGTCTCTCGAGCTGATGTCTACTTCGACGGGGTGACCGTCGGCGAGAACCTTCTGCGCCGCGTCCCAGGCGCGATCGTCGATCAGGCGGTTACGCACCAGACCGAGCTCCTCGGCCCGAGGATTCGACAACACGACGTCGTGAAACCGATCGACGACGGCGATGCCGCTCTCCGACGCCAGAATGATCAGATCCAGCACCTGCGACATCGTCAGCCCGGATGTTGCGCGGTTTCGTTCGGAGTGACGCGTCGCCAGGTAGGGGATCAGAACACCGCCGACGAGATATCCCACGAAGGCCGTGGCGATAGCCAGCAGTACGGCCGATGCAACACTCACACCGGAATCGTACGTTCGATGGACAGCTCACATACGCAGGGTGCAGGCATTTCCCTGGTCGTCATAGTCCCCGTCGGCAGTGTTCTTCGATCGTTCACCTGCTGTTTCAGACGTGCTCCCTACTTACCGCCCTGATTCGCGACGGCAGCGGCTCCTGCGGCGGCCGCTTCGGGATCGAGGTACGTTCCGCCCGGATTCGACGGGACGAGCTTTCCGTCACCACCCTCGAAGTCGTACTGCAATGGAATACCGGTCGGAATGTTCAGAGCCGCGATATCGGCGTCGGAAATCTCGTCGAGGTACTTCACCAGGGCGCGGAGCGAGTTGCCGTGGGCCGCGACGAGGACGTTCTTGCCCACTTTCAGCTCGGCGACGATGGTCTCCTCGAAGTACGGGATGAGCCGATCGACGACGTCTTTGAGGCATTCGGTCAGCGGGACACTCGGCAGATCGGCGTAGCGCGGGTCTGCGTCCTGGCTGTATTCGCTGCCCGCTTCGATCGCGGGCGGCGGGGTGTCGTAGCTACGACGCCACAGCATGAACTGCTCGTCGCCGTACTTGTCCTTGGTCTCGGCCTTGTTCAGTCCCTGCAGTGCGCCGTAGTGACGCTCGTTCAGGCGCCAGTCGCGGACGACAGGGATCCAGTGACGGTCTGCGGCGTCGAGTGCGATGTTCGCGGTGCTGATCGCGCGGCGCAGCAGCGACGTGTACAGCACGTCCGGCAGGACCCCGGCCTCGGCGAGCAGCTGGCCCGCGCGCTTTCCCTCGGCCTCGCCCTTCTCCGTCAGCCGGACGTCCACCCAGCCGGTGAACTGGTTCGATGCGTTCCATTCACTCTCGCCATGGCGGAGCAGAATCAAGGTTCCGATACTCATGAATGAAGTTTCTCATGTTCGGCCTCCACGGGTCGGCGCACGACGAGCACCGCGACCATCACCACCATGACGACGGCAGTCAGTGTGATGGGGATCGGAATGACCGGGTCGAGGAGCACCAGTACGGCTCCGACCGGCACCACTGTGTTGACCAGACGATCTGCGTTGTCCTTGATCGCAATGAACCAAATTCCCAGCACGAATACCGCGATCGGAATGGTGACGGTGAACGAGGCCGCGACATCGCCGAGTTCGCTGTGATCGGTCAGGACATCGATCTCCACCTCGATGCCCGCCGAGAATGCGCCCGCCGCGGCGAAGATGAAGTAATGCATGTAGCCGTACGTCAGCGAATTGCCGAAACTGGTGATCTTGCGGTGATGCGGTGGCCAGAAATAGATCCACCACAGTCCCGCCGTGACGACGAGCGTGAGCACCGAGATCGAGATCAGCGGAGCGAGGGCGGTCTCCTCGCGTAGGGCCTCGATAATGGCGTTGGCCGAGGCGAGCAGGGATTCTCCGAGCAGAATGAGCGTGAACAGCCCGTAGCGTTCGGTGATGTGATGCGGATGCCACGGGGTCGTGCGGCCGCGCTTCTCGGCGATGACCGGGATCGAGATCTCCACCAGGGCGAACGCCACGAACAGAATTCCTTGCAGCGGACCTTCGGGGATCAACAGCCACAGCACCCACACGATCTGCACGCCGGTGATCCCGCCTGCGTAGATCAGTGCTGTCCGCCGGTACTCGGGCACCCTCGATGCGCGGATCCACTGCGCCACCATCGCGATACGCATGACGACGTAACCGAGCACCAGGACGGTGAAGTTCTTGTCCGTGAACGCCGGCTCGATACCCGCGGCCAGCACGAGCACGCCTGCCATCTGCACCACGGTGAGTAGTCGATACAGCCAGTCGTCGGTATCGAACGACGTCGCGAACCACGTGAAGTTCATCCACGCCCACCAGATACCGAAGAACACCATCAGATAGCTGACGATGCCGGCGGCGATGTGGTTCTCGGTCAGCGCGTGATGAAGCTGTACGGCGGCGATACTGACGGCAACGACGAAGACGAGGTCGAAGAACAACTCGAGGGGACTTGCGGCCCGATGTGGTTCGTTCGGGTCTCGTGGTCGCATCGGAGTGAGCCTGAGCTTGGGCGTCGGTTCGTTCACAGTCGTCGACGATAGGGCAGGCGTACTCCAATTGTCCTGTGCGATAAGAATTATCGGACATTTCGGGCGAATGCGCGGACACGGGCCCAAATCAGCGCACCCCGGCCCACACCCCTCTGGTCGACGGCCGAGGATCGTCGGCGACGCCGGACTGCTCACCGAACATCATGACCGACCTCTCGCTGCCGTACTGCACCCAACCTGGCGAACCGTCGCGGACGAAGTCGACCCACGCGCGATGCATTTCCTCGGCGAGCTTTCCTGGCGGGTTCGGGCCAGTGATGCGAGCAGTTTCCGGCTTGTCGAGGACGTCGAAGACGAACGGGATCTCGAGCGCATGACAGGCGCCGAGTTTGCCGTCGAACAGGCTCGAACGCCACGTGAACTCGTACACGAACGCGCGAGAAGCCCGTGACTCGACGATCCGTAACGCCGGGATTCGGAAGAACCAATCCGTCATCAGCGCGATCAGCAGTTCGCCAGGGGTGGCGTCTGGCAGCTGCGCGCGATAGGCGTCGACGGCAGCCTCGACATCGACCCCGTAGGCACCGAGTACCAAGCGAACGCGAGCCTCGTCGACGTAGCCCGCGACACCAGCCGGGACGAGGAAGAACGCGAACTCCTCGCTGGTGGTGCCGATCAGAATGTCCACTTCCGAACCGGCCCCCGCCGAGATCCGCGAGATCGGTACGTCTGGAACGACATCCCCGTCGATGTACGGCTCGAACGGCATCATGTTGAACGCGAGCTCACCCCATGCCCCGGTCGGTGCTTCGGCTGTGACGCGGTCACCCAGTTCGCGTTGAGCGTCCACGAAATTCTCGATTGGAACCGAGCCCAATCCCTCCACCGTGGCAGATACTCCGAGCGCATCGGCCAACGCGGTCGCAACCTTGCCGGCCGTCGCCTCGGTGATGACGTGGTTGCCCGCGCCGCTCTGCAGAATCGCCCGGTGGAACAGTCCCTCCGCGCGCGGCATCGACAACAGCGTCCCGACGCTCATGGCCCCGGCCGACTCCCCCGCAACCGTCACCTTGGCAGGATCTCCGCCGAACGCCGCGATGTTGTCGCGAACCCATTCGAGGGCGGCCACCTGATCGAGCAGCCCACGATTCGCGGGTGCGCCCTCGATTCGCGCGAATCCGTCGGCACCGAGACGATAGTTGACAGTGACGGCGACGACACCGTCTCGAGCGAAAGCGGCACCGTCGTAGATCGGAACTGCGTTGCTGCCGTTAACGAATGCCCCACCGTGAATCCAGACGAACACCGGCAGACCCGAGCTCTCGACATCGGGCGTCCACACGTTCACGTTCAGGCACTCGTCCCCGGCTACGACCGGCTCGCTGAGAATCTCGCTGGTCGGTGGCCGGTAACCGATCTTCGGCGCAGTTGCCCCCAACGTCAGCGCGTCACGTACGCCTTCCCAACGCGGCGGCGCAGTCGGCGCGGTGAACCTGAGCGCCCCGAACGGCGCCTCCGCATACGGAATTCCGAGAAACGAGGTGACTGCGCCGCGCTGTCCGCGCAGCCGGCCCTGAGCAATGTCGACAATGACGTCCATCAACCCTTACTACCCGAAAAGGTGGGCGGGGTGTACCAATTGCGCTCCCTCCACGGGGAATCCCGCGTCGAAGTCACGCGATTGGTACACCAGGCTCATTCGACAGTCGAGCGACCCCACCGCCGCCTGCCATCCCTGTACAGCAGCAATCCACCGACGAGGGCAAACGCGCCGCCACCGGTGGTCCACCAGAAACTCCCGGCTCGGATCCCGAGCACGACGAGCCCGGCGCCGATCGACACGGCCACCAGAAGGGCGCCGAGGTCCTCGGATTTCCTGCGCTCGATCGACCTTTCGTTCACCACCGCGTCTCGAGGAATATCGAGCACATCCTGTGCGCGCGTGGAGATGTCGCACTGACCCGACTGGGCGCAGTCCAGAACCTTCGAACGCACGAGATCCCGCATCACCGGATTCTCCCGAAGCGCCGAGTGCGGGAACCCCCTGATACGTCGACCCGACGCGTCCTCGAGCGTCAGGAACCACCGTTTCCGTCCGCGGCTGCCGACGCTCACTCGTGTCAGTTCCGACATGTCGACCCAACGCGTACCCATCTGGACCCACGACTCTCCCACCGACAGCGTCGGGTGCCACACGGCATGAATCAACCCGGCAGCAAAGATGGCGAGCAGCGGCAGCGACACCCAGGACCCCAAATCGAGCAGAGGTGTATCGCGGCGCCTGGCTACGAAGAGGAGAACCGAACCAATGCCGATCATCCCCAGGACTGTCAGTGTCGGCGCGCGGTTCCATTCCAGAACTTCTCCCCGACCGTTCGGCGGTTCGGGCCGTCCGTCGTCCACCATGATCACCCCCAGCGATTGGGCGATCATAGCTACTCGCGCAGGAAGGCCCCCTACCCGATCGGATAGAGGGCCCCCGAGTTCCTGCGTGAGAGTTACTTACTTCGATGCCTCTGCAGCGCGCAGATCTTTACGAAGGATCTTGCCCGCAGCGGACTTCGGCACCGTGTCGATGAATTCGACCTTGCGCACCTTCTTGTGCGGGGACACGCGCTCGGCGACGAAGGCGATGACGCCGTCCTCGTCGATCGCTGCGTTGGCCTGCAGCACGACGAAGGCCTTCGGGACCTCTTCACCTTCGTCGTCGAGGACGCCGATGACAGCGGCGTCGGCAATGTCCGGATGTGTCAGAAGCAGCGCTTCGAGCTCGGCAGGCGGCACCTGGTAGCCCTTGTACTTGATGAGTTCCTTGAGGCGGTCGACGATGAAGACGACTCCTTCGGGATCGGCGACGGCGATGTCGCCGGTGTGCAGGTAACCGTCGTCGTCGAGGGTGTCCGAGGTCGCAGACGGATTGTTGAGGTAGCCGAGCATCACGTTCGGGCCCTTGACCCACAGTTCGCCTGGCTTGGACCTGCCCTCGGTGGGCAGCTCGATCTCTTCGCCGCTCTCCGGATCGACGAGCTTGTTGACCGTGTTGGCCAGCGGAAGGCCTACCGAGCTGAGTGGCAGATCGTCACGATCGAACGGGATGGCGTGGCTGACCGGACTGAGCTCGCTCATGCCGTAGCCCTGACGGACCCGAGCATCGAGTCGCTTGGCGACGGCCTTGCCCAGCTCCTCGTCCAGTGGAGCCGCACCGGAAAAGATGGTGTGAACGCTCGAGAGGTCGTACTGATCGATCAGCGGGTGCTTGGCAAGGGCCACCGCGACGGGCGGGGCGATGAACAAGTACGTGAGCTTGTGTTCCTGGATCAGCTTCAGGAACTCGACCAGGTCGAACTTGGGCATGGTCACCAGGTGGGCACGCAGCTTGAGCGCGATGTTGAGCAGCACGGTCAGGCCGTAGATGTGAAAGAACGGCAGCAGCGCAAGGATCGCGTCGTCGGAATTGATCCCGACCCGAGGCTCCATCTGCGCGACGTTCGCAACGAGGTTGCGGTGCGTGAGGATGACGCCCTTGGGCACGCCCGTGGTTCCCGACGAGTACGGCAGTACCGCGATCTGGGTCGCGGGGTCGAACGACACCTCGGGCGCCGGCGCACCCTGCGTCAGCAGATCCTTCAGATTCGGGTGCCCCTCCGCGCCGTCGAGGACGATGACGTGATCGTCGGGGATGCCGACTTTCTCGGCAGCGGCCTTGGCCTGCGGGTAGAGCGGCGACACGGTGAAGAGGAACTTTGCGCCCGAGCCAGTGAGCTGCTTGGCGATGTCCTCCGCGGTGTAGAGCGCGTTGATGGTGGTGGCGGTGCCGCCCGCACGCAGAATGCCGTGGAGAACCGATGCGAACGCGGGCACGTTCGGCGAATGCAGGCCGACGACGTCACCCAACCCGAGACCACGTGCTGCGAGTGCGCCCGCAATGCCGTCGATCTGCCCGATCAGGGTCTTGTACGTGGTGACTGCGCCCGAGGTGCCGTCGATCAGGGCCGGCTTGTCCAGGTCGGCGTCCGCAATGGACCCGAACAGATAGTCGTAGACACTGAGATTCGGAATCTCCACGTCGGGAAAGGGGCTGTTGAAGCTCATGGCTCTCCTTCGAACACACACGGCAAGATGACCAAACCCTACAGTGAAAGCCGTCACAACGGACACGGCCCTACTGAAGAGTCAGTTCACGACTTCACATACGGTTTGCCTGCTGCGGCGGGTCCGCGGACGTGCCCGACCAGTCCGGCGACCGCGATGATCGTCACCACGTACGGCAGCATCAGCATGAACTCGCTCGGCACCGGCGAACCGATAATGCCGAGCACGTTCTGAAGATTCGACGCGAAGCCGAACAACAATGCCGCAAGGGTCGCGCGGATCGGATCCCATCGTCCGAAGATGACGGCAGCGAGTGCGATGTAGCCTGCGCCTGCGGTCATTTCCTTGCCGAAGGCTCCGACGGATCCGAGCGTGAAATAGGCACCGCCGAGTCCCGCGATGGCACCGGCGAGGCACACGTTCCAGAACCTCGTACGGGCGACGTTGATTCCGACGGTGTCCGCGGCTTGCGGGTGCTCGCCGACGGCACGCAGCCGCAGGCCCCACTTGGTGTGGAACAGCCCGAACCACACGAGGGCAACAGCGAAATACATTAGGTACACGATCAAGGTCTGCCGGAACAGCACAGGTCCGATCACCGGAATCTGCGAGAGAAGCGGAATCTCGATGCGCCCGAACCTCGGAGGCGAGTTCAATGTCTCCGGATTCTTCGTCAGCACCACCGAGTACAGGAAACTCGTGAGCCCGACGACCAACACGTTGAGAACGACTCCGACGATGACCTGGTTGACGAAATACTTGATCGAGAACATCGCGAGCAACGACGCGGTCAGCGCACCTGCGATCAACGCCGCGAGCAGCGCCACGTACGCCGATCCCGTCAGCGAAGCCACGACAGCACTGACGAATGCACCCGCGAGCAACTGTCCCTCGATGGCAATGTTGATGACGCCGACGCGTTCGGAGATGACGCCGCCCATGGCGCCGAAGATCAACGGCGTGCTCAACGCGACGGCACCGATCAGGAGGCCTGGAACGGGAACCGTCGAACCCGCCGCGGCCCACGTCAGGAATCCGAGGACGAACACCACCGCGTACACGGCGATTACCCAAACAGGAGTCACGCTGCGCTGCAGGACATTCCACGCGGTCAATACCGTGATCAGCAATAGAAGGACGAACACCACGATGCCGGTGCCGGCCGTCGGGAGCGAGACTGCGGGCAAGGCGAAGAAGTCGTTTTCGCTGGCGAGCCCGAACGTCGTCGTTCCGGACTTGGAACGAACGACGAACAGAATCAATGCCAGAAGGGTCGCGACGCCCAGCACCCCTGGGACTTTCCAGCTCCGAGCAGGCGCCAGGACTTCCGCCTCGTTCACCGTCGCGGTCACAGCGCACCCACCTTCGCGGTATCGACGCGTGCCGCGACCTCCGCACCCGGCGGTGGCAATCGGAATACCGCCCGTACGAGCGGCGGCGCTGCAATGAACAGCACGATCACAGACTGAACGACGAGCACTATGTCGATGGGGATTCCTTCGGCCGCCTGCATCGCGAAACCGCCTGCCTTGAACGCACCGAACAGGATTCCCGCGAAGAAGACACCCCATGGCTTCGAACGACCGAGCAACGCAACGGTAATGGCGTCGAAGCCGATACCCGCGTCGATGTCGGCTCCGAACCCGGTCGTGACCGTACCCAGAACCTGCGCCACCCCGGCAAGTCCGACGAGTGCGCCGGAGAGCACCATCGCGTACAGATACACACGATTGACGTTGATTCCCGCGATCTTCGACGCGTGTGGGTTCTCCCCGACGGCCCGGAACCGGAAACCGAGAGCCGAGCGTTCCAGTAGCCACCACACTCCGACGGTCACGACAACCACGAGCACGAACCCGGCGTGCAGGGAGTACCGGTCGCCGAACAGCTTCGGGAACACAGCCGTCGACTCCATGGCCGCAGTTTTCGGGTTGTTCTGCCCGGGAGCCTGCAGGGCGCCCGGCGTTCTCAACAGGAAGGCGACGAGGTAGAACGCGACGTAGTTCAGCATGATCGTCACGATCACTTCGTGAGCACCGGTGCGAGCTTTGAGAACTCCGGCGATGCCGCCCCACACAGCGCCGCCGACGACGCCTGCGACGATGGCGAGGATCAGGTGAAGGCCCGCGGGTAGCTGCAGCGAGAACCCCACCCACCCTGCACACGCAGCCGCGATGAGCATCTGCCCGCGTCCGCCGATGTTGAACATTCCGACCCGAAAAGCAAGCGCCACACCGAGACCGGCGACGATCAACGGTGTCGCGAAGGTAAGAGTTTCCGTGAGCGGCTTGATTCCGTTCTCGAAACCGGGCCGGCGGAAGTTGTAAACCGATCCTTGGAACAGCGAGGAATACGCACCGGAGACCGAATCCCAGATAGCGACGAGCATGTCCGACGGCCGCGAGAAGAAGTAGCCTGCCGACTCCTGGACCTGTTCGTCGGTGACAGCGATGAGGACCGCTCCCACGACGATGGCGAGAACGACCGCCAGCACCGAAATGATCGCGCTGCCCGTGAATATCTGTCGTAGAACTACGTGTGCGCGCGACGGCTGCGAATCTTGCGCGTCAGGCATGCTCTCCACCCATCATCAATCCGAGAACTTCACGCGAGGTGTCGGCAGGCACGATGCCGACGATCGTTCCGCGGTACATGACGGCGATGCGGTCTGCGAGGGCCGCGACCTCGTCGAGTTCACTGGAGACGACGATCACCGGCACTCCCGAGTCCCTCGTCGCGACTATTCGCTTGTGCACGAACTCGATCGAGCCGACGTCGATTCCGCGTGTCGGCTGCGACGCGACGAACAGCCGCAGATCACGGCTGAGCTCGCGGGCGAGAACTACCTTCTGTTGATTGCCGCCGGACAGTCGCCCGACTGCGGTGTCGACGCTCGGAGTTCGTACGTCGAACTCCTTCACCTTCTCCTCCGCGAACGTGTCGAGATATTCGCGGCGAATCGCACCGCGACGGACGAACGGCGATCCCGTCGACCTGTCGAGCATCAGGTTCTCGGCAATCGTGAACTCGCCGACCAAACCGTCGACCGTTCGATCCTCGGGCACGAAACCGACACCGGCACCGAGTACGTCGTGCACCTTCGATCCGACGAGAGAGCGGCCGTCGAGAACGATCTCGCCGCTCATCCGGTCGGCGGCGCCGAGGAGTGCCAGGGCGAACTCGCTCTGGCCATTGCCCTGAACACCTGCGATCGCGAGGATCTCGCCGGCATGTACTTCGAGGCTGACGTCGTCGACGACCGCGTGGCCGACGTCGTCGAAGACCGTCAGGTTCTTCACCACCAACGCAGCTTCTCCGGGCTGCGCGGGTTCCTTCGACACGGTCAGCTGCACATCCCGACCGACCATCAGCGCGGCCAGTTCGGTGTTGGTTGCTGTCGGCTCGGCTTCGCCGACCACCTTGCCCAGCCGGATGACGGTGATGCGATCGGCGACTTCGCGCACTTCCCGAAGCTTGTGCGTGATGAACACGATCGTGGTGCCCGACGCTGCGAGCTCGCGCATGATGCGCATCAGATCGTCGGTTTCCTGCGGTGTGAGAACGGCGGTCGGCTCGTCGAACACCAGCACTCGGGCGTCGCGGCTGAGAGCTTTGATGATCTCGACGCGCTGCTGCACTCCGACGGGCAGGTCGTCGACCTTCGCGTCAGGGTCGAGGTCGAACCCGAATCGTGCCGAGATCTCGCGCACCAGCTTTCGTGCGGCGTCGAGATCGAGCCTGCCACCGGATTTGGTCGTCTCGTGCCCGAGGATGATGTTCTCGGCGACGGTGAACACCGGGATCAGCATGAAGTGCTGGTGCACCATGCCAATCCCGGCCGTCATCGCTTCACCCGGTCCGGCGAACTGCTGTTCGGCTCCGTCGAGCAGGATCCTGCCCTCCTCGGCCCTGTAGAGGCCGCTGAGAACGTTCATCAGCGTCGACTTTCCTGCGCCGTTCTCACCGAGCAGACAGTGGATCTCGCCCGATTCCACGACGAGGTCGATGGAGTCGTTGGCTACGAGTGATCCGAACCGTTTCGTGATTCCCTGCAGTTCGAGCTTCATATCTTCTTACCGAGGGGTGGTTCTACTTGGGTGAGGACGGTGACTCGACGGTGATGGAGCCGTCGATGATGCCTGCCTTGATCGCATCGAGCTCGCCTTGCAGCGCCGGATCCACCTGAGATTCGTAGTCGTGGAACGGCGCAATGCCAACTCCGTCGTTCTCGAGGGTGCCGACGTAGGGCGCGTTGTCGAACGATCCGTCGCCCGAGGATGCGACGATCTCGTCGACGCTGGTCTGCAGCCCCTTGGTCACCGACGTGAGCAGGAGGTCACCCACCGACGGATCCGATTCGAAGACGTCTGCGTCGGCGCCGATGAGGGCAATCGGCCGTGAGGAGTCACGGATTGCCTGAGCCGCACTCTGATAGATGGGGCCACCGACGGGAAAGATGACGTCCGCGTTCTGATCGATGAGACCCTGTGCGGTGTTCTTCGCCACCGCGTTGGCCTCGAATCCCCCGGTGAAGGAGCCGTTCTGGGCGGGGACGTCCCAGCCGATGACGCGGACGTTGCCGTTCTTCTGCTCGTTGAAGTAGTTGACGCCGTCGGCGAACCCGTCCATGAAGATGGTCACGGTGGGCAGCTGCGAGCCGCCGAACGTGCCGACCACACCTGTCTTGGAGAAGCTCGCGGCCGCGTAACCGGCGAGGAACCCGCCCTGCGCAGCGTCGTACGTCAGCGGCTTGACGTTAGGCAGGTCGATGCTCGAATCGTCGATGATCGCGAAGTCGACGTCGGAATTCGCTTCGGCAGAGGCCTTGGTCGCGTCTGCGAGGTCGAACCCCACGGTCAGGATCAACGAGCATCCCTGATCGATCAGATTCGACAGGTTGGGGCTGTAGTCCGTCGGCGACGCGGATTCGACGGTGATGGGCTTGACACCGAGCTCTTCGGAAGCATTGGTCAGGCCCTCGAAGCTGAGCTGGTTGAAAGACTTGTCGTCGAAACCGCCTGCGTCGGACACCATGCACGGCTTGAAGTCGCCCGAGGCGCTTCCGCCCGAGTCCGAGCCGCTCTCTTCCGGCGCGGAGCCACACCCCGCGACAAGTGCGACCACACCGAGCGACGCGACGCCGCCGAATGCCATTCTCCGAGTACGTGAGCCGATGACGACGGTCAAGACTTCCTCCATAGGTTCTTGCAGCGCTTCTGCCTGCGCTGCCCGGCTCGCACGTCTTGTGGACACGCGAGCCGTCCAGTGTCTGTTGAATCGCGACGCTACTCGACACACGGGTCCCCCGCATGATTTCGGTTCTTGCATCGCCTGCGCCGAAGCTCGGCGTTCCGCTCTCCGGCACGCTGTCGATGCTGGTCGCCGACAGGATCGCGCCGACGGCGACGGTCGGCCAGCCGAACGTGAAAGGCGTTGATGTAGAGGCGATATCGGCGTACAGGAAGAGCTATTTCTCGACGAGGTGCTCGAACGCCTTCAGGTTTGCCAACGACTCCCCGCGAGACACCCGCCACGCCCACTCGCGTTTGATCGATTCGGCAAAACCGAGTTCGAGCAGGATGTTGAAATCGCCATCTGCGGCTTCGAGAACCTGGCCGAGGATTCGGTCGATCTCCTCGCCGTTCACGGCGTGCAGAGACAGCCTGCCGACCAGATAGATATCGCCGACCTTGTCGATCGTGTAGTGCACACCGTAGAGCCTGCGGTTGCGTCGAAGCAGGTACTTGTAGACGCCCTCGAAGTTCTCGTCCGGCTTACGGCACACGAACGCCTCGATCCGCACTCCGTGGTGCCCGACGGTCAGCATCGTCGTCGTTTTGAGCTTGCGTTCGCCCGGGAGCTCGACGACGAAGGCTTCGTCGCCCTTGCGCTGGTAGTCGAGCTCGCGCTCCTTCAACACCGCGTCGATGAGAGTAGCCGTCTCGCTCATGCCGTCACCTCTGCTCGTCGTAGCTTCGAAAGTCCGCGGGTGCGCCGCGGGGAGAACTCGCTCGGAGCAACGCCACGATCGAAGTGGAACTGGGCGGCGCGGTAACTGCTGAGCAACCCCTCGGCCGTGTGCTCCCACGAGAAATCCGCAGCGTGAACCGGCGCCGCAGAGGCCATGCGCGCCAACGCTTCTCGATCTTTCAGCAGTTTTCCGAGCGCCGTCGCCCAATCGTCGGTCCTGTGCCCGTGCACCAGCACACCGGTCTCTCCCGACCGTACGGCCACGCCGAGCCCGCCGACGTCGGCGGCGATCACCGGGGTGCCGCTCGCCTGCGCCTCGATCGCGACGAGGCCGAACGACTCGTTGTAGCTCGGCACAGCGACGACGTCCGCCGCACGGTAGATCTGCACGAGCTTGTCGGAGGGTTGCGGCGGGAGGAACGTCACCCGCGCGGAGATTCCGAGTTCGGCGGCGAGGTCGATCAGGCTGTCCGGACGGTCGAGACCGCTGCCGGACGGCCCGCCGACGACGAGCACCCTGAGTGGCACACTCGGTTGCCGCGAAACCAATTCCGCGGCCGCCCGTAGCAGTACATCGGGCGCCTTGAGCGGCTGAATCCGCCCGACGAATGCGACGACGGTTTCGCGGGGATCGATGCCGAACTCGGCGCGCGCGGCCGCCTTGTCACCGGGCCTGTACCGGCTCAGATCGGCGCCAGGTGCAACGACGTCGATCGAATCCGGCGTCGCGCCGTAGTTCTCGATGAGTTGTTTGGCTTCTTCGCTGGTGTTGGCGATGAGTCGGTCCGCCTCCGCGACGACCTGCTGCTCGCCGATCTGCCGTGCCGCCGGTTCCGGTGAATCCCCCGCCGCAAGCGACGCATTCTTGACCGCTGCCAAAGTATGAGCTGTGTGGACGAGCGGCACACCCCAGCGATCGCGTGCGAGCCAGCCGACCTGCCCGGACAACCAGTAGTGCGAGTGAACCAGGTCGTAGTACCCGGCCTCGTGCCGCGCTTCCTCACGAAGAACTCCCGCGGCGAATGCACACAGCTGCGTCGGGAGGTCCTGTTTGTCGAGACCCTCGAACGGACCGGCAACGATATTGCGTACCACCACACCAGGTGCGGCCTCACTGAGCGGTTCATCGGACGAGGACGTCGCACGGGTGAATATTTCGACCTCTACGCCGCGTTTCGCCAGCTCGATGGCGCTCTGCAGAACGTAGACGTTCATCCCGCCCGCGTCGCCCATTCCGGGCTGCGCCAGCGGGGAGGTATGCAACGACAGCACTGCGACCCGATTCAACTGGCGACCACTCACTGTTCCAGTGTGCACTCCCCCGCCTCACGCATGCGCAGGGAGGGCGCTCGTAAAGGCTGTGACGTCGCCGAGGAACCGCTGAGGGTCGGCCACGAACGGGCCGTGGTCGACGCCGTCCCAATACGACTCCGTAACCGTAGGGATCAACGATGCCGCGTGCTTACCTGCGGAAACGTCGACGACGGTGTCCGAGGTCCCGTGCAGCACCAGAGCTGGAACATCGAGCGTCCTCAGTAGGTCGTCGTGCGAGACGGTCCTGTCGAACAACGCTGCCCTGACGCGTGGCGCCGTCGACAGCGTCAGCCCGAACAGCGCTTGTGCCTGCGCTCCCTTACCTTCGACTGGCCCGGTGAGCGCGTGGCCGAAGCTCCCCAACGCCTTGATGGCGACTCTCGGCTCCTCGGCCATCGCCCCCGGAACGGCAGCGCGCATCGCAGTCCCGACGCGGCCGCCCGCCTCCCCCCGGCCAATGCTGGTGATCGCGCCGACGAACACGACGCCCGCCACCGCCCCGGTCCCGTGTTCGGCGAGGTAGTCGCAGATGACGAGTCCGCCGTAGGACCAGCCGAGCAGAATCGCGTCACTTTCGATGCCCTCCGCGGTCAGGACCGCTTCGACGTCGCCCGCCCAGTTGGCCGATTCTGCATAGCCACCGACCGGTGCATCGGAATACCCGTGACCGCGCAAATCGACGGCGACGACCCGGAAATTCTCGGCGAGATCATCGAGAAGGTTGTCGCCCCAGCATGCCGAGGATTGCGCCCATCCGTGGAGCAGGACGAGGGGCCTGGCGCCGCGATCACCCGACACCCGATAGACGATGTTGGTGCCGTCGATTGAACTTGCCTGTCGAACTGGTCCGGTCATGCATCCATGATGCCGTCCTCGACTCGAAGATCAGGCGGCAGCCCGGCGCATCGACGCGAGCGGATCGGAGTAGACCGCGCTGAGCGAAACGACCGCCGCGGCGAATTCCTGCACCTTGCTACCGAACCCGGTGATTCGAATGTCCTTGCGCGGCAACGTCGATGTGGATGCGAACGCCTCGGCAACATGCGGGATACCTGCCGCGTACTCGGTGAATGCTTGGCCTCCGAGAACGACCCGGTCCGGATTGAACAAGTCGCGTAGCAATCCGACCGACCGCCCGAGCACCTGAGCACGTTCGACGAGAATCCGACGCGCAGGCGCCGAGCCGTCGTGAGCCGCCTGGTACAACGCCGAGACGCCGGTCCCCGGGGCCAGAACGCCACGTTCGACGGCCAGGGCCAACACCGCGCGGTCGCTCACGGTCGCTTCGAGGCATCCACGTTTTCCGCACTCGCACAGTACATTCGAGCCGGTCGGCAGGTGCGCGATCGAGCCAGGACCGGTGGACGGTGTGTGCACGCGGCCGTCGATCGTCAACGCGATGCCCGCGGTCTCCCGAGCGTAGAAATACAGGCTGGTTCCGGTCGAGGATGCCTCGGCCCGCGCGGGCGTCAGCAGCAGTTCGGAACCTGCCATGGCTTCGACGTGGCCCGAGACCGATACGGGAAGTCCAAGTCCACCACCGACAATGGACCCGACCTGAGCGTTCTCCCATCCGAGTCGGGGATGGTCGACGATTCCAGTGGCTCCGTCGACCCGCCCACCGAGTGCCACGCCCACCCACAACGGTGTTCGACGGTGCCAGCGGGAGGCGAATGCGCCTGCGCTGCGGGTGATGATCGCCAATGCGTCGGATGAAGGACCACCGGGTGTCGGGATCTCGACGGCACCGAGGATCCGTCCACGGAGGTCGCTCACGACGATCCCGGTGACGATGGCGCCGATGTGGATACCGATGGTTGCGTAGGGCTCGTGGTTGACCTCGAACGGCACGCGAGGACGACCGATGGCACCCGCGGCGGTGAGGTCGGCGCGTTCGCGCAGCAGTCCTGCACCGAGTAGCGCCGACACCTGCCGGTTGACTGTTGCGATGCTCAATCCTGTTGCACGAGCGGCGATATCGCGTGATATCGGCCCCTCGACCGAGGCCACGCGAAGCACGGATGCAGCTGGACTGTCGGCAATTCGAAGATCCGGTGCGACAACCGTGACCCGACCCCTCGCATCCGAGCGTACGACTGACGTCGGCCGCGGACCACGAAAGTTGGGTACCGATGTCGATACTGGCAAAGTTGCAAGTGACACTGTTGTTCGTCCTCAGCAGTAGACCCGATCGAAACGGGTGATGCGTGATGCTTGGGAGAAAGAAAACGCTGGCAATCGAACCGTCGACTGCAGAATTCAGCGACAGGCTCCGTGGCCGAGACAACACAGTTCACGAGGGAGAGGCAGCCGAGAGCCCAGAGCGGCGGTCACGTAGGTGACTCGCAGTTCAGGAGTGTGGCTGGCGGACATGGAGCCAAAATTAGCACCTCGGCGTCCGATCGCCAATACGGGGCCATCGCCGATGCGGATCGTCGCAGCTAGAATTCGATTCATGACATTGTCAGAACAAATCCCAGCCGACGCTCGTATCGCCGTCGTGACCGGCGCGAGTTCGGGCATCGGCGAGGCCACCGCGAGGCAGCTCGCACAGCAGGGTTACCACGTCGTCATCGGAGCTCGCCGCGTCGACCGCCTGGAGCAGGTCGCAGCTGAAATCGGCGGTACTGCACTGCAACTCGACGTGACGGACGAGGATTCGGTTGCCGCGTTCACCGCCGTCATCCCGCGGGCCCATGTGCTGATCAACAACGCGGGCGGCGCGAAAGGCCTCGCTCCGGTCATCGATGCAGATCTCGACGACTGGCGTTGGATGTGGGAGACGAACGTCCTCGGAACGCTGCGTGTGACCAAGGCACTTCTGCCGAAGCTGATCGAGTCCGGGGACGGGCTTGTGGTGACCATCACGTCGGTCGCGGCATTCGAGGCGTACGACAACGGGTCCGGGTACACCTCGGCCAAGCACGCCCAGGCCGTTTTGCACCGCACGCTGCGCGGCGAACTTCTCGGTCAGCCGGTGCGGCTCACCGAGGTGGCACCGGGAGCCGTCGAGACCGAATTCTCTCTCGTGCGCTTCGACGGTGACGAGGCGAAGGCCGACGCCGTCTACCAGGGCATAACGCCCTTGGTGGCACAGGACATCGCCGAGGTCATCGGCTTCGTCGCCTCACGGCCCTCGCACGTCAATCTCGATCAGATCATCATCAAGCCGCGTGATCAGGCGGGTCCGGGCCGCTTCGCCAGGAATTGACCGCGCACCGGCGGCTCCGCCACCAGTGGCGCGATTAGGAGCCGTGGAGGGCACTTAATCGCGCCACTGGGCGCGGAGCGCCTACCCCGCTGGAACTGCGGCGGGGGCACTCGCGGCCGGAGCCGTCGTCGTTGCAGCAGCCCCACCCGCCGGCAATGCCGACATCGATTCCCACGTCGACCAGTCGATGGCCCAGTCGTAGAGATCGCCGTCGGCCGCGGACAGGTCGATGGACGTACCCGTCACTTCCACCGGATCGCCGTACATCGCGATCTGGAAGTACTGCTGTGCGTCCTCGGTCGAGAGGTTGATGCACCCGTTGGTGACGTTCGACGCCCCCTGCACGCCAGTCGTCTGAGGGTTCGCGTGGATGAACTCGCCGTTGTTGGAGATACGCACAGCCCATCGTTCGCGCACGTTCTCGTAGAACGGCGGGTTCGACATGAGGAAGTCCTCGTGCTTTTCGGTCACCACGTGGATGCCGCTGCGGGTGACGTTGCGAGCCTCGTTGCCCTCGCCGTAGCTGACCGGGATGTCCATGACGGTCTGCCCGTCACGAACGACCTGCATGCGGTGGCTCGTGGCTTCGGCCTTGACGATCTGGCTGCGTCCGATGCTGAAGTCGAGGGTCACGTCGTCAGCGCCGTAGTTGCCCTCGCCGTAGTCGACGCCGTACAGGTTCGCCTTCACCGAGACTGCGGTACCGGGGGCCCAGTAGTTGGTCGGACGCCAGTGCACACGCGAGCCGTTGTCGTCGGGGAACCATGCCCATGCGCCGGGAGTCGGCGGGTTCGTGGTCACGGTCAGGGCCTTCTCGACGGCCGCCTTGTCCTCGATGGCCGAGTCGAACTGCAGAATGATCGGCGCTGCGATGCCGACCTCCTGGCCGTCGCCGATGTTGGTGCTGACCGACGTCCTGCTGTCCGGGGTCACCGTCGTGAACGTGCCGTCGACGGGGACGGTCTTGCCGTCGCTGCCGACTGCATCACCGGCCCACGTGTAGGCCACGCCGTAACCGAGCGGCTCCGCGACCGCGAAAGACGTCTTGTCCGGCGCCAGCGTGCCCTGGACGACTTTGCCGTCGGGGTTGGTGAGCGTGACGGCTTCGAGCGTTCCGTTCTTCACCGCCACCGAGATGGGGGCGACCGGGCTGACGTCCTCGGCTCCGTCGGCCGGCGTGTAGGTCACCCCGGCGACGGGCGCGGCCTCCGTCGTCGGTGCCGCATTGCCCGAGGATCCACCGTCGCTGCCGATTGTGCAGCCTGCGATGAGCGCCGTCAGCGCCGCGATCACTGTGACCAGCCACAACAGGCGCGTCCGTTTTGTCTGTTCTCCCTGCACATGCACGATTTCCAACGTACTCGCGACAAATGAGTGCGCCACAATCGAGAGGCCAGGTGCGCGCAGATTCACACCGAATTCACGGACTCATACGGACAAACCCGACACTCTTGCAACAAGATTGCGCGTTCACACCCGTTCTGCGAGCTGTGAACGCGCAATTACGTTGTAGGAAGGAATCAGAGCTTCGTCGACCTCAGTTCGTGCCCCTTCGACGTCAAGCAGCGACCGGTGTCGAGGTTCCAATCCCACCCGTGAAGATTGCAGGTGAGCTTGTTGCCCTCGACGATCCCGAACTTCGACAGGTCGGCCTTCAGATGTGGGCATCGACGCTGGATCTCGTACCCGTCCTTGACGATCGTTGCGGTGTCGTCGTGGGCCTCGGCGAACCAGCCATCGGCGTAGGCGATGCGCTCGTCGGTGAGGCATTTGAAGAACGTGTAGAGGAACTCGTTGTAGCCGCCCACACGACGAGCCCGGAATCGCGTCGACAGGAAGATCGAGTTGACCCAGTCGGGTTCCTTGTCGCGCACGACCGTCCGAACCAACTCGGGCGGGATCGTGAAGCTGTACCGGTACCGCTCCTTGAGCAGAGGCTCACGCACGATTCGCTTCGGAAAATCGAGTACGACGGTTTCCTCGCCGAGCATCAATGCCACCGGGTAACCGATGCCGTCGGAGATCTGGTCGGTTTGAATCATGATGGGCTCGAACAGCTCTCGGAGCGGTTCGAGAAGTGGCTCGCCCTCGGCGGGCGCCCACGCTGCCTTCTCGGCCGCGATGACGCCTGCTTGCCGCTGCGCGAAGTCCTCGATGTACTGGGCCTTGCCGGTGGTGAAGATGGCTTCCACCTGATCGACCGGAATCGGGTGCTCGTGCGAAACCAGCTCGCTACCTGTGAACGTCGAGGTCGTACCGGGGATCTGCAGCAGACCCTTGTCGTGGCCGTTGCGGCGCATCTGGTCGAGGAACACCATCTGGTCCGGAAAGATGTTCGACGGGTCGGCGTAGACGTCGTTGAGGAATCGCAGTTCGTCGTCGAGGAAACAGGGCGGGCCCGCGGACGGAATGACCCACGTCGCGCCGATCTGCTCGATGTACTGACGGGCTCGATCCATCTGACGCTGACGCTTCTGCTCGCCGAACGACTTCTTGGCGCGCTCGACCATGTCGTAGACCATCGGGTACCAGATCGCACCGGAGTACTGCAGCATGTGCACGTCGACGTGCCCGAACTCCTCGGTCAGCACATCCAGGTCCACCGGCCGGGCGTCGTTCATGTTGAAGGCGACGGTCTTGCCGTCGGACACGACGAGGCCGGAGTCACCGATCGGACCGTCCGCGGGTGCACGCAGCGCGATGATCATGATGTCGAGATCGCCCTTGAGACCGGAAACGCGATGCTTGACCGAGTCCGTCGTCTCGAAGAACTTGTGAAAGCCGAGCTTCTCGAGCTCGTGCTTGAGATCCGGGACCGGATAGTCGGGCAGGAGGACGGTCGTGTCCTTGTTCACGTGCTCGGCAAGGTTCTTCGGATCGAAGTGGTCCTTGTGCAGATGCGAGACGTACAGGTAGTCGCAGTCGCCGAGAGCGTCCCAGTCGAGCTGGGTGTTGTCGGGAAACGGGAACCACGACGTGAAGTAGGCAGGGTTGACCCACGGGTCGCAGAGAATGCTCCCCGCATCGGTCTGAATATGGAACCCAGCGTGCCCGACACTTGTGACCTGCACTGAAACTTTCCTCCTTCGTGAGCGGCAGCGACGATGAGAAGCCACTCACTTGTCGAATCTCGATGGTAGGCGCTCGTACCGACGCGAGCCGCAACACGAGTCAGGTCAGGGCGCAGCCGACCAGGTCGCACTCCGGAACCAACGTGATCCCGAATTCGGCCGCCACCCCGTCACGAATGTGCGACGCCAAGGCCATCACGTCCGCGGTACTCGCCCCGCCTCTGTTGGTGATGGCCAGGACGTGCTTGGTCGACAACGAGACTGTTCCGTTGCCGAACTCCGTGCCGTAGCCGTGAGCGAAGCCTGCGTTCTGTATCAGCCACGCTGCGTGGATCTTGATCCCCGACGGGTCCGGGTACTGCGGTGCACGCGACGCACTCGACGGGACCTTCGTCAACACCGGATTGAGAAAGAACGAGCCGACACTCCACGTGTCGTGATCGGAGGCGTCGAGAACCATGCCCTTCTGCGCACGCAGATCGAGCACCGCCTCCCGCACGTCCGCGGCGGGAACGGTGTCACCCACGGCGACGCCGAGACGATCTGCGAGGCCCGCGTAGCGAACAGGATCGGAGGAGCGAGAACGACGAAGCGAAAATGTCGTATCGAGAATCACGTATCGCGTCGAGTGCTTGAACACCGACTGGCGATGCAACCCGAAACCGCACTGATCCGGCGTCCACCTGGAGGTCTCGCCCGTCTCACGGTCGTAGAC
Source organism: Rhodococcus sp. P1Y (assembly GCF_003641205.1). Classification (NCBI taxonomy): domain Bacteria; kingdom Bacillati; phylum Actinomycetota; class Actinomycetes; order Mycobacteriales; family Nocardiaceae; genus Rhodococcus; species Rhodococcus sp. P1Y. The sequence continues at coordinate 5,497,357 of NZ_CP032762.1, forward strand.
GGTCAGGCTCTCCAGCACGTCGGAGGTGACCGTTCCGTAGGCGCCGACGTTCTGCACCGGCGTAGCACCGGTCAGTCCAGGGATGCCCGACAGAGCTTCGAGGCCGGCCAACCCGTCGTCCACCGATGCGGCGACTATCGAATCCCAACGCTCCCCCGCTGCGGCGGTGAGCGAACTGCCGCCGATACCGACGCCCGAAGTCTCGACCTTGACCACGAGGCCGTCGAAACCCTGATCGCCGACGACGAGGTTCGATCCACCACCGATCAACAGCACAGGGGTGCCCGACGCATCGGCGCCGCGGACCAGCGATACCAACTCGTCGGACGTCGTCGCGACGGCGAACTCACGAGCGGGTCCACCGAGTCGCATGGTGGTGAGCTCGGAAATTGCAGTAGGCACGGGAGTCCAGGGTACCGGTCACCGGGCGCCGCCGGAGCCACCGGTACCCTCCGCCTATGCCTCGCCCCATTGCGCACAGCGCGCCCGTTCCCGCACCTGTCGACAAGGTGCACGCCGCGCTCGTCTCCGAGCAGTACTGGAAGGACCGGATCGCCGAGATCGGCGGACCGGGTGCAGAGCTGGTGAGTGTCACAGCGATGAACGGGACCATCAGCGTCGTCATCACGCAGTCCGTTCCCGAGGACGAACTGCCCGCTGCCGTCACCGCATTCAAGAAGGGACCGCTCGTCATCGAGCGCACCGAGTCCTGGGGCCCACTCGGCGGCGGACGCGCAGAGGGCAAATTCGGAGCGACGGTCGACGGCGCACCGGCCACCATCTCGGGCACCACGCTGCTCGTGGGAGACGCCACGTCGTCGACGATGTCGCTCGCCGGTACCACCGAGGTCAAGGTGCCGATCTTCGGCGGCAAGATCGAGGCAATGATCAGCGAGCAGGTCCTCTCGCTCATCGACAACGAGCACGACTTCACGGGCGAATGGATCGAAAAAAACCTGTAGTAGGTACTCTCTGCGTCTATGGCGCGCCGCATGAACTACTCAGCCCGGTTCACCTACTCCACGGAGCAGGTGTACGCCGCGTTGTCGAGCCGTGATCACTGGGACGCTCGCATCGAAGAGATGAAGAAGTACTCCCACAACGAGCTGAAGAGCTTCGAGGTCGGCGAGAACGGCATCGACGTCGTGATGCACCACATCATTCCCAGGACCGAACTGCCCGACATCGCGCAAACGGTCATGAAGAAGGACATGGTCATCACCCGGAACGTTCACTTCGATCCGTACTCGGAGACCACCGAGGGCAAGTACGACGCCTCCATCCCCGCCGGGCCGGGCAGCCTCAAGGGCGTCACGTCGCTGTTCACCACCGACACAGGTTCGACCCTGCGCACCTCCTCGGAGGCCAAGGTCTTCCTTCCCTTCGTCGGCGGCAAGCTCGAACAGCTCATGCTCGTCAACCTCCGTGACCTCTGGCGGGGCGAGGGCGAAGTGACGGCAGACTGGCTTGCCAAAAACAACTAGAGGCTCCACTCCTGACCAATCTGGTCGTTCCGCAGGCTCCACTCCTGACCACCCGGGTCGTTCCGCGGGCTCCACTCCTGGCCAATTGGGTCGTTCCGCAGGCTCCACTCCTGTAGGAACCATTACCCGCGGCACCACCGGCATCAACCGCCTTCGCCGCAGTGACCGGTGGCTGACCCACAACCCACTCGTACGACGCGTGCTGACCGACGCACCGGACCCGCTTGTCGTCGACCTCGGGTACGGCGCCCGTCCGGACACCACGCTCGAACTCGCTCGGAGGCTCCGAACGGTCGCCGAGGACCTGCGGGTCACCGGACTCGAGATCGATCCGGCCCGAGTGGTCCCGTCGACGGAGAATGTCACCTTCGCGCGAGGCGGTTTCGAATTGGCCGGTCTGCGCCCGAACCTGGTGCGGGCGTTCAACGTTCTCCGTCAATATCCCGAGGACGCTGTTCCCGACGCCTGGGCCCGCATCCTGTCGGGCCTCGCACCCGGCGGTCTGCTGATCGACGGTACCTGCGACGAACTCGGTCGCAGATGCGCCTGGGTGCTGCTCGACGCCTCGGGCCCGATCTCGCTGACGATTGCCTGGGACCCGTTCACCGTCGATACGCCATCGGACATCGCGGAGCGCCTGCCGAAAGCACTGATACACCGCAACGTTCCCGGCGAAAAGATCCACGCGCTGCTGAACGCTGCCGACAGGGCATGGTCGACGGCCGCCCCGCTGGCCCCCTTCGGGCCGCGTGTGCGGTGGCGTGCTGCGTTGAAGCACTTGGCGGACAGCGGAATCGAAACGCCGGTCCCGAGACGCCGGATGCGCGACAACATCCTCACCGTGCCCTGGGACGTCGTCCGCCCCCTGTGACAGCGCGGGCCGGTTACCTGCAGGGGAGGTTACGTACAGGCCGAGAGGGCCAGTTCGACGCGTTCTGCCACTCGATCGGGCCCGTTGACTGCTTCCTCGTAGAGCGCACTTGGATCGACTCGGCCGATGGCTACCGCGTCGCCGACGACTTCGTCGAGGGTGATCTGGGAAATGCCGCCCGCGGCGAGATCGAGGATGGTCCGAACCGGCGTCGTCATCCGGAACGTCCCGGTCGACTCGAAGTCGTGCGGAGTCAGTTGCAGACGGTGCACGGCCAGCCGGGTGTCCGTCAGGCGAAGGTTCGTGAACGCGGACACGTGGACGAACTGCGGGTGCAGGTGCCCGAATCCGTGGAGTTCAGCGGCGCTTTGGTGAGAAATCACAGCATCACCACCGAACCATGCACACCACATCGCGAACTGTTCCAAGTCGCTGTGCGGCCAATCCGTGAGGCGGAACAGGTTGCGTTCCACCTTGGTCCAGTCTCCGACAGCGATGTTCGCGACCATGGCAGGAGCCTCGAACCCCAGCGCTTCGGCCTGTTCGGTGGTGAAGTAACCGTCTTGACTCGCCGCGAGACGACGTAGATCGACGATGCTCGGGTGTGTCGGGCTCATGCTGACAAGAGTACGACAAACATGTGTTGCACGTCACAAAGATTGGTACAGTCCGCGCGGCGATCCGCAATTCACAGAGGACTTTCAGAATCATCGGGAAGACTGCGGCGAATGACACGAAGCAAAGCTCCCATGATCGCGGTGCTCGTCGTTCTGGTTCTCGTCGCCGCGCTGCTGAGCGGAGAACTGTTCTTCCGCCAGCAGATCAAGTCCTGCCTTGCAGGACAGCTGCAGAGCGAGATCGGAAGTCAGGTCGAGATCGGCCTTGGCTGGAAGCCCATCCTGATCTCACTCGTCGACAAGCAGGTGTCGTCGGTGACGCTCGATTCCGACGACGCGCGGTTCGGACCCGCCGAAGGCATGGTCGTGCACGCGGAGGTCGAGGACGTGAACCTGGAGCGAACCGCGGACAGTAACGGAACCATCGGCAGTTCGAGCGCGGACATCGACTGGTCGACGAGCGGTATCGCCTCCACATTGCAGTCACAGGGCATCGGCGCTCTCGTCTCCGGCGTCACCTCCGACGCGGGCGCGGGCACGCTGTCCTTTGCCGTCGGCGGCCTGGCGCAGTTGACGGTGAAGCCGACGGTCACCGGCGGCAAAGTGGACGTGCAGACGGTGGACGCATCGATCCTCGGCCTCGGGATTCCGACCGACCTCGTCGACAGCATCGTGAGCGTTCTGTCCGACAGCCTCCAGCAGTACCCGCTCGGTATGACGCCCAGTTCGCTGACCGTCACCGACACGGGGATCGCCTTGAGCCTCGAAGGCGGGCAGTACTCGATTCCGCCCACTGCCGACCAGCCCACCGAGGTACCCGAGGGGTGCGAACTACTCGCTTAGCGCGACTGGCTGATCAGCTCAACCCGTCGAGCACAGCGCGAGTTCCCGACAACCCCAATCGCGTTGCCCCGGCGTCGATCATGGCGAGGGCGGCGTCCGTCGTACGGATGCCGCCGCTCGCCTTGACGCCCAACCTGCCACCGACGGTCTCGGCCATCAGCCTGACTGCCTCCACGCTCGCACCGCCCGCCGGGTGGAAGCCAGTCGAGGTCTTGACGAAGTCGGCTCCGGCTTTCTCGGCGACGAGACAGGTTTCGACGATGGCCTCGTCGGACAGTGCGGCCGATTCGATGATCACCTTGAGCACGGCCGTCGGGCCGATCGCCTCACGCACGGTGAGGATGTCGGACAACACCGCGTTGTAGTCGCCGGTCACTGCGGCGCCCACATCGATGACCATGTCGATTTCGTTCGCTCCCTGATCCACCGCCAGACGAGCCTCGGCGCCCTTGACGAGCGAGTGGTGCTTGCCGGACGGGAATCCCGCCACCGCGGCCACGACGAGACCGCGTCCGCGCACGGGCAGCATCGACGGGGACACGCAGACCGCGAGGACCCCGAGGTCGAGCCCTTCCTCGACGAGAGCCGTCACGTTCTCTCCCGTCGCTTCGGGTTTGAGCAACGTGTGATCGACCATCCGGGCAAGTGCGCCGCGTGTGAGAGACATGAGACCACCCAACCACAGCGCCCCGGTCTCTAGAATTCGGTCATGCCCGACTCCCCGTACCGCGCCGCGTTCGACGCGACGAGCCCGATGTTCGACAGCGTCACCCCGCTAGTCTGGGGTCCGGCAGGCCAATCGCTCGCTTTCGCGCTCGGATTGCGCTCGGGCGAGCGCGTTCTCGACATCTGCGCGGGGACCGGGGCGTCGGCACTTCCCGCTGCGGCCGCGGTCGGACCGGACGGACTCGTCCACGCGATCGATCTGTCGGACGACCTACTCGAACTCGCTCGGCTGAAGGCCACCGCGCGAGCACTGCGAAATATCGATTTCGTACGCGCCGACGCCACACAGTGGGAACCGCCGAGCACTGCTGCCGACGGTTACGACGCACTGGCGTGCTCGTACGGTGTGTTCTTCCTACCGGACATGGACATTTCCTTCGCGCGTCTCGTGCGGCTGGTAAGGCCCGGTGGCCGAGTCGGCGTGACGGTATGGCGCAAGGGGGCGATCGAGGCGTTCGCTCGGGCGTTCTTCGAGGTGGTCGCTCGATACAAGCCCGGCCGACCGCACGAAGGTCCTCTGGCGACCGAGACGTACGCCGCGCACCCGTTGCGTCGGATCGAGACGGAGGAGACACTCGGGCCGTGGCTGACCGAGTCGGGCTGCACGTCGGTCGAGGTACGCGAGTTCTCGAATCATGTGCCTGCCACCGAGGAATTCAGCTGGAACTTCGTGCTCGGCAGCGGTTTTCGAGGCGCGATCGCGGAATTCGACGACGATGCCCTGGCGTCGATACGTACCGAGTTCCTCGAACTCCTCACCGCTCGCGGCATCGACTCGGTCGACGCGACGACACTGGTGGCAACGGGCGTCTCCGTCGCCTGAGAGAATCGGAGCATGAGTTCTGCTGGTGTCATCGACGACCGTCGCTACGTATTGTCCCTCGGATGTCCCGACCGTACGGGCATCGTCGCAAAGATCTCGACGTTTCTCGCCGAGGTCGGTGGATGGATCGTCGAAGCTGCCTATCACGCGGACCCGGACACCGGATGGTTCTTCACCCGGCAGGCCGTTCGTGCGTCGTCGGTGGGGATCGGGATCGACGAACTGCGGGCGAAATTTCAGACCGTCGCCGACGAGATCGGCGCCGACACCGAATGGACGCTGACCGATTCGGGCGAACGCAAGCGTGTAGTCATCCTCGTCAGCAAAGAGGCGCACTGCCTGCACGACCTGTTGGGACGCGCGGCCGGTGGGGAGCTGCCAGCCGAGATCTCAGCCGTGATCGGCAATCACAAATCACTCGAACCCGTCGCGAAAGCGCATGGAATCACTTTCCACCACGTCGACTTTCCGAAGGACCCCAGCGAGCGCGGGCCGGCGTTCGACGAGGTGAAGACGCTCGTGGACTCCTACGATCCGCACGCCGTCGTGCTTGCACGATTCATGCAGGTATTGCCGCAGGATCTGTGCGAGCGCTGGGCCGGCCGTGCACTCAACATCCACCACAGCTTCCTGCCGTCGTTCGTCGGTGCCCGGCCCTACCACCAGGCGTTCGCCCGCGGAGTGAAGCTGATCGGTGCGACGTGCCACTACGTGACGGCCGAACTCGACGCGGGCCCCATCGTCGAACAGGACGTCATTCGCGTCGATCACTCCGACGAAACCACCGACATGGTCCGCCAGGGCCGGGACATCGAGAAACTCGTCCTCTCCCGCGGCCTGCGCTGGCACCTGGAGGATCGCGTCCTCGTGCACGGCAGAAAGACGGTCGTTTTCAGTTAGGCGCTTCGCCCATGTGAACGAAAATACATAGTGGGCTATGTATTTCCGTTCACATGCTGCGCAGCCGCATCACTTCTGCGTTGAACTCGTCGATGGCCTCGACCGAGCTCATGTGCCCGATGCCGGGAATCTCGAGGAGTGCGCTGAGGTGACCATGCGCGTCCAACGCCTGCGCGAGCTTGCGTGCGTGCACGGGCGGCGTCAGGCGGTCGGCAGTGCCCACCAGGACCGAGGTAGGGACATTCATGTTCGAGAGCGCTTCGTGGATGTCGAGGTCGGTGAGGGCGGCGCCCCAGATTCCGCGTGTACGAGGTTCGCATTCGAGCACGATCTTCTCGCAGAAGGCCACCTCTGCCTGCGTCGAACCTGGCGCCATCGAGATGTACTTGATGGCATGCCGGGTGACCGGAGACGGACGAAGAGGTACGGCCGACTTGAGCACGACACGACCGACCGGAAGCGGCAACCTCGGGAACCTGTTCGGCAGCGGGATCACGGTAGTTTCGCGCACGAGGCTGTCGGTCGCGGTCGATGCGAGAAGAACTGCGCTCACCAAGTTCTCGACCTGTTCGGGATACCTGCCCGCCCACGCCATGATCGACATGCCGCCCATGCTGTGCCCGACGAGCACAGCCTTGTTGTCTTCGCCGACGGTGGCGGCCAGGACATCGGCAAGGTCATCGGCGAGCACGTCCGGGCCCAGGGGCCTGGTTCCGACGTCACTTTGCCCATGGCCGCGCTGGTCGTAGACGACCACAGAATAATTTTCGGCGAACGCATTGATCTGGGGGAACCAGTAGTCCGCCGAGCATGTCCATCCGTGACTGAACACGATGGGCTTCGCTTCCGGGTCACCGTAGACCCGCACATGCAGTTCGGCACCGTCGTCGGTGACGACAGGCACGATGCGTGGGACGAAGGGGGGCCTGTGCAGAAGCGCGTCGGGCTCGGTGTCTGTCGTTCTCGTGAACGAGTTCAGACGGCGACGCCTCGCCACTGCTGCGCCGATCCCGACGGCCGCGCCAATTCCTGCTGCGGCGGCGATACCGAGCGAAATGCCCCGGGCTGCTCTGCTTGTAACCACGCGATCTCCTTGCGCATTAGCTGGCCTGATCGTTCGCCGATTCAGGTCCTTCGCCCTCTGTCGTGCTGTACCCCGACAGAATCCCTTCCATGGCCAACAGGATCTGCCGTTCCATGGCCTCCCCGAACAAGACCCCGACGACGCGGTGGGTGAGCGGCCGGAGGCTGTTGACCAGCTCGGCCAGTTCTCCGACTGTCGTGGCGTCGGTATCGAATGGATCTTTGCCGTCGGTAAGAAATTTGTCTGTGATCAAGGCAACAAAACGAGAAGCCACATCATCGAGATCGCGTCGTACCGCCTCGGTCTGATCGAGCGTTCGCGTCAACGGGATTCCTGCGTCGTGCAGCAGTTTGGCGGCTTCCAGGAAGACGGGATTGTCGATCCGGAATCCGCCACCCTCGTGTGCCATAAGACCCAGCTCTGCGCCGCGGTCAAGATCCTCGTCGGCGATACCTGGCCCGAACAGTCCCCGAAGTTCCTCACGGCCGAGATGCCTGATCTCGCGAAGCTGCTGCACCTCGCCGTCCGTCGTGAGTACGTCCTCGACGCGCAGTCCCGACTGTGCCGCGGACAGAAGTTCGCTGATGGTCGCGAACGTGTATCCCCGATCCAGCATCCGGCTGATCAGCTCGAGCCTGGCCAGATGCGCCTCGTTGTACCAGCCGGTCCGGCCTTCCCTGCGCGGGGGCGGAAGCAGCCCGCGGTCTTGGTAGACGCGAACGTTCCGGACACTCACGCCTGCGCGGCGTGCCAGATCGTCGACGCGGTATTCGATCATCTGAGCAACGATATGCGTAGGCGGCCACCGGGCCGATGCAGGATCTACCTGCGCGGGCCGGCCGTGGGATCTACCAGCGCGGGCCGCGCTGAATTCCGTCGACCTTCGGCCGGACGTCGACGAGATAGACGCACACCGCGACGATCCCGATGATTCCGATGAAGTTGATTCCGAAAGCGAAGATCACCAACAGCGCCACGACGAGAATGCCGACCCACACGGGCTTCGTCAGCTTGTCGACCGCGGTGAACGCGTCGGTCCGCTGCCGAACCGCGTGAAACACCGCGTACGCGGCTCCCGCCAACGCAACGAAGCGGAGGACGAGAAGTATCAGGGCGGTGAGGCTGTCGACTGCTGGCACACGGCCATACTACGCAAATCGACCCCTGCACCGCTCGATGCAGGGGTCGATCCCCGTTACTGAGATGGACGAAGCGCCATTGATCAGCGAGTCGTCTTCTTGGCCGGTGCCTTCTTGGCGGGCGTAGCGGACTTCGCTGCCGTGGCGGGTGTTGCCTTCTTGGCCGGAGCAGCTCTCTTGATCGGCGAGTTAGCAGTTCCGCGAGTCTTGGACTCGACCTTGCCTGCCTGCCCGCTCACCTTGTCCGACACCTCGACTGCTTTGTCCTTGGCGCCTTCGCCGGCGTCGTCGATCTCGTCTGCGATGTCGTCGGCTGCGTCCGAGATGTCCTCGGCCGTGTCGCGCACCTTCTCGGAGGCGATGCCTGCGAGGGCGGCGGCGCGCTCACCGACGGCGCGCGTCTGCGACGCAACGGTGCCGAGTGCCTGTTCGGTCAGATCGACAACGTCGTTCGCAGCCGCGTTGGCCCGCTCCAGACCCTCTTCGACTGCCGGTGTGCGACGGATGCGCTCGACGGTCTCCTCGCCGCGCTCGGCAAGCGAGGTGTACAGATCGGAGGCAACCTTGAGGTACGCCTCGGCAACCTTGCGAAGCTCGTCCGGGGTGAAACGCTCGCGCAGGTCGGCGATCTCGTCGGGAAGTTCGGCCGGGAGGTTCGTCAGGCGCTCACGCAGGGACTCGACGCCCTCGGTGACGTCCTCGGACAGGTCCGCGATGCGAGCGCGGGCAGTGTCGACGCGATCGGTGACCTCGCTGGTGCGGGTCTCGGCGCGCGAGCGCACCTGGGCCACCACGTCTGCGACGGCCTGCACGACGGCGTCGCCTGCACCGACGGCGGCGTAGAGGGGCGTCTTGACGTTGTCGAGGTTCTTGGGATCAGTCATGGGAAGACTCCTGTATGGGTGGTTCGGTGTCAGTAGATGGTTCTGGTTCGGATTGCGACGCCGTGACCTGCGCGTCCTCGGCCTTCTGCGCTTGTTCGTTCTCGCGACGGAAGGAGTCGTAGATCTCGATCAGCACATGTTTCTGCCGTTCGTTGATCTCCGTGTCGCCGAGCAAGGCATCTCGAACTGGACCGTGTGGACGTTCTTCCAAGAACCCGGCCCGTACGTACAACACTTCCGATGACACACGCAGGCCCTTGGCGATCTGCGTGAGCACCTCGGCGGATGGTTTGCGGAGTCCGCGCTCGATCTGACTGAGATACGGATTGCTCACCCCCGCCCTCGACGCGAGCTGCCTCATGGATACCTGGGCGGCTTCGCGCTGGCTGCGGATGTAACTGCCGATGTCCGACGCTGCCGTGGTCACGACGCTCGCGACGAGATCACTCGCCTCGGCGACAACCTCGGTTGCCTCGGACACCTTCGCGACTATCCCCTGGTTGTCGATCCGGTCATCGTTACTCGGGGTCATGTTCACCACTCGATTCGGTGATCTGAAAGTCGTGGTTTCGGTGTACGACGGCGACATTACCGAAGGGCGCTAACTATTGCAAGCACTCTGCTAGCACCCCAGGTGAGTGCGTAGTTACGTTCGGCGGTGATTATGCACGCACGGGCGGCGGAGCCGCTAGAACAACAGATTCGACAGCGAGTAGATCGCAAGGCCCGCGAGCGATCCGACGACCGTTCCGTTGATTCGGATGAACTGCAAATCGCGGCCGACCTGGAGTTCGATCTTTCGGCTTGCTTCGTCGGCGTCCCAGCGGGCGACCGTGTCGGTGATGATCGTGGTGATCTCGTCGGCGTAGTTCGACGCGATGTATCGCGCTCCCCCGAGCAACCAGCCGTCGACCTTGCCGCGCAGTTCGTCGTCGTCGCGGATTCTCGCGCCCCACATGGCGACGTTCTCGCTGATCTTGCGGCGCAGGGTGCTCGACGGATCGTCCACCGATTCGGTGATCAGCCGCTTGGCGACCTTCCACGTGGCGGCCGCGAGACCGGTGATCTCCTCACGACCCATGATCTGCGCCTTGAGGGATTCGGCCTTCTCGATGGTTGCCGGGTCGTGCTGCAGGTCGTGCGCATAGTCGACGAGGAATTTGTTCGCGGCCAGTCGCAGTTCGTGCTGCGGATTCGAGCGGATCTTCCAGGTGAATTCGACGAGTTCCTTGTAGATCTTCTCGCCGAGCAGAGTGTCGACGAACTTGGGCGACCACGTCGGTGAATCACGTGAGACGACGCGTTCGATGGTCTCCGCACTGCCGAGTGCCCACTGGTGTGCCCGCTCGGCAAGCATGTCGATCAATGGAAGCTGACGGTTCTCCTTGATGAGCTCGTCGAGGACACGCCCGATCGGCGGGCCCCACTGAGGATCGGCAAGCCTGCGCACGATGGTGTTGTCGATGACCTGTGTGATGTCCTCGTCGTTGAGGACCTCGATCACGCCGTGCATGATCGTGGCGGATTCCGCTGCCACCCGCTCGGCATTCTCGGTTTCGGCGAGCCAGGTCCCCAGCCGAAGCGGAACCTGCGCCGATCGCACCTTCTCCGAGACCACGTCCGGCGCAAGAAAATTGTTCCCGACGAACGAGCTGAGCGATGTGCCGAGCTGATCCTTCTTCTTCCGGATGATCGCCGTGTGGGGAATCGGAATCCCCAGCGGATGCTTGAACAGCGCCGTCACCGCGAACCAATCGGCGAGCGCGCCGACCATTCCCGCTTCCGAGGCTGCACGGACATAACCCACCCATTCACCTGCGCCACGCGACTCCTGCCAGCGGCAGATCAGGTAGACCACGGTGGCGAACGCGAGAAACCCCGTCGCGACGAGCTTCATCTTGCGAAGGTCGTGGCGCTTGGCTGCGTCGTCGAGATTCATCAGTTCCACGTCGCCATTGTGCATGCGAACGGCGGTCACACGCTTCGACCCGGGCATGCACGCGCATCCCATCGCCGACGCCTAAGCTGATTGCCATACGAAGACGATGGATACGGCGGGGCATACGTGGCGAGAAATGCAACACCAGCGGAAAAGGCCGAGACCGATTCGGAGACAAAGACGGAGAAGCCCGACGGCCGCAAGCGCCGGTGGCGCGAACACAAGATCGCGCGTCGCGAGGAACTGGTCGACGGCACCCTCGCTGCCATCCGGTTGCGTGGCCGCGAGATCGGAATGGACGAGATCGCGTCGGAGATCGGCATTTCGAAGACCGTTCTCTACCGGTATTTCACCGACAAGAACGATCTGACCAACGCCACGATGACCCGATACGTCGAGACGACGCTCGCTCCACGTATCTACTTCGCCATCTCGGAGGAGCTGGACGAGTACCACCTCACTCGGGCGGTGATCGCCGCGTACGTCGAGACGGTCGCGACCGACCCCGAGGTCTACCTGTACGTGATGGCCAACAACGCCGGCAGCAACCGTGATGTGGTCGCCGAGTCGGAACGGATGATTGCCGAGCTGCTCGCGACCGTGCTCGGCGAACGTCTACGTATCCGTGAAATGGACTCGGGCGGTTCGGTGCCGTTCGCGTTCGCCATCGTCGGGGCGGTGCAGCTCGCGACGCACTGGTGGATTTCGAACAAGTCGATGTCCATGGAGGATCTGATCGACTACCTCGTGATGATGACGTGGGGCGGCGTGCACGGCGTCGCGATGGCCGACGGTTCGCCCGCAAAATTCAAATCCCAGCCGCATCCGTTGGTCGACGACGAGACCCCGCCGAAGAGCTGACGCCTCGTTTGAAAAACGATGCACGCGGTCATCCTCGAACCATGACCGCTGCATCGTTGACAGGACTCCGCGTAGCCATTCTCGCCACCGACGGAGTCGAAGAAGTAGAACTCGTACAACCACGTGACGCCGTCGAGTCGGCCGGTGCCACCAGCACGCTCGTTTCCCTCACGCACGGCGATATCCAATCGTTCGAAAGCGATGTCAACCCCGCCGGTACGTACGCGGTGGATGCTGTCGTCGCCGACGTATCGGTGGACGATTTCGACGCCCTGATCCTCCCCGGCGGTACGACCAACCCGGACTCGCTCAGGACCGATTCCGACGCAGTCGAATTCGTTCGACGATTCGTGGACTCGGGCAAGCCGGTCGGAGTCATCTGCCACGGTCCGTGGACCCTGGTGGAAGCCGATGTCGTTCGCGGTCGAACCCTCACCTCGTACCCCAGCATTCGTACCGACATTCGCAACGCCGGAGGAACCGTCGTCGACGAGGAGGTCGTGATCGACGGCAACCTGATCTCGAGTCGGAACCCCGACGACCTGCCCGCGTTCAACTCCGCTCTTGTCGATCAGTTCTCGAAAGCCGTAACCGTAGGTTAGCGTTGCCTATGCGCACCTCTCGTCTCTCGTTCCTGGCCCCTGCTCTCGCGGTGACAGTCGCCTTGACCATGACCGCCTGCAGCAGCTCTGATTCATCCGACTCGGAGGCCGAGGGCGCTACGGTGTCGACGATCTTCGGCGACGTCACCGTGCCGGAGAACCCGCAGCGCGTCGTCGCGCTCGGGTGGTCCGATGCCGAGACAGCCCTCGCCCTGGGAGTCCAGCCCGTTGGTGCCAGTGACTGGCTCGCGGTCGGAGGCGATGGTCTCGGCCCGTGGGTCGAGGAGTCCTACGACACCGCACCGACGATCCTCGGCACGTACGAAGTGGACATCGAATCGGTTGCAGCACTCAGACCCGACCTGATCCTGTGGACGCGTAGCACCAACGACCAGGCGACGTACGACAAGCTCTCCGAGTTGGCACCGACCGTGGGCGCCCCGGTCGGCACCGATATCGCGTACGGAACCACCTGGGAAGGCCAGACCGAGCTCGTGGCCGAGGCTCTGGGCACGCAGGACGAGGGCCAGGCGCTCATCGACGAGACCAACGCCGACTTCGACGCAGCGGTGGCCGCGAACCCCGAGTTCGCCGACAAGACCGTCGCGATCGGTACCTTGTACAGCGGCCAACTCGGCGCCTACGTCGACGGTGACGCACGTGTCGACTTCATGACCAAGCTCGGCTTCGTCAACTCGCCCGTCATCCAGGATCAAGCCGAAGCCGGTAAGTTCGCCATCGACCTCTCGGCCGAGAACGTCGCGCAACTCGACGCCGACCTGACGATCATGTTCCCCATCTTCCAGTCCGCCGACACGATCACGAGCGACCCGTCGATCCAGGGACTCCCCGTAGCGCGCGACGGCCGTCTCGTCGTCCTCGGCGATCAGAATCTCAGCAATTCCTTCTCAGCTGGGTCGGCCGCAGGTACCCGGTACGCAATCGAGAACGCCGTTCCACTGTTCGCAGCCCCGCTGAAGGGCTGACACTCGCCCCCGGCGGCAGTTCACACTCTCCCCGGCGGCAGTTCACACTCTTCCTGGAGGGAAGCCACCCTCGGCGACCGGACCCCAGGATTCGATTGTGATGCGTATCAAGGACTTTCCCTGCTTGACCATTGCCTCGCGATACTCGTCCCAGTCGGAATGCTCGCCTGCGATGCTGCGAAAGTATTCGACGAGGGGTTCGACTGCGTCCGGCAGATCGAGAATCTCGGCCGTGCCGTCGATCTGGACGTACTGATCGTTCCACTCGTCCGAATGGATACACACCGTCACGGCGGAATCCCGTCTGATGTTCGCCACTTTGGCACGCTCGGGGTAGGACGCGATCACGATCCGTCCCTCCGAATCCACACCGGAAGTCACCGGGGAGACCTGAAGGTCGCCGTTGCGCTTGTGCGTGATCAGAGTGCAGTGGTGGCGCGGACGGATGAAGTCCAGCAGCTTCGTACGTTCGACGGATTCCGCTGTTGCAAGTTTCGGGGCCATGCATCCGAGAATAACCGCGGCCGGCGATGCGGCCGATAAGGTCGAGTTCATGGCCAAGCATTCCAAGAAGACCGAGAACCTCTGGTCGACGCCCGCCGCCGAAATTCTGAGGGCGACCGACGACACCGAAGTCGAAAACATCGACTTCTCACAGACTCCTGGCTTCTTCGGAAAGAAGGCCGACGGGCAGGAACTGCTCGCCGAACGGGGTGAAGTTCTGTCGGCGCTGCAGGAGAAGTTGTATGCCAACGGGCGCACGGGTGATCTGCGGTCGGTCCTGCTCGTTCTGCAGGGAATGGATACGGCAGGCAAGGGCGGGATGGTCCGCCACGTCATCGGCATGGTCGACCCGCAGGGCGTCGACCTCGCGTCGTTCGGGGTTCCGACGAAGGAGGAGCGCGAGCACCACTACCTGTGGCGGATCCGTAACGCGCTGCCCCGGGGCGGGCGAATCGGCGTGTTCGATCGGTCGCACTACGAGGATGTCCTCGTCGTCGCAGTGCACGAGCTGGTTCCGCGCCAGGTGTGGGAATCACGATTCGACGAAATCAACGCGTTCGAGAAGGAATTGGTCGACGCAGGCACGGTGGTGGTGAAAGTCGCCTTGTTCGTCTCACCGGAGGAGCAGCGGGCGCGGCTACAAGAACGCTTGGACCGGCCGGACAAGCACTGGAAATACAACCCGGCCGACGTCACCGAACGCGGTTTTCTGCCGCAGTATCGGACGGCGTACCAGCGTGTCATCGACCGCACGAATACCGACTACGCGCCGTGGTACGTCATTCCCGCAGACCGCAAATGGTACAGCCGCCTCGCCGTGACCGAGCTCCTCATCGACGCGCTCGAAAAGCTCGACTTGGACTGGCCTGCAGCAGATTTCGACGTCGAGGTGGAGAAGAAGCGGCTGGCCGAGAGCTGACACTCGCTAGCGGAAGTGGGGGGTGCGCCGATCGTGCGTACCGCCCACCAGACCCATCGCCGAGGCCACGGCCACCACGCAGATGCATCCCGCGATGACGGCCAACGTGCCGTAACCGAAGATCGCGGCGACGACGAACGCGGCAAGCGCGAGTACGCCGAGCACTCCGAGCGCGGACCGGGCTGAGTTACCAGACGAAGCCTTCATGAAAACGTCCTTTCCTTGCGGAGAACATCTTCCGACCTGGTTTCGACGTTACGCCCACAACCGCGCGCGTTGTGCACTACTTGCCGGTAGCCACAACGCGCGCGAGGGGAGATAGCTCAGAAGGTTCCGGCGTCGATGACGAAGCGGTAGCGCACGTCGCTCTTCAACACGCGCTCGTACGCTTCGTTGATCTGATCGGCTGCGATCGTTTCGATCTCGGCGCCGATGTGGTGCTCGGCGCAGAAGTTCAGCATCTCTTGGGTCTGCGCGATGCCGCCGACCATGGAGCCCGCGAGGCTACGACGGTTGGCCGCGAGGGAGAATCCGCGCACCTTGATCGGCTCGGACGGAAGGCCCAGGATCACGAGCGAGCCGTTGATCGCGAGCAAGGACATGTGCCTGTCCATGTCGATCTCGGCGGAGACGGTGTTGATGATCAGATCGAAGTTGCCGCGCAGCTTCTTGAACGTCTCCTTGTCGGAGGTGGCGAAGTAGTGGTCTGCGCCGAGACGCTTGCCGTCCTCTTCCTTGCTCAAAGTCTGGCTCAGGACGGTGACCTCCGCGCCGAGAGCGTGCGCGATCTTGACGCCGACGTGGCCCAGTCCGCCCATACCGATGATGGCGACCTTCTTGCCGGGGCCCGCGCCCCAGTGCTTGAGCGGCGAGTACAGCGTGATGCCCGCGCACAGCAGCGGTGCGGCAACATCGAGCTCGATGCCCTCGGGGATCGACAGCACGAAGCCCTCGGTGACGACGACCTGCGTCGAGTACCCACCCTGGGTGAACGAGCCGTCGGCCTGCTTGGAGTTGTACGTCTGGGTGACGCCCTTGAAGCAGTACTGCTCCTCGCCTGCGAGGCAGGCTTCGCACTCACCGCAGGAGTCGACGAAACAGCCGACGCCGACGCGGTCACCGACCTTGTGCTTGCTGACGTCGGAGCCGACCTCGGCCACGATGCCTGCGATCTCGTGCCCGGGGACGACTGGGTAGTTGGTGCCGCCCCACTCGTTCCGCGCGGTGTGAATGTCGGAATGGCAGATGCCGGCGAACTTGACCTCGATGAGGACGTCCTTCGGACCGAGCTCCCTGCGCTCGATCGTGACCTTCTCGAGGGGTGCGTCGGCAGAGGGCGCTGAGTATGCAGTAGCTGAAGTCATAACTATATTGCTACCTACGCATCGGTAACTCTGCAATGCGGACATCGCCGCCAGCTGGGTATTCCCAGCTGAGAAGAGTGATTCGCAACAATTGTGAGCGTTGCGAATCACCTCACGCCGTCCGGCTGCCCTAGTAGCGCCTAGCTGTTGCGCGCTATGTTGTAGCCCAACCAACCCACGTACGCCCCGAGTCCGATCAGCCCCACTGTGCGGGTTTTCGGGTACGCGATGGCAGCGCCGACCGCGAGCTCGGTCGCGCCGTTCCGATTGATCCAATCACGCGTGTCCTTCGGGAAGGGAAGCTTGGTGATTCCTTCGAAAGCCTCAGGGACGACGAAGTGCGCAGCGCCTGTCGCTGCCAAACCGAGTCCGAGAACCTTGGGAACCAACCCACCCGACTTCTTCGACTTGCCCACAGCTGTATCCCCTGTTCCGCTCTTCGGCGCTCATTTCTCGCACCGCTGTGACCAAGCTACGCCAGGCGCTTCGCGAACGTGAACGAAACTACATACGTGTCATGTATTTTCGTTCACATAGCGGCGCGCGCATTCAGATCGCGGTATTCCCACTCACGTTGCGGCGGAGGCGTTTTCCATTCTCGTAACGATAGAACCCGGACCCGGTCTTCTTGCCCACCAGACCGGCTTCGACCATGCGCAGCAGAAGCGGCGGCGCCGAGAACAGAGGTTCCCTGAACTCGGAGTACATCGAGTCGGCGATGGACTTGACGGTGTCGAGCCCCACGAGGTCGGCGAGCGCCAACGGCCCCATCGGATGTGCAAGTCCGAGGACGGTCGCTTTGTCGACGTCTTCCTTTGTGGCGAAGCCTGATTCGACCATGCGAATAGCCGAGAGGATGTACGGGACGAGGAGCGCGTTCACGACGAACCCGGATCGGTCCGCAGAACGCACCACCTGCTTGCCGAGTGTTTCGCTCGCGAACACCTGCGCCCGCTCGGCGACGGTATCGCTCGTCCGGGGTGTGGTGACCAGCTCCACGAGTGGGAGCACGGGCACCGGATTGAAGAAGTGCAGCCCGACGACCCGGTCGGGCGCGCGCGTCGCGGTGCTCAACTTCGTTATCGGGATCGACGACGTGTTGGACGCGAGTACCGCGTCGGGGTCCGTCACGACCGCGTCGAGTCGAGCGAAGATGTCCGCCTTGACCTTCTCGTCCTCCAACACCGACTCGACGACGAGGTGGCGATCGGCGAAGTCGCCGAGGTCGGAGGTGAACCGCAGACGGCACGTGGCCTGCTCGCGCTCGCGTTCGGTGATTTTGCCGCTGCTGACCCCACGGTCCAGCGATCGCAGTATGCGTGTGCGCCCTGCGGCCGCGAGCTCGCGAGTTCTCTCGTGCACCAGTACGTCGACATGCGCGCGAGCGCACACCTCCGCGATCCCTGCGCCCATCTGACCTGCGCCGACGATGCCGACTCGCTCGACCGTCAAGACAAACTCCTCATCGAATGCAGTGCGCAACAGCAGCTTCAAGGCGAGCTGGGGGTAACTCTGCTCGGGCACAGGCCGAAAGTGCCCGAATGCAAGTCAGGCGGCCCGCAACGAAGGTCGCGGACCGCCTGACTAAATGCGCCCGAGTGAGGCGGAACTTCTAGTGGAACTGACCCTCTTCGGTCGAGCCCTTGAGTGCTGCAGTCGACGTGTTGGGGTCGACGGTGGTGGCGATGGTGTCGAAGTAGCCTGCACCGACCTCACGCTGGTGCTTGACGGCGGTGAAGCCGCGCTCGGAGGCAGCCTTGAACTCGCGCTCCTGCAGGTCGACGAACGCAGTCATGCCTTCGCGGGCGTAGCCGTGAGCCAAGTCGAACATGCCGTAGTTGAGCGAGTGGAAGCCCGCGAGGGTGATGAACTGGAACTTGAAGCCCATCGCGCCGAGCTCCTTCTGGAACTTCGCGATGGTCGCGTCGTCCAGGTGTGCCTTCCAGTTGAACGAAGGCGAGCAGTTGTAGGCGAGCAGCTGGTCCGGGAATTCGCTGCGAACCGACTCGGAGAACTTCTTCGCGACCTCGAGGTCGGGAACTCCGGTCTCCATCCAGATGAGGTCCGCGTACGGTGCGTATGCCTTGGCGCGGGCGATGCAGGGCTCGATGCCGTTCTTCACGCCGAAGAAGCCTTCTGCGGTACGGGTTCCGTCGAGGAACTCCACGTCGCGCTCGTCCACATCGGACGTGATGAGGGTTGCAGCCTCGGCGTCGGTGCGGGCGATGATGACCGACGGCACGTCGGCGACGTCGGACGCGAGGCGTGCCGAGGTCAGGGTGCGGATGTGCTGCTGGGTCGGGATGAGAACCTTGCCGCCGAGGTGGCCACACTTCTTCTCCGAGGCGAGCTGATCCTCCCAGTGAACGCCTGCGGCGCCTGCGGCGATCATGGCCTTCTGCAGCTCGTATGCGTTGAGCGCGCCACCGAAGCCGGCTTCGGCGTCGGCGACGACGGGTGCAAGCCAGTTGCTGACGGAGGTGTCACCCTCGACCTTGGCGATCTCGTCGGCGCGCAGCAGTGCGTTGTTGATGCGGCGAACGACGGTCGGCACCGAGTTGGCCGGGTAGAGGCTCTGGTCCGGGTAGGTGTGTCCGGAAAGGTTCGCGTCGCCTGCAACCTGCCAACCGGAGAGGTAGATGGCGCGCAGTCCGGCGCGGACCTGCTGTACTGCCTGGTTGCCGGTGAGGGCACCGAGGGAGTTGATGTAGTCCTCGTTGTTCACGAGATCCCACAGAATTTCCGAGCCGCGACGCGCGAGGGTTGCCTCTTCGACGACGGTGCCCTGGAGCTTGGAAACCTGCTCGGCCGTGAAATTACGGGTGACGCCGTTCCAGCGAGGGTTGGTGTCCCAATCCTTCTGGATCTCTTCGGTGGTCTTCGGTGTGCCGGTGGTCGACATCGTCAGCTCCAGTTCTTTCTGATCTGAGCGGCCGGCTCGTGGTAATTCTTCACACCATTGCCAGGCCCTGCGGGTGTTCTACTGGTGTTTCGTTAAGACCATGACACATCGCAAAAGGGCTCGTCTACCTCTTGCCAGTGCCAATCTTGGCTACGTTTTCAGCCTCGCTTGCTAACGTTGCGAAGATTTGCGTTTCACAAACCTCGCCGATCGGACGGGCGCGTTACTCGCCAGTAGGAAGAAACCGCAGTTCGTGAACGCAATGCACGCAATTTTAACAGGACGTACGTACGGCTTTCTTTAATTCGTCTGAATCGAGCCAGAACTTTTCCCGCTTGCGAAAGTCCAGTCTCTATTGTGATGGGAATCACACCTACTGGCGGCGCTTTCGGCTTCCGGCAACCACACCCGTGCCGCACATCTCCCCCGAATGCAGCGAACCGCCCTTCGGGGGCGAAGTCGTTCGGACTCCGAGGCCACACGAAGGGCGGTAGGCGACGAGATGTTTCGACGAGCCTAGGGCCTTGCTGCGGCCCTGGCCGGCACTGAGGCGGAAGCTGAGGCGGAGGAGGCAACCAACGTGCTCGCGCTCGATCCACCAGATGCCTTCCTGGCGCTCGCCACGACGCCGAGAACACCGGCAGCGGCGATGATCAGCCCACCGACGAGGGCGAACATGTCTGCGGCCATGAGTCCGGCAGGGAACACGAGAACGACGGGCGAGAGCGCGAGCATGACGCCCAACGCCACGTGTGCCCAGTGACTGGACCTGGACGCGCTCGACATGGCCCACAACGCCGTCCCTGCGGACAGCATCCCGAGGATCAGCAGGGCACCGGAGACACCGGTGTCGCCGCCGACAGGTAGCCAAATGGTCGACGCAACCAGGACGACCCCGGTGATCAACACGAGCGCATCGCGAACGACTTCACGAACATTGTCTGACATGGTGTGCCTCCCTCTTAGTTACCTGTGCGAACAAGCACATGTACCGGTATACGCCCATGAGGTCGGTTATGTTCCGCGGAAGGCCGAATTGTGATCCACGAGCCAAATCGTGACGTCTCGTTGCCGCTCGGTGAAGGTTGTTAAGCAACTTCTTCGCAGGCGTAGCCTGGCCGTATGTCCAAGACGTTCGTCGGTGTGCGGCTGCGGCAGTTACGCACCGAGCGCAAGATGAGCCAGGTTGCGCTTGCAGGCCAACTCGAGATCTCGGCGAGCTACCTCAACCAGATCGAGCACGACGTCCGCCCGTTGACCGTGCCCGTGTTGCTCCGCATTTCCGAGGTTTTCGGCGTCGACACCTCGTTCTTCTCCTCCGAGGACGACACGCGACTGGTCGCCGAGCTCCGCGAGGTCGCGCTCGATCAGGACATGGGCATCGTCGCCGACGCGCACGAGATTGCGCAGATGGTGTCCTCGCATCCACAGTTGGCCCGGGCGATGGTCAACATGCACCGGCGCTACCGCAACACGACGGCTCAGCTGGCCGCGGCCACCGAGGAGCGGTTCAGCGACGGCAGTGGCAGCGGCGCGATCAGCAAGCCGCACGAGGAAGTGCGGGACTACTTCTATCAGCGTCAGAATTATTTGCACGAGTTGGACACCGCTGCCGAGGAACTGACGTCCCGCATTCGTTTCCACCGCGCTGACGTCGCAGCCGAGATCGCCAAGCGGTTGCAGAATCTGCACGAGGTTCACATCGTCAACCGAATCGATCTCGGGGAGAACGTCCTGCATCGTTTCGACCCGGACACGCGGTTGCTCGAGATTTCGCCGCACCTCTCCGGCGGACAGAAGATGTTCAAGCTCGCGGCCGAGTTGGCGTACCTGGAGTGCGGCGATCTGCTCGACGACATGGTCGCCGAAGGCGGCTTCACCAGCGAAGAATCGAAAAAGCTCGCGGTCCTCGGTTTCGCCAACTATTTCGCCGCTGCAACAGTCCTTCCATATCATCATTTCCACGATGTGGCGGAGGACTTTCGATACGACATCGAAAGACTGTCGGCGTTCTTCTCGGTCAGTTACGAGACGATCTGCCACCGGTTGTCCACGCTGCAACGACCGAAGCTTCGTGGTGTTCCATTCTCGTTCGTCCGCGTCGATCGGGCCGGAAACATGTCGAAGAGGCAGTCCGCGACCGGTTTTCATTTCTCGTCGAGTGGCGGCACCTGCCCTCTGTGGAATGTCTACGAAACGTTCGCGTACCCCGGCAAGATCATGACTCAGATCGCCGAGATGCCCGACGGTCGCAGCTACCTTTGGATTGCGCGCACGGTCGAACGACGAGCCGCCCGCTACGGTCAGCCGAGCAAGCTGTTCGCGATCGGGCTCGGCTGCGAACTCCGACACGCGAGCCGATTGGTGTACGCGGACGGGCTCGATCTGCAGGGGTCGGCGGTCGCGACACCCATCGGCGCCGGCTGCAGAGTGTGCGAACGCCCGCATTGCCCCCAGCGCGCATTCCCACCACTCGGCAAGGCTCTCGACATCGACGAGCACCGCAGTTCCGTCTCTCCGTACCTCGTTCGGTGAGCCGGTAGGTCTGAGCTACGGGGTCGTATGTCTCGTGGTGCAGTACCGCGGAGATCGGCTCGGCACGACGATCGCGCTCAACGTGATTCGAACTCCCGGAGAAATGTCCCTGCATCTGCGAAAGCCCGAGCTCTCCTGGCCAATGTCGGCGGTTCGGCCGGCTTGCCCTCCCACAACCGATACAGCGTGGACATGGTCAGTACGAGACGTTCGGCGCAATCCCAGGTCGAAAACCGTTCGAATTCCTTCGACTGCATCATGTTTCGACTCGCAGGTGTCGATTCGACTCCTGCGTCGAAATGCTGGCGTCCCGATTCTTCTACCCAGATCCAGTACTCACGCAACGCGCGGATTTCGGCCGTTCCGCACAGCGGTCCGTGACCTGGCACGTACGCCTCGGCGTCCAGCGACAGCAGATGGTCCAGTGCACCCAGCCAGTTGCCGAGAGGGCCGTGCCACAGGATCGGCGTCGAGCCGATGAACAGCAAGTCTCCGGTGAACACGATTCCCGCGTCCGGCACATGTGCGATCAGGTCACCGACGGTGTGCGCCGGACCGAGATACCTCAGCTGCACATCTCGGCTCCCCACGGTGATCTTCTCGGTCACGTCGAAGGTGTGATCCGGCAGCCGAGGGGACTTGCCCGGGAACTGGGCACCCCCGCGCACCCGATTCATATAGCTCCCCATCGCCCCGAGCGGACCCGGGACCCAGCCGATCCGCGATCCCAGCGCGGCGAACGCGTTCACACCCGCCGGAGCTGTCTCCTCTTTCATCGCGTGCAGTGACGCCGAACTGGTGGTGATGCGAACACCCGACGGCAGCGTGTCGTTGCCCCACCAGTGGTCACCGTCGGAATGAGTGTTGACGGCTTCGGTGACAGGTGCGTTCGCGGTGAGCCGGGCGGTCTCGTCTGCGATCTCACGTGCACGCGGAACGTCCCACACCGTATCGATCACCATCGACACCGAACCTGGGTCGACTACCAGTCCTGTGTTCGCCTGGCCCCACCCTCCCGGCTCCCACAGAGACGCCCACACGCCGTCGCCGATCTGCTTCATCGCAGTCCCCGCACTCATGAGCGACGACGCTACCCCACATGACACACCACTTCGTCTGGTTGGTTCGCAACCGAATCGACATCTTGTCAGGTAGCGCGGATCACATCGCGGGTGCAACATTTGCACAAACGAAACACTTTTCAGGTGCGCCGTGAAGCTTGTCGCGCAGAACAGATGGGAACACACCACATGGCTGTCCAGGTCCTGCAGAACTACATCGGTGGGCAGTTCGTGACGCCGTCGGGTAGCGAACTACTCGACGTCGTGAACCCGGTCGACGAGCGCGTCGTCGCCAAATCACCGATCTCCGACGCCTCCGACGTCGATGCCGCCATGACCGCAGCTCGAACAGCCTTCACCACCTGGGGCAAGACAACGCCCAGCGAGCGCCAGAAGGTTCTACTGAAGCTCGCCGACGCCATCGAGGCCGCGAGCGACGAGCTCGTCGACGCACAGAGCCGCAACACCGGCCAGCCCAAGGCCACGATCGCTGCCGAGGAAATCACCGTCGGTGCAGACCAGGTGCGCTTCTTCGCCGGCGCCGCCCGGATGTTGGAGGGCAAGTCTGCGGGCGAGTACATGGAGGGCTTCACCTCCTACGTCCGCCGCGAGCCGCTCGGAGTCGTCGGACAGGTCACGCCGTGGAACTACCCGTTCATGATGGCGATCTGGAAGATCGGGCCGGCGCTGGCCGCAGGAAACACCATCGTGCTCAAGCCGAGCGACACCACGCCCGAAAGCACGCTGGTGTTGGCGAAGATCTCCAAAGGCATCATTCCCGACGGCGTCTTCAACGTCGTGCTGGGCAACGGCGGTACCGGCGCCGCGATCGTCGAACACAAGACACCGGCGCTCGTGTCCATCACCGGTTCGGTTCGGGCGGGTATCGCTGTCGCGGTCGGCGCAGCCAAGGAACTCAAGCGTGCGCACCTCGAACTCGGCGGAAAGGCACCCGCGGTGGTGTTCGACGACGTCGATCTCGACAAGGCAGCAGACGGTATCGGCGACGCCGCGTTCTTCAACGCAGGCCAGGACTGCACCGCGGTCACGCGTGTACTGGTACACGAGTCCGTGCACGACACTTTCGTCGACGCGCTCGTCAAGAAGGCCAAGTTGGTCAAAGTCGGCCTTCCCGACGATCCGGATACGTTCTACGGGCCGCTGAACAACGTCAATCACTTCAGGCAGGTGACATCTAAGGTCGAGGGCATCGGACCGCACGCCACCGTCGTGACCGGAGGGAAGCGCATTGGCGACACCGGCTTCTTCTTCGAGCCGACCGTCATCACCGGAGTGAAGCAGTCCGACCCGATCGTTCAGCAAGAGACGTTCGGTCCCGTCCTCACAGTCCAGAAGTTCTCCGACGAGGCCGAGGCAATCGAATTGGCCAACGACGTCGACTTCGGGCTCGCATCGAGCGTCTGGACCTCCGATCATGCACGTAGTCTTCGCCTCTCGGCGGCACTCGATTTCGGATGCGTCTGGGTCAACTGCCACATCCCCCTCGTCGCCGAAATGCCGCACGGCGGTTTCAAGTACTCGGGTTACGGCAAGGATCTGTCCGCGTACGGCGTCGAGGACTACACCCGCATCAAGCACGTCATGAGCTCGACCGAGACCATCGCATGACCACCCACCCCCTCGACCCGTTGACCACCGAAGAGTTCATCTCGGTTTCAGCCACTCTCGCTCGCGATCACGCCGTCGGCGACGGGTGGCGCTACTGCTCGATCGAGATGATCGAGCCGCCCAAGGCCGAGATCGCCGCGTTCGACGCCGACGGGGCTCGGCCTGCTCGGCGGGCAATGGCAGTGGTGTTGAACCGAACCGACAACGCCACGTTCAAGGCCGTTGTCTCGCTCGACGGTTTCGTCACCGAATCCTGGACGCATATCCCCGACGTCCAGCCGAACTTCACTGTCGACGAGTGGGAAGAAGCCGACGCCGCACTCCGCGCCAATCCCGATGTCATTGCCGCTCTTGCCGATCGAGGAATCACCGATCTCGAGCTGGTGTTCATGGACACCTGGACGTACGGCGAGGCCGTGACACCCGACAAGTACAAGGGTCGACGCCTCGGCTGGTCGGACACGTGGGTCAAGGCAGCCGAGGGCGCCAATCCGTATGCCGGCCCGGTGGGCGGATTTCACTGCGTCATCGACGTCAACACGATGGAACTGCTCGAGATCGAGGACACCTACCGAGTCGAGCGCCCGGAGATCATGGGCGAGTACGTTCCCCGCCACATTCCCGAGCGGATCAGGAATGCGTCGACGAGGCCGCCTCTGAAACCACTCGACATCACCCAGACCGAAGGCCCGTCGTTCGAGCTCGACGGCAATCTGCTGACGTGGCAGAACTGGTCGTTGCGAGTCGGGTTCAACTACCGCGAGGGTATGACGCTACATGCGGTGACGTACGACGACAATGGAAACACTCGGTCCGTGGCCAACCGAATGTCGTTCGCCGAGATGGTCGTTCCGTACCGCGACCACACCGAAGACCACTACCGTCGCACCGCATTCGACATCGGCGAATGGGGTCTCGGCTTCATGACCACCTCGCTCGAACTCGGTTGCGACTGCCTCGGCGAAATTCGGTATCTCGACGCCGTACTGCACAACAGCAAGGGCGAGCCGTACACGATCACCAACGCCATCTGCATCCATGAAGAGGACAACGCCGTCCTGTGGAAGCACGTCGATCACGACGCCGGTGCCGAGGTGAGACGTATGCGACGGTTGACGGTCAGCTTTCACGCCACTGTCGCGAACTACGAGTACCTTGTCTACTGGCGCTTCTACCAGGACGGCAACATCGAGTGCGAGGTCCGCGCAACAGGGATCATGGTCGTGACGCACTTTGCTCCCGGGAGTAGTTTCTCCTCCGGAACCCTCATCGACAATCGCACCTATGCGCCCTTCCACCAGCACTTCCTCGTTGCCAGGCTCGATCTCGACATCGACGGCACCGAGAACACCGTGTATGCCAGTGAGACGCAACAGGTTCCGATGGGTCCCGACAACCCGTACGGTCTCGCGCTCACCCAGGTGAACACTCCGCTGAAGACAGAGTCCGAGGGCAAGCAGGACTACGACTGGCACACCCAGAAGGCGTGGAAGGTCGTCAACGACAACGTCACCAACGGTCTCGGCACTCGTCCGGCGTACAAGCTGGTGCCCGGCGCGGCGATCCCGTCGATGTTCGATCCCAACTCGCCGGTGTTCCAACGGGCGCAGGTCATCGGCCACACCGTATGGGTGACGCCCAATTCTCCTGACGAGCGTTGGCCCAGTGGTGAATTCGTCAACCAGAGCGGAATCGACCACGGTCTGCCGGAATGGACCGAGGCGGACCGGAGCATCGAGAACACCGACGTGGTGGTCTGGTACACCTTCGGCATCCACCACATCACCCGGCCCGAGGACTGGCCGGTGATGCCTGCGGACACAGTGTCGTTCTGGCTCAAGCCCTTCGGCTTCTTCGATCGAAACCCCTCACTCGATGTAGCACCGTCACCGCGTAGTTCCAATCACGGCGTGGCGTGTCACACCGAGCCCGGCAGTTCGTGCCACTAGAGATTCGCAGCGCCGAGGCCGAAGGCCACCTGTACCATCAGATTTCTTCGGCCTCGAAGCGGGCGTTCCGCTTACGTAGGTACCAAATACCCACCCCGACGGCGCCACCACCGACGACGGCTCCGGTTACTCCGCCCGCCCAGGAGCTCGCGTCCGCGAACATGTTCGGCTGCAGCTTCACCAGCACGCCGATGTAGCCGACCAGAATGACCAGGGCGACTACGAAACCACGGACGCGGCCGATCTTCGAGGCGGTGTACAGATTCACTCCGCGAGCCCATGAATAAACAATGGTCAGCGTGGTGACGGAGGTCAGAGCGACCAGAAGGCCCAGTGCGATCCAGGCACCGGTTCGGCCGGCAGTCCAGGCGAGAACAGCTGCCGCGATCATTGCCGCCCACGAGAACAGTTGAAAGCCTATGGCGGAGGCCTCGTTCCACACGTCTCGTTGTCGTTCGTCGTCGTAGAATTCGTCGTCGAGGTCCCCGACGAAACGCATGGTCTTGATGAATGCACTCATGACAGTTCAGCCTTCCTTTCCGAGTTCGACGAGTTCTTCCTGCTCGGCGCGGGCTTCGTCCTCGCGACCCAGGCGCTTCCTGCGGATCAGCCCGCCAATTCCGCAGACGAGTCCGCCGCACGCACCGATCGCCGCCCCCACAGCTATGTACCGTGTGCTGCCGCCGCCGTACTCGGCCAGAAGCGTCACTGCCGCGCCGCCTGCCCCGAGCAGGTAAAGGCCGACAGCGCCGTAGATGCGCGGCCGGGTGATTTTTTGCGAAGTGTGCATATCGAGCCCACGCGACTTGGTGTACCCGAGCACGGCGAACGTCACCGTCAAGAACACCACCACCACCCCGACTGCGATCCAGCTGCCGGTGATCCCGGCGACCCAGGGCAGGATCGCGGCGGCTGCGAGCGAGATCCAGAGAAACAGCTGGAACCCGACCGCCGACGCCTCGTTCCATACGTCGCGCTGCAGTTCGTCGTCGTAGAATTCGTCGTCCAGATCGCCGACGAAACGCATGGCCTTGATGAAGGTGCTCATGCTCGTCACTCCTCTTCCCCGAATAGTATTTCGACAGTGGTGTCCAGAGCTCTGGCCAGCTTCAACGCCAGGTAGACGCTCGGCGCGTAGTCGCCGCCTTCGACGGAGACGATGCTTTGCCTGCTGACCCCGCACGCCTTCCCGAGCTCTGCCTGGGTCAGTCGCGCGGCCTTGCGATGGTCACGCACTGCGTTGGTTTTCAGCGCGTTGGTCATGACAAAAGTCAAGCGGACTTGTCACTAGATGTCAACCCTTCTTGTCATTTCAGGGAGGCCATAGTGATTTACCCCCACGTTGTGCGCTCTTGACCCCCTGACGCGCACAACAGAGGGGTAGATCCGCCGCCACCGTCCACCACCGACGCACACCATCGGCGCCACGATCGCCCGGATGGGTAGTGCGCCAACTTGTTTACAGCGTCGTAACGGACGAAACGAACTCGTCACCGCGCAACATATCCGCGCAATACTCCCCCTTTACTGTCTGCAATCGCGAATACAACTCCGTATACAAGCGAAAGGGCGTCAAAGATGCCTGCACTTCCCCCACGCAAGTTCGCCACGCGCGCGCTGGTCACTCCGGCCGCACTGGCAATGGTCGCCCTGGCACTCACTGCATGCGGCAGCAAAGCAAGCGACACCGCATCCGGCGACGGAGGGTCCACCACAGAGTCCTGCGTGGACACCTCGGGTGACACGATCAAGGTCGGCTCACTGAACTCCCTGTCCGGAACAATGGCCATCAGTGAAGTGACAGTGCGTGATTCGATCGCACTCGCCATCGAAGAGATCAACGCCTCCGGCGGCGTCAACGGAAAGCAGATCGAGGTCGTCGCAGAAGACGGAGCCTCGGAGCCGACCGTCTTCGCCGAGAAGGCAGAAAAGCTCATCAGCAGCGACTGTGTCGCAGCGGTATTCGGCGGTTGGACATCCTCGTCGCGCAAGGCGATGCTTCCGGTCTTCGAAGACAACGACGCACTCCTCTACTACCCCGTTCAGTACGAGGGCCTCGAAGCATCCGACAACATCTTCTACACCGGCGCCACGACGAACCAACAGATCATTCCCGCCCTCGACTACCTCAAGGAACAGGGCGTGACCTCCCTCTACCTGGTCGGCAGCGACTACGTCTTTCCCCAGACCGCCAACCGCGAGATCAAGGCGTACGCAGCAGCCAACGGAATCGAGATCAAGGGCGAGGACTACACCCCGCTCGGTTCGACGGACTTCTCAACCATCGTCAACAAGGTTCGATCGGCCGACGCCGACGCCGTGTTCAACACCCTCAACGGTGACTCCAACGTCGCGTTCTTCCGCGAGTACACAAACGCCGGCCTCAAAGCCGCTGATATGCCGGTTATCTCGGTGTCCATCGCCGAGGAAGAGGTCGCAGGCATCGGTGCACAGAACATCGAGGGCCAGCTGACTGCGTGGAACTACTACCAGACGGTCGACTCACCGGAGAACACGAAATTCGTCGCCGACTACAAGGCCAAGTACGGCGCGGACAAGCCGACCTCCGATCCGATGGAAGCCGCCTACACGTCGGTCTACCTGTGGAAGAACACCGTCGAGAAGGCAGATTCGTTCGCAGTCAGCGACATTCAGGCCGCAGCCGACGGTGTCAGCTTCGCAGCTCCCGAAGGTGAGGTCGTCATCAACGGCGACAACCACCACATCTCAAAGACGGCCCGCATCGGCGAAATCCGTCCCGACGGCCTGATCTACACCGTCTGGGAGTCGCCGGCACCGATCGAGCCCGATCCGTTCCTCGAGACCTACGACTGGGCCGCCGACCTCAACTGATCCCAGGCCCTCCCTGCCAGTGGCACGAATAAGTCCCCTGTAGGGCACTTATTCGTGCCACTGGTGGCGGAGCCGCCTCTCCGAAGGAGCCTTACATGGATGTCGTAGTCGGGCAGCTGTTCACCGGCCTGAGTATCGGATCGATCCTCTTGCTCGCCGCTCTGGGACTCTCGCTGACGTTCGGTCAGATGGGCGTCATCAACATGGCTCATGGTGAATTCATCATGGCCGGTTCGTACACCGCTTACGTCGTACAGCAAGTCGTCTCCACCGGCGGGGCGTCGCTGTTCATCTCTCTGATCGTCGGATTCCTCGTCGGCGGCGCAATGGGCGTGCTGCTCGAGGTCACGCTCATCCAGCGCATGTATCACCGCCCGCTGGATACGCTGCTCGTCACGTTCGGTGTCGGACTCGTTCTGCAGCAATTGGCCCGCGACATCTTCGGTGCACCCGCGGTCAACGTCGTCTCCCCCGGTTGGCTCACGGGCGGCGTCGACATCCTCGGTGCCGTGGTCCCCAAGACACGCATCTTCATTCTCGTGCTCGCGATCATCTGCGTCCTCGCACTGTCGTTCGCGCTCAAGACAACCCCGATGGGCCGACGCATCCGTGCCGTGGTGCAGAACCGCGACCTCGCCGAGACGTCCGGAATCTCTTCCCGCAAGACCGACATCTCGACGTTCTTCATCGGTTCCGGTCTCGCAGGTGTCGCCGGAGTTGCACTGACGCTCATCGGATCGACGAGTTCGACCGTCGGCCAGAGTTACTTGATCGACGCATTCCTGGTGGTCGTGGTCGGCGGTCTCGGCCAGATCAAGGGCGCGGTCATCGCAGCGTTCGCTCTGGGCATCATCAACTCGTTCATCGAGTACAGCACCACGGCATCCATCGCCAAGGTCATCCTGTTCGTCCTCATCGTGATCTTCCTCCAAGCCCGCCCGCAAGGCCTGTTCGCGGTCAAGACAAGGAGTTTGGTGTGAGCACCTTCATTCAGAAACGTGGGGCATGGCTGGGATTTGCCATCGCCGCCATCCTCCTGTTCGCGGTCGCACCCGCCGTTCTCAGCGAGTTCAGGCTCAACCTTCTCGGCAAGTTCATCTGCTACGCCATCGTGGCCGTGGGAATCGGATTGGCCTGGGGCCGCGGCGGAATGCTCACCCTCGGTCAGGGCGTGTTCTTCGGACTCGGCGCGTACATCATGGCAATGCACCTCAAGATCTCCGACGCCGACATCCGCGGCGACGCAGTCCCGGACTTCATGTCCATCGCCGGTATCCGTGAACTGCCGTCGTACTGGGTTCCGTTCCAGTCGCCGTTCGTCACGATCCTCGGAATTCTCTTCGTTCCAGGTCTCGTCGCCCTGGTCCTCGGACTCGGCGTCTTCAAGCGCAGGGTCAAGGGTGCGTACTTCGCGATCCTCAGTCAGGCGCTGGCAGCGGCGTTCGCGATCCTGCTGATCGGACAGCAAAGTACGGGCGGATCCAACGGGCTCAACAGGTTCCGCACGTTCTTCGGGTTCAATCTGAACGACCCGGTCAACAAGCAGATGCTGTTCTTCATCGCCGCAGGAGTACTACTCGCAGTCGTCGCGATCACGCGTCAGCTGATGTACTCCCGTTACGGCGAACTCCTCGTCGCTGTCCGTGATCAGGAAGAGCGCGTTCGCTTCCTGGGCTACGACCCGGCCAACGTCAAGATCGTCGCGTATGTCACCGCTGCCTTCTTCGCGGGACTTGCCGGGGCCCTGTTCGTCCCGATCGTCGGCATCGTCTCCCCCAACGATGTCGGCATCGTTCCCTCCATCGCATTCCTCATCGGCGTCGCGATCGGTGGACGCACCACCTTGCTCGGTCCCGTCCTCGGAGCACTGGGAGTGGCGTGGGCACAGACCACGTTGTCCGAGCAGTTCCCGTCCGGTTGGACATACGCACAGGGCTTGCTGTTCATCGTCGTCGTCGGATTCTTCCCTGCGGGTGTCGCCGGACTCTTCGCCCTGAGGCGACGGAAGAAGGCCGCGGAGAACGAACCAGGCGATGTCGTCGACGTCGAAGAGAAGGAACTGGTCAAATGATCCACATCGACAGCCACCAGCCGACGTTCGGCGGTAACGCCGGTATGTCGAGCCAGTACCTCGAAGTACGCGGTCTCACCGTAAGTTTCGACGGTTTCAAAGCCAACACCGACGTGAATCTCACCCTCATGCAGGGTGATCTTCGGTTCCTCATCGGCCCGAACGGTGCGGGAAAGACAACGCTGATCGACGCCATCACCGGCCTGGTTCCAGCGACGGGCTCCGTCACCAAGTCCGGCGTCGAACTGCTCGGAAAGAAGGTTCACCAGATCGCGCGCCTGGGTGTCGGGCGAACGTTCCAGACTGCCAGCATCTTCGAGCAGCTCACGGTTCTGCAGAATCTGGACATCGCGGCCGGCTCCGGCCGAAAGTGGTCGACAATGCTGCGCAAGCGAAAGACCGTGTCGGACGAGATCGAGGAAGCACTCGAGACCATCGGCTTGAGAGGGGAACGCGACAAGCCCGCCGGCATCCTCGCCCATGGGCAGAAGCAGTGGCTCGAAATCGGAATGCTGTTGGTACAGAACGCTGATGTTCTCCTTCTCGACGAGCCCGTCGCAGGCATGAGCCACGAAGAACGCGAAGAGACCGGCGAACTGCTTCGCCGCATCGGCGGCGAGCGCACGGTGGTCGTCGTCGAACACGACATGGACTTCATGCGTGCGTTCGCTACGTCGGTAACTGTTCTCGCCGGCGGAAAGGTGCTGTCGGAGGGAACTGTCGCCGAGGTCCAGGCGGATCCGAAGGTCCAAGAGGTCTACCTCGGCACGGCTGCCGCTGGTGAAGAACTCGAACAGATCGCAGAAGAGGGAGACGGCCATGCTTGAACTCGTCGACGTACGAACCGGTTACGGCCGAAGCGAGGTCATCCATGGCGCGTCCCTGACGGTACCTGCAGACGGCGTCGCCGCAGTGATGGGCCACAACGGCGCAGGCAAGACGACGCTGCTTCGCGCGGCAGTCGGGTTGCTGAAGGTCACGTCGGGGAAGGTCATGTTCGACGGTGAGGACGTCAGTGCTCTTCGTCCGAGTGCGCGCGTCGCACGCGGTCTCGCATACGTTCCGCAGGGACAACAGTCCTTCGGCCAGCTCACTACGGCAGAGAACCTGCAGGTCGTCGCCGACGGTCGCAAACGCGGCAAAGCGCTGATCGACGAAGCCCTCGATCTCTTCCCTGCCCTGAAGGAACTGCTCACCAGACGCGCCGGCCTACTGTCGGGTGGCCAGCGTCAGCAGCTCGCCATTGCCCGGGCATTGATCACCGAACCGAAAATGCTCATTCTCGACGAGCCCACCGAGGGTATCCAGCCGTCGGTCGTCGCCGAGATCGAGCGCACGATTCTCGACCTCACGCGCCGCGGTGGACTCGGCGTGCTCTTGGTCGAGCAGCACATCGGCTTCGCACTCGAGTCGGCCCAGAACTACTACATCCTCGAAGCCGGGCGGATCACCTCGAGCGGAGCGGGCGGTACCGATTCCGAGGCCGACGTACGCGCAGCGATGGCGATCTGATCGACATTGTCATGCAGCGCAAGGACCTTCGCGAGAAGGTATACGTTTCACTACGTCGAGATCTGATCTCCGGCGCGATCACTGCCACCGAACGACTCGGCGAGGAACGCCTGGCGGAGCTGTACGGCGTCTCACGCACCCCGGTGCGTGAGGCGCTCGCACGGCTTCAATCGGACGGTCTGGTCATGCGAGCCGAGGACGGACTCCACCCGTACCGCCCACGGGTCGACGAGCTTGCCGGTCTGTACGAGCTACGCCGTACCCTCGAGTCTCGCGGAATCACCAGAGCAATCGAGGATTCGGCGATTGTCCACGACCGGCAATCCATCGAAATCGAACTGCGAACCTGGCACGAAGCCATCGATTCAGCACCCGACCCCCCCGACGTGGTTTTGATGGACGAACGTTTTCACACCACTGTGCTGGCGGCCTCGGGGAACGACGCACTCACCGATGCGCTCCGTGCTGTCAACGCCAAGGTCCGTCCAGTGCGCATGCTCGGGCCGATGTCGTCCGACGACTTTCGCGCGCGGATCGACGAGCACATTCGCATCGGTGAACTCGTCATCGACGGCAAACTCGACGACGCGTTGACCGCGTTGCTGATGCACATCGACGCCTCTCGCGATCGAGTCATCGCTCGGGCGGAGGAAGCTGCGGCGTTGGCCGGTATGGTGCGGACCTGAGTGATGCGGCCTTACTGCGACAGAATGCGATCGATGTCGTCGAGCACCGCCTGTCCGCCCTTGGGCCCGACGCCGGTGATCCAGTAGGACTGGTCCACTGCGTGCGGGTTGGGAAGAGCCGCAGCATTTGCCGTGATCGAGACGGGGATCGCCGCTGGGTCGGACGGGGTGGCGGAGGTGACGACGATCAGGTCTGCACGTGCCTCGCCGACGAGTTCGGGAGACAGGTCCACGGAGATCTCGTCGGCCCATTCCGCCCTCGGTGGCGTCGTGAACCCGGCGCATTCGAGAGTGCTGCCCGCGAACGACAGAGGTCCGTAGAGCGTCAACACGTCGTCACGCGGTCGAATCAGCTGGGCGGTCTTGCCGTCGGTGTCGTGTTCGGCGGCAACCTCCGCGCACCGGTTTTCGTAGTCGCCCAGCAGTTCGCCGGCCTTGTCCTCCAGCCCGAGCGCGCGGCCGACAAATCGAACATTGTCCTGCCATGGATCGGATTGGGATGCCATGAAGACTGTCGGGGCTATCGCCGCCAGCTGGTCGTAGAACTCACCGTGCCGGGTCTCGGTTCCCAGGATGAGGTCGGGTTGCAGCGCTGCGATGGACTCGATGCGCGGCGCAGGAACGGTTCCGATGGTTTCGATGGCAGCGGCGTCGTCTCCGAGATATGCCGGCACGCCGGTCGTTTCACTCAGCACGGCGGTACCGACCGGAATCACTCCGAGCGCGACGGAGGTGTCCAACTCGACGGGTTCCAGAGTCACGATCCGCAACGGCGATGTCGGCACTTCGGTAGTGCCGCGTGCATGTTCGACGGTTCTCGTCGTGGCTTCGGTGGTCGTCTCGCCTGCGACTGGTTCGTTCGATTCCCCCGAACAGGCCGTCGCCGTCGCCGTCAGAACGCATGCGGCCAACAACGCGAGCGCGGAACTTCTCGATCCCAACACCGGCAACCTCCAAGACTTGATTGAAAGTTAAAGGTTAGCCTAACCAGGCTCACGGAAGTGATCGCCCCTATTGCGAGTGACCACTCTCTAAGTTAGCGTTCATCCATCGACGGTGATGGAGGTCACAATGACGAGTAGGGCATTCGACGTAGTGCTGACCGGCGGCACCGTCTACGACGGCAGCGGAGGCCCTGGGGTCGTGGCCGACGTCGGCATCGTCGACGGGGTCGTACGCGCGGTGTCCTCCACACCCTTGGACATCGGCCCATCCACCGAAGTGGTCGACGCGACCGACAAGTGGGTGATGCCGGGCTTCGTGGACGTGCACACGCACTACGACGCCGAGGTACTCGTCGGGCCTGGGCTCGAAGAATCCGTCCGACACGGAGTAACCACCGTGCTATTGGGGAATTGCTCGCTGTCGACTCTGTACTCGACGCCGGTCGACATCGCCGACCTGTTCAGCCGTGTCGAGGCGCTCCCCCGCGATCACGTGTTGAAGGCTGTCGATACCCACAAGACGTGGTCGGGCCCGGCCGAGTACATCGACGCGCTGGAGCGACTCCCGCTCGGGCCCAATATCGCGGCGCTGGTGGGTCATTCCGATCTTCGGGCGCACGTCATGGGCCTCGATCGGTCGACCGACCGGAGTCAGAAGCCGACGCGAGGGGAATTCAAGGCAATGTCCGACGCCTTGAACGCAGCGCTCGACGCGGGGCTGCTCGGCATGTCGACGATGACCAACCCGTGGGACAAACTCGACGGTGATCGCTACCGGTCGCGGTCGCTGCCGTCGTCCTACGCACGGTGGTCCGAGTTCCGCGCATTGCACAAGATTCTTCGTCGACGCGATCGCTTGTTGCAGAGCATTCCGAACCTGAATACCAAGTACGACATCGCATTCTTCCTGGGCGCCGCAACCGCACTCGGTCGATCTCCCTTACGAATCTCGCTCCTCGCAGCGGCCGACGCCAAAGCGTCACCTTGGATTCATCACATTTTCGGGCCCCTCGCTCGCCTGGTGAACGGACCGGGGAAAGGCCGGTTCCGGTGGCAGCATCTTCCGACGACGTTCGACGTGTACTCCGACGGAATCGATCTTGTCGTATTCGAGGAATTCGGGTCGGGTCGGGCGGCGCTGCATCTGCGTGAAGAGCTAGGGCGCAACGAGCTGTTGTCCGACGAGGCGTACCGGCGCTGGTTCCGCGCCGATTTCGAAAAGAAGTTCAGCTCGCGCGTCTGGCACCGCGACTTCGCCGACGCCGAAATCACCGAGTGCCCCGACGCGTCCGTCGTCGGCAAGAACATCGCCGAGGTCGCCGCCGAACGTGGAGTGCACGTCGTCGACGCTTTCCTCGACCTCGTCGTCGAACACGGTCGTAAACTACGGTGGCACACCACGATCGCGAATCACCGCCGACGCCAGATGGACAAGCTCATCAACGCCCCGGGAGTCACCGTCGGATTCTCCGACGCGGGAGCGCACCTGCGGAACATGGCCTTCTACAATTTCGGGATTCGCTTGTTGCACCGAGTCCATGAGGCCAGGCACGACCGAAAGCCGTTCATGACGGTAGAAAAAGCGGTACACAAGCTCAGCGCCGAGCTCGCCGATTTCTACAACGTCGACGCCGGGCACCTGAGGATGGGCGATCGCGCGGACATCGTCGTCGTCGACCCGAACGGGCTCACCGCGGAGGTCACCGAGTACCGCGAGCACACCATGCCCGAGTTCGGCGGGTTGAGCAGAATGGTCAACCGCAACGATTCTGCGGTGACAGCCACCATCATCGCGGGCCGCGTCGTCTTCCGAGACGGCGAATTCGCGCCCTGGTTCGGCGTCTCGGAGCGGGCAGGAAGCTTCTTGCGGGCGGGAACACCGACCACACCGCAACCACGGGCCCGGGCCGCGGCTGTCTCCGAAACTAAGGCTCGTGTGTGAGGCGTACCCAGCAGCAGCGACGGGAGGAGACGGTTGCAAAGCTTCTCGACGCTGCCATCTCCTCGCTGTGTGAGAAGGGTTACGCGGCAACGACCGTCAACGAGATCGTGACGCGAGCCGGTCTGTCCTCCGGCGCATTGTTTCGGCATTTCGCCACGCGACTCGATATCGTCGGCGCAGCGGCCGACGAGGTTCGTCGTCGACAGTTCGAGGAGTTCCACACTGGCCTGAGTTCGTTCGGCAACGCGTCGGTCGAGCACTGTCTCACTCTGCTGCGCGCTGCGTGTCGCGCACCCGTCAACGGCGCCTGGTACGAACTGTTGATTGCAGCACGCAGCGATTCCGAGCTCCGAACACGTCTGACTCCGTTGACCGTTCGGTATCACGAGCAGATCGCTGCACTTGCCCGCACGTTGCCCGTCGCAGGCACGATCGACCCGCGACAGCTCGACACCGTTGTCTTCTCGGTTGTTCATCTCCTCGACGGTGAGGCGCTTGCAGCTATCGTTCATCCCCAGCCCGAGCAGGAGGCCATGCGACTCGAGATGATCGCGCACCTGCTCCGCGGCGGAACCGTCTACACGAGAAGCGAAGCCGGATGAGCGAGAGCGGCCGCTGGACGGTGCACACTCCCGGTGCCGAAATCGCGGTGTTCGAGTACGGCAATCGACACTCCGACACAACCGTGTTGCTCGTGCACGGCTACCCGGACGATCACCACGTGTTCGACCCCCTGATCGTTGAAATCGGGGATCGTGCCCGGGTCGTCGCATACGACACACGCGGCGGCGGCGAGACGGAAGTCGCCGACGGACTCGCGAACTACTCGATCGAACGACTCGCGGCCGACTCGTTCGCCGTCGTCGATTCGATTCCCGACCTAGCGGGACCGGTACACGTACTGGCGCACGACTGGGGTTCGGTTCAGATGTGGGAGGCCATGTCCGCAACACGGGCAGTGACCACGTTCGCGTCCTACGTATCGGTGTCAGGACCCAGCCTGGATCATTTGAGGCACGTCTCCCGGGCACGGGCGATTCGCCCGACGCAGTGGCCGTCATTGGCCACGCAACTCGTCCGTTCCTGGTACATCTGGGCGTTCCACTTGTCGGTGGTGCGGCGAAGCGTTCCCCGGTTCTTCTCCTCACTGGGCGATGAGGACGCACCGATTCCACAGCCGAGAAATCAACAGCGCGGTGTGGCCCTCTACCGTGCGAACGTCCTGCGGCGGCTCGTGTCCGGACCCGATCCGAGGTGCGATGTCCCCACCACAGTCGTAGTTCCCCGACGTGACCGCTTTCTGTCCGTCGATCTCGCAGACGGGATGGATCGCTGGATTCCAGACCTACAAGTAGTTCTGGTCGACGCCCAACACTGGTGGCCCTACACCCACCCCGCCGACGCGGCCGAACTGCTGCTGGGGCCGAGTGTGTGATCTGCCTACCGCATCCTAATCGGACCGATTCGTCCGTTTAACTGGTAATTTCGACAGTCGAGTAGGCACCGACCCTGGGAGATCGACGATGACCACCGCGCCGGACCGTACGCGTATCGAATTCCCCGACATCAGTTCGCGGGCGTGGGAGCATCCATCGGATCGCGCTGCCCTCGTCACGTTGCGCACTCTGAAGGGGTTCGACACCGTCCTGCGCACGCTGTCAGGCCTTCTCCGCGAACGCCAACACCGTCTGATGTACCTCGCCACTGCAGTGCGCGTCGACGACCGACAGTTCAAGGATCTGAACGACCTACGAACCGACTGCGTGGACATTCTCGGCGCTACGGAAACACCTGAACTCTTCGTTCTGCAATCGCCCGTCGTCAACGCTTTCACCATCGGAATGGATCGGCCGTTCATCGTGCTGACAACGGGGTTGCTCGACATCATGACCTACGAGGAACAGAGATTCGTCGTCGGACACGAGCTCGGACATGCACTTTCCGGTCACGCCGTCTATCGGACGGTGCTCATGCATCTGATGCGGCTGGCGGGCACCATCGGTTGGATCCCGGTCGGAGGTTGGGCCTTACGCGCGATCATCGCGGGGTTGATGGAATGGCAACGTAAGTCCGAACTCTCCGGCGACAGAGCAGGATTGCTCTGCGGCCAGGACGTTCACACTGCTATTCGCGTTCAGCTCAAGCTTGCTGGTGGGTCACGGATCAGTGAGATCGACGTAGACGCGTTCCTTGCCCAAGCGGCCGAGTACGAATCGAGCGGAGATCTTCGCGACGGGGTACTCAAACTACTCAACATCGAACTTCTCTCGCACCCGTTCTCCGTTCTTCGAGCTGCGGAATTGAAGAAGTGGGTCGACAGCGGCGAGTACGCGGCCGTGCTTCGCGGTGAGTATCCGCGCAAGTCCGAGGATCACGAGGCCAAGGCATCGGAGGAGTTCAAGAACGCGGCACGGTCCCACAAGGAAAGTTTCGACACGTCCGAGGATCCACTGATCAGCACGATCCGCAATCTCGGCAGTGGATTCACGGGCGCGGTCGACGCCGTGGGTAACGGCATCGGCGATGTGGCATCCGACATCAAGGACCGATTCGATCATTGGCGAAAGTCCTGAGCAGGTGGACCCGTCGCAGCACATCCAGACACTCTGTGCAGCTCTCCCCGGGGCAGAGCTGACGCATCCCTTCGGCAACGAGACATCGGTCTACAAGGTCGGGGGGAAGATGTTCGCCGCCATCGGCACCGGCGAGGGCGGAATCGACCGGATCACGGTGAAGTGCGATCCGGAGCGAGCCGAGGTGTTGGTCGGAGAACACGAGCACATCGTGCCTGGTTATCACATGAACAAGCGTCACTGGATCACCATCGACCTGGGCGGTTCGGTCCCACTCGAATTGGTGGAAGACCTCGTCGACGACTCACATTTCCTGGTGCACGGTAAAGCGCGCAGGTAGCGTCGGTGCGGTGAGCACACCTCGAA
This sequence comes from Rhodococcus sp. P1Y, assembly GCF_003641205.1. Classification (NCBI taxonomy): domain Bacteria; kingdom Bacillati; phylum Actinomycetota; class Actinomycetes; order Mycobacteriales; family Nocardiaceae; genus Rhodococcus; species Rhodococcus sp. P1Y. The sequence continues at coordinate 5,536,926 of NZ_CP032762.1, forward strand.
TCCCGACCGGCTCGTTCAAAGACCTAGGCCCGATCAACTGGGTGCTGTGTCGAATTCTGTCGCGAGTGGCGGGTACCCCGGACGCGCATCTCTTCAGCACTTTGGGCCGAAACAAGGGACTCTTCCGCGGCTGGCTCTTCTACAGCGGGAGGTTGATGCCCGGCGGCCAGATTTCCAAGAAGGAAACAGAGCTTGTTATCAACCGCGTTGCGCACCTACGTGAGTGCGGATACGAGCAAGACCACCACAGCCGGATCGGCCGTCGATTCGGAGTGACGAAAGAGCTTCTGGCACAGGTGAAAGAAGGACCCGATGCGCTCGGATTGACTGAGCGTCATCGCACGATCCTGGCCGCGACGGACGAGCTACTCGATACCAAGAACCTGTCCGACGCAACCTGGGCCGCGCTGTCCGGCGAGTTCGACGAACGCCAGCTCATCGAATTCTTGCTGCTGGTAAGCCAATACGACGGCTTGGCAACCACCATCGGTACTCTACGCGTCGAGCGCGATTTTTGATCTCATGACGGGGCGGACTGCATTCGGTCGAGCCAACCATCAATCAGCGCACCGGTTTCCGCTTGCCGATCCAGGTGCACGTTGTGACCTGCACCGTCGAGTATTGCGAACGCCATATGCGGATAGTGCTGGAGCAATCCGATCTGATCGACGTGCCCGACGACGTGATCCTGCCTGCCTGTGATCATCACACCAGGTCCGTCGAAAGTCCCGAACCGTTCTTCCGGAACCGAACTCAGCGAATAGCTCGACTGAATTCGGGCGGCGGCCGACAGGTCCTGGGCTCGCAGGCCCGGTAGAACCGACTCCTCGAATTTTCGCCAATTGTCCTCGCTCTGGACGACCGCCATCTCCTGGTAGTCGCGAGCGTCGGCCGGGTCGAGCCTTCCCAGGAGACCGGGGTCCTCGCGCAGAACCGTTTTCGGAGGCAGTGTCCGGTCCGATCCCGGCCGGGCGACAGGAGCAATCAGCGCGACGCCGTCGACCTGCGACCCGAATTCAGCAACGACATGACGTGCGAGATATCCGCCGTAGGACATGCCCAGAACAGCGAATCGTCGGCTTCCGAAGTGCTCTTTCGCGAAGTCGACGAGAACCTCGGCGACCGCGTCGCTGCCGTCGACTTCCGGTCCCGCCGGGGTCCTACCGAATCCCGGCAGGTCGATGTACGTGCGTTCCCATCCTGCTCGGCGAACGAACACCTCTTCCAGGGGCAGCAGCAGGCGATGATCGACTGCAAACCCGTGGATGAGCAGGATCGGCTTTCCGGTTCCGATCGTGATCGAGTGCATGACCCCCACTGTCTCAGATCCGCGGTCCGTTGTCCGAACTCGATGCGGGAACCTACAGTTCACGAGTGGACATCTCCAAGACGATCGAGTTGGCCGTCCCGATCTTGTGGATCCAAACGATCGAACCGGATTCGTTCCTTGCGGAACACGGGTTCGGTGGCCCCGACAGCGGCCGCCTGATGTATCTCGGACGAAACCACATCGTTCTCTACAGCGGTGCGACGTACGGTCCCGCCCGTATCGAACTTACTTCGATGCAGCACGCACCGGAGCCGAGCCTCGGCCGATGGGAAACCGTCGAGGAGGGCACCATCGATGTCACGGGCGCGTTGACCTTGGTACCTCATCCGGTCGGCACCGAAACGAGCGTCGCCGACATCGTAGGAACAACTGCAGTCGACGGTGTTACACCCGGTCTGTGGCACGTCCGCGCTCATGCATCGGGGCGTGCCGTCGACCGAGCCGACGTATCCGTGCTGGTTCAGTTCTGGCCCGCAGATCGTGCGGTACCCCTGACAACACTGAAGGTCGGCGACGACTTCTTGCCTCACAGCCTGACGACCACGGTGACTCAGCCTCCGCCCAAGTCCAACCCGTTCGATTTGCCCAGGGACCGATCGCTTCTTATCCGAACCGAATTCTCCGACGACGACGCCTGGTCGGCGACGGTCGATGCTGCCAGCGTGCCCTGGAACCTCGATGGTGATGTCGAAATATGTGCGGACCTAGATACGATCGACAATGTCGCATTCGCGGAGCACACCGTGCACGAGTTGCGCGCGGTCTTAGGGAACCCACCACCGTACTTCTTCTTCGTTGCGGACCGCGAAACGATCATGAACCCGGATCATCCGATCCTTGCCGTGGACCACAGCAACGACGAATCAGGAACTCCTGCTGTGAAAACGGTGCGTGTCGCGCCGGAACACCTGGCTGAGGTGGAGAACAATCTGTCGCTCGGGAACATGGATTTCGCCGATTTCGCGGACTCGGCCGACGCCGACGGCGTTTATCGAGGATTCTGATCCCTTATCTGGCACATGCAGATTCGGGCATGGCTGTGGGCGGCACAGGTGGTGCTTTCTGTGCCGCTGGGTGCAGGTGCCCTGTGTGTGGGGCTGGTGGGGGCCGGGGTGGTCCCCCGGGTGGCGACCGGTTCTGCCGGTCGGGTCGCCACCCCCCTTGTGTCAGGCGGGTGGTGCGCCTGGTTCGGGGGTTCCGGGTTGTGGGGAATGTGGATGTCGCTGCGCCCGGGCTGTTTCGGGGTTCGGCTGGTCGGTGTCCGTTGATTCGAGGGTGCCGGGCATGCCGGGCAGGGGTGTGTCGGAGGGGTGGATGTATTCGTGTGGGTGGTGGTAGTGGTTGATGGTTCCGTGTCTGTGGGGTCGAGTGCGGTGGGTGGGTGCCAGAGGGTGCGGCCGGGGTAGGGGTGGTCGGGTTCGGCTTTGGTGGTGGCCCAATCGGTGTCGGTTTTTCCGACGAGGGGGTGGTGGATGTCGCAGCCGAAGGTGAGTGTGTCGATGTCGGTGTTGCCGCCGTCGGCCCATTCGTCGATGTGGTGGGTCTGGGAGTAGGTGGCGGGTCGGATGCAGCCGGGGAAGGTGCAGCCTCGGTCGGCGGCGATGAGGACGATGCGTTGGTCGGGTGTGGCGAGGCGTTTGGTGCGGGCGAGGTGCAGGGGTCTGCCGGTGCGGTCGTCGAAGATGACGAGGTAGTGGTGGGCGTGGGTGGCCATGCGGATGGCGTCGCGGATGGCGATGGTGGATCCAGTGGCGGTGATGGCGTGTCCGGTGGCTGTTTCGAGTTCTTTGAGTGTCATGGTGATGACGGCGGTGACGGGTAGTCCTCGGTGTTGGCCGAGTTGTCCGGAGGCGAGCATTTGTCGCAGGATTGTTTTGAGTGCGTCGTGTTGGCGTCGTCCGAGGCCGCGTCTGTCTCGTTGGGCCCGTTCGGTGTCGGCTTCGGATTCGGTATCGGTGACACCGGAGTCCGAATCCTCGCCGTCTCCGTCGCCGTCGGCATCCTCGCCGGGATCGTCGCTCTCGTCCTCGGCGGCGTCATCGTCGCCCGAACCGCAGTCGCCCGAACTGCCGTCGCCTGATCCATCACCCGAACTGTTGCCGGGACCGCCGCTACCCGAACTGCCGCAACGCGAATTGCCGGTGTCGTCGCCGGTGGGTGTGTCGAACAAGCTCGGCTCTGTGTTGTCGGGGCTGCTGTTGGTGTCGGGTTCGTTGGTGTCGGGTTCGTCGATTACGGGGGTGGTGTCGGCGGGGTTGCACATGCCGGGTTTGGCCCATTTGCTGAATGCGGCTTCGAGGTAGGCGCGGAATTCGGCGTCGCAGCGGAATCGTCCGGTGCTCAGTCCTGCGGCGTCGGGATCGTCGAGGTAGAGGTAGGTGTTCTCGGCGACCGATTCTGTGTCGAGGTCGCCGTCGGGGTCGAGGATGTCGTAGAGGCGGCGGGCGGCGACGGTGAACGCATCGGGCAGTAGGTCCCTAGCGAGTTGCACCAGTTGTTGTTCGGCGTGCTCGGCGGTGTCGGCGTCGACTTTGGTGCCGAGTCTTTTGAAGAATTTGCGGATGATCTGTTGGTGTTCTTCGCCGATGATTCCGTTTTCGGCGGCGTGGGTGGTGGCGGGTAGGTGTGGTGGGAGGCGTTCACCGGTGAGGGTGGTGCGTTCGCCGAATTGTTCGGCCATCAGGATGCGTTGTCCGGATTGTTTCATCGACAGTCGGAGGAGGACGGCGAGTGCTTCGGGGATCGATCCGTAGATGCCGTCGAGTCCGTGTTGGTCGATGAGGTCGGCGATCCAGGTGTGGGAGTAGGCGAACAGGGTTCGGGTCATGGTTTCGGTACGCATCAGCAGGGCTCGGCGGTCACTGTTGGTCAGGGACATCGTTTGTATCTGTCCGAGTCGTATGATGCCTGCTTCGAGGTCTGCGATGACGCGTGCGAGGCCGGGTGCGTCGATCACCGGTGTCGCGGTCAGGTCGAGTTCGGTGACCGGTACGACTCCGTCTCGGCCGTCGCGGTTGGTGGACCACGACTGTGCCCAGGCGGTCATCGGATCCGGCTTCGACCCCGCTGTTCCTTCCTGCAGAGCATCTCCCTCCGCTTCAGCCTGATCCCCCGACCCAGCCTGCTGCACTTCAGCCTCCTCCGATTCAGCTGGATCCTCCGTGCTGATCGAATCAGGTTCGACTGCAACACCACTCGGCTCGGAGGTCTCATCCGCATCGGCGCTGCCACCTACTGATTCAGCAGCCGCATCCGGCAGCACGGCAGCATCACCAACCGTGACTGAGTCACCAACCGTCACCGCATCACCGGCCGTCACCGCGTCATCGACAGTCACCGCTTCCCCCGCCGTCACCGCTTCGCCGGCCGTCACCGCACCACCGACCGTCAGATCGGCGATATCCCCTGCTGCTGTGTTGGCTTCGTCGACCGAAGCGCTATCCCCCGAAAGCATGAGATCAATCTAGCCCGACCCACCGACAAGTTTTCGAACACCAGTTCGATACACCCTATGCGGCGATCCGCCTGCGCGGACGTCTGGACTCCATGTCGAGCGAATACATCAGGCAGAAGTGCTAGATTGCCAAATCAATTGCGCCAGTCGAGGTTCGACCTACATGAGCACCGCGGCACCGAGTAGCCAGTAGCGGGCCCAGACTCGCCGGGCGCACGAGAGTCGGTCATCCCTCGCGGCGCTCCTGTGGCGGTCCGTTCTGGAGCCGGAGATACGTTCCGCGCGAATGTCATCGCCACCACCGCACCTCGTTCACCAACGAAAGGAGGGTGCATCGAGAGCTGCGCCGGAGGGCCTCACCGGGTCGGCCGCCCCTGTACCCACTGACGTGGGCCGGATGGCGCAGACGTGGCCGTCGTAGATTCCGGAAGTGTGCTGTAGTCAACCGAGTTCGGAGATCGCCCAAGCCCTCGGCCACCAGGGCTTGGTGTGGGTGAACGCCGATGGCTCGTCGGCTCACGAAGCGGACCCGCCGTCAGTAGGTTCCGCAATCTGCCGCAAGGCGAACAGCAGTAGTACAGCCGACACAGCTGTCAGGGACAGTGAAAACGCCGGCCGTTCGGAAGCAGCCAACAGAACCGCGATCGACCACGTCGCGATTCCGGCCACCAGCAACACAACTGCCGCAACGGCGCCGCTCTCGACATGAAACAACCCGATCCGAATCTGCAACAGCACCAATCCGATGGCCGATGCAATCCCTGCGACGGCCAGGCTCAAAGCTGCTGTCACACCGGTCGACTCACCAGCCGACAGCATCACCACCGGCAACCCGCACGCTACGACCACCGTCCCAACCTCGAGCCAACCGGCGCGCCTTGAAAGCAGCCGAGTACGCACATCCATGTCGATCCCCTCCACGCTGTTCGATGACCGGAACTCCGGTCCCGTTCGGTTCAACCCACTGGGTTCGATGAACTCCCGCCATCGGCAAAAAGTGACACCGAATCCCGGACGGGCAAGACAGGCGAAAAACGAGCGATCCGAATGCGAGCTCGAGACCCTAGCGTCTCGACGATCGGTCATCCGGAACCGGCTAAGACAGTTCTAGCAGTCCCTGAACTTCTAGGCAACCGGCTAAGGTGGTTCCATGCGCACCGACTATCCCGACTTTCGCTTTGGGACTGTGCTCGCGACGAGCTTCACTGCAACGCTGACCGAGCGCCGAGGCGACGCAGTCGAACGGATTCCAACCCCACAACGACTCATCGACTGGCTGACCGTCAGCGGACTATCGGTCGGGTCGTGCGACAGCGACCAACTCGACCTTGCTCGCGAACTGAGGGAAGCAATTCACGCAACTGCGACGGCCGCAGCACTCGCAGAACCACTCCCCGAATCAGCCGTCTCGATAATCAACGACCGCAGCACACACGGCAGTGCGGCAGCGATCCTGACGCACGAAGGACAGCGGCAGTGGCAGCTCAGTACCGCGACGTCCGTCGAAGATGCACTGAGCGTGGTCGCTGCCAACGCAATCGAGATCCTTTCCGGCGAACGAGACGGCAGATTGGCCTTGTGCGCATCGCTTACGTGCCGGGCCGCATTCTTCGATACCAGCCAGAGCCGCTCCCGCCGATGGTGCGACATGAACACGTGTGGCAACCGTCAGAAGAAGGCCCGCTACAACGCCCACCAGCGCCGCAGACCGACTTGAGCCCAACGTCGAGCCACAACCAGCGCCGAGCTGGGTGTTCTGACCGGGCCTAAGGTAGGTGTAATTCATCGAAATCGCGCGTTCACGAGGGGGGTCGGGTGTCGAAGTTTCGCGTACGACTCGACAGTGAGGTTGTTCGCCGGTGGGCAAACACCCTCGCTCCAATCTGGTTCACGGTGGTGCTTTGGCCCCGCCTGGGCGACGCCGTCGAACATCCCACTCTCTGGAACTGGCTTTTCGTTGTAGCCGTCCTCGCAGGCGCGGTCACATTCGCGATAGACGCCGTCAGGATGTGGCGCAAGCACTTGGCGCGAGGAACTACGGCGGCCCGCCCGTTAGTTGCAACCGACGACGTTCCGTCTGTGGACGTGCAGTCTGCGATCGCGGGGACGAAAAACCGGATTTCGGCAATCAAAGCGCTGCGTGAACGACACCGCGGCCTCCGACTGAAGGACGCTGCAGATCTTGTCGACGCAGCTCTCGCTGCTCGAAGTGAATGAGGGCAAGTACGCCACTCACATCGCGTCGTCCGACGACGCTTCGGTCTCCGATTGCGACGGATGCTAAGTTCCTGACAGGGCAACTGGCGATAGGTGGTCACCACCGGGGAGCCCCTGAAAGCGAAGCGTCGTCCGCCTGGGTGCTTCACCACTTCTGGTGAAGGCGGATGCCCGTGTTACTTTTTCGTCGTGCCGAGAGTGCAGACGCGGCAACGATATTGGCTTTGCGCCACGCGGCCGAGGATTGGTTGGCTGCGAGATCCATCGACCAGTGGACGCCACGAGAGGTTTCACTCGCGACTATCGATCAGCAAGTCGCCCGTGGCGAGTTCGTCGTCGGTCTCGAGCCGCACACACAGAACATCATCGCCGCAATGCGATTGATCTGGTCGGACCCGAAAATCTGGACCGACGACGAGAACGCCTGCTATGTCCACGGCCTGGTTATCGATCGTTCTCACGCAGGCGCGGGCCTCGGAACGGCAATGCTCGATCAGGCGTCCGATACGGCACGAAAAGCCAGCGTGGGTCGCTTGAGACTCGATTGCGCCGAAACCAACGCCGCTCTACGTAGCTACTACAAGCACCACGGTTTCAACGAGATCGGACGCCGCGAATTCGATGACGGCCAGTGGTTCAGCGTCACGCTGTTCGAGATGCGCCTCTGATCGACGCTCTACCGAGCTACTCGAAATTCACAGCAGACGGCTTTCGCGGGTAGATCGGAAAATCCCACATATAGTAGTCGGCTACGTGTGTGAAACCCATGTCGACGTACAGCGGATACCCCGACGATGTTGCCTGCAGAACGGCCAGCCTTGCACCGGCTGCGAAACCGGCTTGGATTGCTTGCTGGGCAATCGCTGCGCCGAAGCCTCGATGCCTGAATCCGCGACGTACAGCAACGAAATACACCCCGACAGTGTCACCTGAGCGCACGCCGATGCTCACCGCCACACACCGGCCGTCGAGCCGGCCAAGACAGAACCAAAAGTCGTCGTCGCTTAGAGCACGCTTGTGCACGATCGGCTTCAACAATGCCGAGTCCATTCGGTAGCCCGCAGCAGCGCAGTCGACGAAGGCTCGGAGATCGGCAAGGTCCGCTGCCGTCGATTGTTCCAGTGGAGTCTCTCTAGGCTGCGCAGCGTTGCCGACCGCCATGGTCATGATCGGGTACAACGGCTCGCGCTCGATGCCACGGAGCGTGGCCAATTCCTGCACTGCGGCACTTGGCCGCTCGCTGACAACGCGCCACATCAGATCGCGTTCCTGAAAGTGTGCAGCAACGGCAGCGACCGCCGCTGTGTCCTGGGTTCCACCAGCCCCACACTGCAGTTGGTTGAAGCCGGCCGCTCGAATGCCCGTGTCGACTATCAGACCACCGGGCACCTCTACGACCGCACCATCGGTGACGCGCGCAAGATGACACCAAAACTCACGGTGGTTGCGGTGCGCCGCTTGAAGGTCTTCGTTCGCCGGCACACCCCAAGTATGGCGCAGCCCTTTTGGTGGCTTCTTCACTGACCTGTGAGGGAATTGATCAGCAGACTGGTTTCCGTATCCATAACCCCGGCGACTGCGCGGATCCGTTCGAGTACCGAATCGAACTCGGCCATCGTCGATGTCCGGAGCTGTACGACCAGATCCCAGGTGCCGAGCGTCGAATGGAGATTGTCGACCTCCGGGAACCCACGTATGGCCCGAACTACATCCTGGCCCAGTTGAGGGCTGCTGCGCACAAGCGTGATGGCTCGGATCGTGTCCCTGTCGATCTCGTCGCTCAATCGAATGGTGAAAGCTTCGATCACACCCGAGCGGGTCAGGCGATCGATGCGCGCCGTGACCGTCGACCTGTTCACCTCGAGCTCTTTCGCGAGGACGGCGACCGGAAGCCGTGAATGTCCACGCAGGAGAGAGATAAGACGGCGGTCCAACTCATCGATCACACAGAAAGCTTAATCGGTGCCAGCAGAACGCACACCACACACCGGTTTCTCCAGCATTTCGATGGTTGCGGCACCACCTTGCCTGTTCCTAGCGTTGTAGGCGACCGCTCGAAACTTCCACCCAGGATGACACTCATGCCAGTTTCGCTCAGCCACTTCGCGGCGCGCGCAGGAGATCACAACGACCGCGCGATGCAAGCGACGCCAGCATTCGCACATGTGCTCAGCGAACGACTGTCCGTAAAGCCCAACGTCATCGGTAAGCCTCAACCGGCTTGTCCTGCCAATTGGGATCGGGAACTTGCCATCGCCCTACCGGCCTTACGGCAAATGTCCGCTCACTACGACCGAATATTGACCGCGGGAATGTCTCCTGTCACCGTATTGAGTAGGTGCGCAGTCGCTTTGGCAACCTTACCGATGATTGCAAAGCACAGACCCGATGCCGCCGTACTGTGGTTCGACGCACACGCAGATCTGAACACGCCGAGAAGTACCACGACTGGCTATCTTGGCGGCCTGGCCCTGTCCGGCCCGCTGGGACACTGGAATTCGGGACTCGGCGGAGGCCTCACCGAACGTCGCACGATTCTCGTTGGAACCCGTGACATCGACCAGCCGGAGCTTGACCTCATCACCGCACGCGACATCAGTCTCGTGCCCGTTGCGTCCGACATGGCAGACAAGCTGAGAAAATTGGTTTCCGGGCGTCCCATCTACATACACATCGACTGCGACGTCCTCGAACCAGGCACGGTACCAACCGATTACGCCGTTCCCGATGGAATGACGCTGATCCAGCTCGAAGAATGCGCCGCCGCCCTGGCGAGCAGTGAAATCATCGGAATCGAGATCGGAGAACTCGAAACGGACGACGCGGACTCCCTCGATGCTGACGGTCCAGCGCGTCTCGTGGCGTCCGCACTCGAGCCGATCTTCCGACGCCTGCCGATGTAACCGGAGGACCACCCTGGCCCCTACAACGAAAACATCCGCCCACAACCGAGATTCAGGTTGCGAACGGATGTTTTCGTTGTGAAAAGACCGATCAGAAGTTGATCATGTGTCCGGCGAGGCCGTGGATGGCCTCCTGCAGCGCCTCCGACAGCGTCGGGTGCGTGTGGACGTTTCGGGCCAGCTCGTTGACCGTCAGGTCCCACTTCTGGGCGAGGGTCAGCTCGGGGAGCAGCTCGGAGACGTCGGGTCCGATGAGGTGTCCGCCCAGCAACTCGCCGTGCTCGGTGTCGGCGATCAGCTTGACGAAGCCGGTGGCGTCACCGAGTCCGTGTGCCTTGCCGTTGGCGGCGAACGGGAAGTTCGCGACCTTGATGTCCGAGCCACGAGCCTGAGCTTCTTCGCGGGCCTGATCCTCGGTGAGACCGAAGCTGGCGACCTGCGGCTGACAGAACGTCGCGCGCGGCATCATGCGGTAGTCGTCGATCGGGAGGGTCTCGGCCCCGCCGATGGTCTCCGCAGCAACAACTGCCTGCGCCTCCGCGACATGCGCGAGCTGCAACTTGGCCGTCACGTCGCCGATCGCGTAGATGTGCGGAACGTTGGTCTGCATCGTGTTCGTGATGCCGATGGCGCCGCGGTCGGTCAGCTCGACGCCGGTCTTCTCGAGACCGAAGCCTTCGACGCGAGGTGCGAATCCGACGGACTGCATCACCTTGTCGACGGTGAACGTCTCACTCTCACCGGACTTGTTGTGCTTGATCTCGACGGTCACCTTGGATCCGTCGTCGTCGATGCTCTGAACGCCGGCACCGGTGATGACCTTGACGCCGAGCTTCTTGTACTGCTTTTCGATCTCCTTCGAGACGTCCTTGTCCTCGTTGGGGAGCGCGCGATCGAGGTACTCGACGATGGTGACGTCGACACCGTAGTTCTTCAGGACGTAGCCGAACTCCATGCCGATGGCGCCCGCGCCGACGATGAGGATGGAACCCGGGAGCTCCTTCGTCATGATCTGCTCTTCGTACGTGACGACGTTCTCGCTCAGCGACGTGCCCGGCAGCAGCTTGGTGGTGCTACCGGTGGAGATGATGGCGTTGTCGAACGTCAACGTCTCGGTGCCGCCCTTGGTGAGCTCGACCTCGATGGTGTTGGCGTCGGTGAAGGTGCCCTTGCCGTCGTACTCGGGGATCTTGTTCTTCTTCATCAAGAAGTGGATTCCCTTGACGCGGCCGTCGGCAACCTTGCGGCTGCGATCGAATGCTGCGCCGAAGTCGAAGGATGCTTCGCCGGAGATACCGAACAACTTCGCCTCTTTGGTGAAGAGGTGCGCAAGTTCGGCGTTACGGAGAAGTGCCTTCGAGGGGATGCAGCCGACGTTCAGGCAGACACCGCCCCAATACTTCTGTTCGATGATGGCAGTGCTCAGTCCGAGTTGTGCCGCGCGGATAGCAGCGACGTACCCACCGGGACCGGCTCCGAGGACAACGACGTCATAGTGTGAGGTCACGATTACCCAGGATAGTCCCGTCCTGTATCACTGTCTCCAGACGGTCCCGTTACCGGCCGGTAGGGTGCTGAGAGCCCCGCGACCCTGCGGAAATTTCCCCCGTACACAGCGGCGATCGCATCGGAGTCCCAGCCGCGTGCGCGCAACATCGACGGCAGGGTGACGACGTCCTCCGGCGGAACCCATTGCAGGGGTCCGTAGCGGGTGTACTCCTCGGAGAACGCCTCGGGATGCAGGGCCAGCTCGAGATTGAAGTCGTCGTGATCGAACGAGTAGTCGGAACCGATTCCGACGTGGTCGATTCCCAACAGTTCGACTCCGTACTCGATGTGGTCTGCCATCGCCGACACTCGGCGCGCGCCTTCGTCCGGACCGTTCGGCCCGAGGAAGATTCCCACGCCGTTGATGCCGACGACCCCTCCGGTTCGCGCGCACTCCACAGCCTGTTCGTCGGTGATGTTGCGCGGATGTGCCCACAGCGCTGCGAAGTTGGAGTGGCTGTAGATCATCGGCGCCTGGGTCGTCGACGCGATGTCCAGTCCGGTCCGGATCGAGCAGTGCGAACCGTCGGCGAGCATTCCCACCCGGTTCATCTCGCGGACGAGCTCGCGCCCGTACGCAGTGAGTCCGGTGTCCTCGGCGTCCAGACAGCCGCAGCCCGCGGCATTGGCCCAGTTGTAGGTCGGCAGCATCGAACGCACGCCGAGGTCGTGGAAATATCGAACATTGTCGACGTCGCCCTCGAGAGGACCGGAGTCCTCCAGATCGAACGCAAGCGTGATCAGGTTCTCCGATTCACCGTCGCCGATCACACTGAAGCGACCGTCGGCCACCGCCTTACGACGGAAATCCGCACACAGCTCCGTGGACACCGCTTTGGAATGGGGCGAGAAACCCACGTTGACCGAGACATAACTACCCAACGGGTACCGAGCCAGCTCGGCGACGTCCGCGCTCGGCACCAAGGGCAGACACGTGTGTTGCTCCCACAACTTCATCTCCGGCATGTTCACACCGACGTTCCCCCCTTGACGATCAGCACGACGGCGACGAGACCGAGCACCACGTAGATGATTGCCGAGCTGTGTTTCACAAGCCACTCTCGCCACGACTGTTGCACCGCCGCAGCGTCTTCGCCCGAACGAGCCAGAACGAGCAGCGGCGTCACCACCCCGAGCGTCGCGACCAGGACCCACAGGACCGCTGCCGCCACCGCTTCTCCACCGCTGAGTTCCAGGAGCGTCAGTTCCGCCACCGCGACAGTGACGAGCATGTAGTTGGGGACCCACAAGCCCAGCACGAATGCCGCAACGGTCCCGAGTCGATCGAGCCCGCGAAGCCACTTCGGGGTGACAGGTTCGGCTCGACGCGCCCTGATCCACAACACCAGCACGAACAGCGCGAGCAGAATCCCCACGACGAGTTCGATCCACGCCGCCAGGTGGCCCGTCGACTTCGCTCGCGGTCCGGGCGGCAAGAGCGTCGCGGCAAGAACCATGACGGTTCCGAGGGCGAGCACGTATCCAGCCGCGTAGGCAGCGAGCTTGGCCGGTCCCCGCTCCGTCGCCGCCAGCAGAAAAGCCGGAACCAGCGACCACGGCCACACCATGACGACGAGACCTACGAGTGCGAACGTCAGCGCATGGCCGGTCATCCTTCGGGACAGTACTGCAGGCGGTAGAAAGAGTGCATGAGCAACACCGAGGATCCCTACCTGTGGCTCGAAGAGGTCACCGACGACACGGCACTCGACTGGGTCCGCACACGTAACGCCGCCACCACCGCATCGCTGGCGGGACCCCAATTCGACGCCGTGGAAGCCCGCATTCGCGAGGTGCTCGACACGGACGCGCGCATCCCGTACGCACGGCGCAGGGGCGACTACCTCTACAACTTCTGGCGTGATGCGACACATGTGCGCGGACTGTGGCGCAGAACGACGATGGAGGAGTATCGCAAGGACGCACCCGATTGGGACGTGCTGCTCGACCTCGATGCCGTCGCGCGTGAGGAAGGTGAGAACTGGGTGTGGAGCGGGGCTCAGGTCCTGCGTCCCGACCAACGCGTCGCACTGGTGACGATGTCACGAGGCGGCGCCGACGCTACCGTCGTACGCGAGTTCGACATCGAGACAAGAACTTTCCGTGATCAAGGGTTTCACCTCGACGAGGCGAAGACGGATATCGGCTACATCGATGCCGACTCGGTGTTCGTCGGAACCGATTTCGGCGAAGGATCTCTGACCGATTCGGGGTATCCGCGTATCGCCAAGCGGTGGAACCGCGGAACACCCCTGTCGGAGGCGAAGACGGTCTTCGAGGGCGAGCCCGGCGACATCTCGATCTCGGCGTGGCACGACAGAACCCCCGGATTCGAACGCGACTTCGTCCAACGGGCAACCGACTTCTACAACGCCGAGTTCTACCTGCTCGACGGCGACAGCCTCACCCGCGTCGAGACGCCGACCGATGCGACGACGTCGGTCCACAAGGAGTGGCTGCTGATACGCACGATGACCGAGTGGACGCCTCGCGAGACTACGTACCCGTCCGGGGCGCTTCTCGCGACGAATTTCGACGCCTTCCTCGCCGGCGAGCGCGACCTGACGGTGCTGTTCGAGCCCGACGCGCACCGCTCGCTGCATCAATTCGCCTGGACCGAGAACCACCTACTCGTCGTCACGCTGGTCGACGTGAGAACCGAACTACGCGTCCTGACACCCGGCCCCGACGGTTGGAACGACCAGCCGCTTCACAACCTGCCCGAGCTGACGTCCATCGAGATCGTCGGCACCGACGGAGAGGAAAACGGCGACGAGTTCTTCCTGTCGTCGAGCGGTTATCTCACGCCCGCCACGCTTCTGTTCGGAACCGTCGGCGGCGACGTGGAGGCGCTGAAACAAGCGCCATCGTTCTTCGACACCGAAGGTCTCACCGTCGCACAACATTTCGCCACCTCGCTCGACGGCACCGCAATCCCGTACTTCATCGTCCGAAAAGAAGACGCTGCCGAACAACCTGGCCCGACGCTTCTGTACGGCTACGGCGGCTTCGATATCTCGCTCACCCCGTCGTACAGCGGTTCGATCGGCCTCGCGTGGCTCGAGAAGGGCGGGACGTACGTCGTCGCCAATATCCGCGGCGGCGGTGAGTACGGACCCGACTGGCATACCCAGGTTCTGCGCGCCGGCAGGCACAAGGTGCACGAGGACTTCGCCGCCGTGGCTCGCGACCTCGTCGAACGCGGGTTCACGACGCCGGCGCAGCTCGGCGCGCAGGGCGGAAGCAACGGCGGGCTGTTGATGGGCATCATGGTGACCAAGTACCCAGAGTTGTTCGGAGCGCTCGTCTGTCAGGTGCCACTGCTGGACATGAAGAGGTACCACCTACTACTGGCAGGGGCGTCGTGGGTCGCCGAGTACGGAGACCCGGAGGACCCCGACGAGTGGGCTTTCATTTCCGAGTACTCGCCGTATCAGAACGTCGTCGGACCGGACGAGAAGAAGTACCCGCCCATTCTCATCGCGACCTCGACCCGCGACGACCGGGTTCACCCCGGCCACGCACGCAAGATGGCAGCCAGGTTGGAGGAAGTGGGCCAGAACGTCAGCTATTTCGAGAACATCGAGGGCGGGCACGGCGGTGCAGCCGACAACGCACAGCTGGCGTTCAAGACTGCTCTGGCGTACCAGTTCCTCTGGAATGCGCTCAGCGCATGAACCATGCCTCGATCTGGTCGACGGTCGTTGACGGCTGACGTATCCATTCGTTGTGACCACGGGGTGCCTCCAGGTGCCGCGTGGTCACCACGGCCCGCGGAAACTTGGCCAACAGGTTCGACATGGACGCACGGGGCGCCAGATCGTCACCGTCGAATGTCAGCGCGAGCACCGGGAGAGTGAGGCGCGATATCCGTTCCTCGTAGTCGATATCCGCTCCCACCGGTTCGATCTTTCCCGAGCGGGCAAAACGGGACCAGTCGTCGATCAGCACTTTGGACTGCCGTCCGAAGCCGCCGATGTCGATCCGGTCGCCGGGCCAGAAGCCGGCAATGTTGCTGGTCAACGACATTGCTGCTGCACCGACGAACAACGATGCACCGCGAGCGACGCCGAATCCTCGGTGATAGGGCGATCCCGACGCTACGAGGATCAGTCCGCCGAGGCGCCCACGGATACGGGACGCGTAGAGCGAGGCGAGCTGTCCGCCCATGCTGTGTCCGAGTGCGTAGGGCGTCGCGTCGGGAAACCGTTCTCTCACGACCTCGAAGATGGCGGGGAAGTCCACCGAGACAAGTTCCTGATAGCCGTATGTGCTGGCCCCGCTCGGTTTGGGCCTACTGTCCCCTTGGCCCCGCAGATCAGCGGTGGCGACGTGGAATCCACGCTCGGCCAAAGCCTGAGCGAACAGAACGTAGTAGCCGCCAGGAATGCCGAGGCCGGGTAGAACCACGATCACAGGTACGTCCGATCGGGGACGCTGGGCTTCGAACAGATTCACCGGGACGGTCGAGCCGTCGGGCATCTGGATCGGCACGGTCTGCACGCGGTAACCCTAGGGCACGCAGAACGGCGCCGATCGAGACCGGGTGACGGTCTGGATCGGCGCCGTGTCGTCTGCGCGCTGCTTCTCGCCTGTCAGGCGATCAGAGCAACGAAGCCTGCGTCTCACTCGAGCCGGCGAGGTCAGCGCTGCCGCTGAGCAGGCCGAAAAGAGCGAGAAGGTCTGTGAGTTCGATCTTGTTCGAAGGCTTGATGGACACCGTTGACGCTCCTTCAATTCGAGGACTATTACCTGGTCGGCAAAGGTTACGTAACGATCACCGCCGGTGTCATTCCTACCAAGCGGATTTCGAATTGACCACGGAATTGCCAGTAAAAAACCTGGCGTCATCGAATCGTCGAATTAACGGGAAGTTCGTTCCGCAGGTGAATACCCGACCACCGTGCCCCGACGCCGCCGGTGGTCGGAGTAGATCAGGCTGCGCTGCCTGCAGTAAGCACGCCGACAATCTGGTCGACGATCGCTTCGACGATGCCTGCGTAGACGCCGTCTGCGATGTCTGTGATGAAATCTGCTGCAGAACCCATGAGAAACTCCTCGAATTTGGAAACGAGCCGATCGATCACGACTCATGTCCTTTTTTACCGCATCAGGCGGCGGTGTCTGCGACGGCCCCGTTAAGTTTTGGAATAAACCTGATGACGACGCCGGACTATAACGGAACAATAACTTGACCCGCCCGCTGGATTACTCTCCGATCACGTCACGCGCTCGCCCCACGAGCAAAGGGTCGGTTTCGCCCACAACTTCCGGGTCTTTGTTCGCGTAGTCGTATTTGTTGAGAATGAAGCGCATGGCGTTGATTCGAGCACGCTTCTTGTCGTTGCTCTTCACGATCGTCCACGGCGCGATATCGGTGTCCGTAGCGCGGAAACTCTCCTCCTTCGCCGCGGTGTACGCGTCCCACTTGTCCAGCGACGCGAGGTCCATCGGCGACAACTTCCACTGGCGGACAGGGTCGACCTGGCGAATCGCGAATCTCGTCCGTTGCTCGAGTTGAGACACCGAGAACCAGAATTTGGTCAGGCTGACGCCGTCATCGACGAGCATCTGCTCGAACAGCGGGGCTTGACGGACGAATCGCGCGTGCTGGTCTTCGCTGCAGAACCCCATGACTCGCTCGACGCCCGCACGGTTGTACCAGGAGCGGTCGAACATCACGATCTCACCCGCCGCGGGCAGATGCTGGATGTAGCGCTGGAAGTACCATTCCGTCGATTCGCGCGCCGACGGCTTTTCGAGTGCGACGACGCGTGCTCCTCGCGGATTCATGTGTTCCATGAACCGTTTGATGGTGCCGCCCTTGCCTGCAGCGTCCCGCCCCTCGAACACGATGACGTGCCGTCGACCGGTTTCCTTGATCCACATCTGCAACTTGAGCAGTTCGATCTGCAGAAGCCGCTTCTCCATGTCGTACTCGGCCCGCGTCATCCGCTCCTGATAGGGATATCCCTCACGCCAGGTGTCCACGACGCGGCCGTCGGGCACGGTCAGCAGGATGGGATCGTCGTCGTCGTTGTCGTCGACGATGAAACCCGACGTATCCGCCAGGTCGACAGCTGTGGCGAGATCGCCGATCGTGCTGAAATCAAGAGTCATGGCGAAAAGCTATCGGCGGACGGGAACGAATCGGTGACGGTTCGGTGAACGGCGGACGACCGGAACAGCCGACTTCAGGGTGAGGATGGGTGATCTACCTGATGTGCCGGGCAGCCCAATTCAGCAGACTTCTATCCATGACATACACGAACGCACCCAAGGAATTCGTCCGCTCCGATTCGCAGAAGATGGTCGCCGGTGTCTGCGGCGGAGTCGCCGAGTACTTCG
This sequence comes from Rhodococcus sp. P1Y, assembly GCF_003641205.1. Classification (NCBI taxonomy): domain Bacteria; kingdom Bacillati; phylum Actinomycetota; class Actinomycetes; order Mycobacteriales; family Nocardiaceae; genus Rhodococcus; species Rhodococcus sp. P1Y. The sequence goes on from NZ_CP032762.1 coordinate 5,554,726, forward strand.
AGATCGACGCCAACCTCGTGCGAGTACTCACCGTCATCGGCGCCTTCATCTCGGGTGGGACGGTCGCTCTCGTCTACCTCGCAGCATGGATGTTGATGCCCCAGCGCTGAGCCCACCGAGTGAAATCCGCCCCGAGGAGAGTCCTCGGACAGCGGGCGACCGACGGCGGAATTCGATACCCTCACGGGCACTATGACCAGCCCGACGGTGACGATCCGCGCATTCGGGAGCACGCGCGCCCGTGTCGACGGGAATGGCGTCGACCTCGGTAGTCGCGGGCAGCGAGCGGTACTGGCCCGTTTGGTCGCCGCGCGTCGCCGGGTGGTCAGTACCGATCTACTCATCGAGGACCTGTGGGCAGGCGACCCACCGCCGCGGGCGCTCGGCGCACTGCAAGTGCACGTGTCAAACCTTCGCCGCGCGCTGGAACCGAACCGTCCGCCGCGCACGCCCGCGACCGTCCTCGTCAGCGCACCACCGGGGTACGCGCTCGTACTGCCTGACGAGGACGTCGACGTCTGGAAGTTCGAGAGCCTCGTCCAGGCTGGACTCGTCGACGAAGCACTGCAGCTGTGGACGGACGAGCCGTATCGCGAAACGGCGGACACACCGTGGGCGAGCCGGGAGATATCGCGATTGGAGGACCTCCGCCGGGGCGCCGTGGAACGACGCGCCGAAGCGGCGATTCGCGCACGGAAATTCGCCGACGCCGTACCCGATCTCGAGGCCGTCGTGCGCGCCGACCCCGATCGCGAGGAGTCGGTCCGCCTGCTTGCGATCGCGCTCTACCGAAGCGGCAGGCAATCCGATGCCCTGTCGGTATTGCGGACGTCGCGGGAGTATCTGGCTCGTGAGTTAGGTGTGGACCCGTCTCCCGATCTGCGCACGCTCGAAGCCAACATCCTCGCGCATTCCGTCCCGGACGACCGTCCGCCCGCGCCCGAGCCTGCCCGACGGGCTTCCGGGCAGAATGCCAATCGCACCGCCACCAGGACAGATGCCCCAACGCACACCGAGAACGGCCGGCCGGAGGCGCTGCAAACGCTCCTCGACGCAGCCGAATCGACGAATTCCTCGGGACTTCGATTGGCATGGATCGGCGGCGAGGCCGGCGAAGGGAAGAGCACTCTCGCTTCGATGCTGACAGCAGAACTGAGTTCGCGTGGATGGAACGTCGCCTGGGGCCGAACCCCGGAGGTCGAGGGAGCTCCGCCCGCCTGGGCGTGGACAGAAGCACTGACCGCATTGATCGCAGCGGCCGGGATGACCACGTCGGACCGCGCACGTCTCGCGCCGATCCTGCCCGACACACCACACGCCGAAGATGCACCGGCTCAACCGTTCTGGATTGGCAAGTGGGTTGCCGAATACGTCGGTTTCGTCGCCCGTCGCGCTCCGACTGTGATAGTTCTCGACGACATACATCGTGCCGACGCCCTGACCGTGTCGATTCTCCGCCAACTCGCGTCCGACATTCGAGCCGAGCACGTGTTCGTCGTGTCGACCTATCGCGCGTCCGAGATCACCGAGGACCTGACGTCCGCATGGGCGACTCTGGTCGACGTCCCCTCGACACGGCTGGATCTGCGGGGCCTCGACCGCCGCCACATCGCCTCTGTTGCTCGCGGGTTCGGATTGGTCGACATCGACGACGCAGCGCTGGACCTCCTCGCGGAGCGAACCGGTGGCAACCCTCTGTTCGTACGAGAGCTCGTCCGCCTCATCGCGTCGGAGGGACTGTCGACCGCAGTGCACTCCATTCCGACCGGGATCGGAGATGTACTGAGGCGCAGACTTTCTCGCCTCCCCGAACGCACACTGACGACGCTCAGACGCCTCTCGGTTCTCGGTCGTGGCGCGGATCTCGATACCCTCCTGGCCACTACCGGTCTCGACGAGGATCAACTCGTCGACGATCTCGAGCCCGCGGTGCTCGCCGGTTTGCTGACCGAACCGTCGGCCGATCGGGTGGAATTCAGCCACGCGCTCGTGCGGGACACCTTGTACTTCGACCTTCCGCACCTCCGTCGTCGACGGACGCACGCACGTGCATTCGACGTACTTCGTCGCCGCCGAGGCGATCTCACCGCAACCGCTCACCACGCGGCTCTCGGCGCCACCGCATCCACTGCGCGGGAGTGCTCGGCCGTCATCGCCGCTGCAGCCCGGCAGGCCGGAGACCTCGGTTCGCACAAAGAAGCTCTGGAGCTGTGGCTTTCGGCCGTCGAGACCTCGGAACTGGCCGCCCAACCCACCGACGAAGACCGCGTCGAGTTGCTCATCCCGCTGGTGGCATCTCTGGCACGTGCCGCGAACACCGTCGAGGCGAGGGCGCGTCGCGCGGAGGCGATCGCGCTCGCGTCACGCATCGGTGATCGCCGTGTCTTGCTCGACGCCGTGACGTCCTGGCGAGCTCCGGTTATCTGGCACATCAGGGAAGGGCTTGCCGACGAGAGGGTTCTCGGGCCGGTGCGCGGCTTGCTCGCCGATCCCGATACAGGCCGGCTCGATCGTGTTCTCCTGTTGGTGACCTCGGTGTTCGAGGTGGAGGGACTCGACTCGGCGACCGCGAGCGCCCAGGCCCGCGAGGCGGTCGCACTCGCCGAAGAGTGCGGTGATCCTGAAGCGTTGTGCATGGCCCTCAATGCATTCGGATACATCGCATTCGGACCGGACCACGACTCCGAACGGCTTCCTCGGGCGAGGCAATTGCTGTCCGTCGCAACCGACAACGGCCTCGCCGAGTATCAAGCCTTGGCCCACTTCCAACTGTTCCTCGCCTGCAATTCGACGGTGGATCTGGTCGGTGCACGCAGCCATGTCAGAGAAGCCGTGCGGTACGCCAGCGGTAGCGCACTGACTCAGCTGCTCGGAGTGCTGTCGATCTTCGGTGCGCTCATCGACGTCGTGGCCGGCCGATACGAGGCGGCCAGAGCTCGATACGACGCCGTCGCCGACTACATGGACGAACAGGGAAGCTCGCACGGATTCGAGATCCGGTACATCGGCCGCCTCGCGGTCGCAATCGCGACGGACTCGTACGAAGACATACTCCCTGACCTGGAGTCACTGGACCGTGGGCTTCCTGTGAGTGTTCGGAACGCCTGGACGCTCGCTCTCGCTCGCAGCGGTGATCTGAAACGAGCGCGCGAAGTGTGGAAGAACACCGAGCCCTACCAGCGTGATTACTACTGGCGGGGCATGACCGCACTGCGCGCGCACGCCGCAGCCGCGCTGGGTGACGTTGAGGTATGCCGCACCTGCTACGACGAACTACTGCCTTTCGCCGGCACGTTGGCAGGGGTCGACAGCGGGTCCCTGTACTGCGGTCCGGTCGACGCCGCACTCGCCGTCGCTGCAGAACTACTCGAGCTCGACTCAGCGACGCAACACCGCGTTTGCGCCGATCGTTTGGTGCAGTCGACGAAGGTGCTGCTCGCGGAACCCGGGTGGATCGAGCAGGCCGAGTAGGTCCTCCAAGAGTTCTCCAAGTTGGCTCCAATCGGCCGATGGTCTGCTTCTCGTCACGAGAACGAACACCGCCGAACAACGAAGGAACTTGCAGATGACCACCACCGAAAGCAACACCGTGCTCGCGGCCCTCGATGCGGCCACCCGCGGGGCAGTCCTCGAACCGGGAACAGCCGAGTACATCGTCGAGGCGACCGGTTTCAATGTGGCCGTCGACCATCAGCCAGCGGCCGTCGTCGTCGCAGCAGATGCCGCCGATATCGCCGCAGTCGTGCGGATAGCGAGCGCCGCGGGATTGAAGGTAGCGGTCAAGTGCACCGGCCACAGCGCCGACGCAACCGGCCCCGACACCATCCTCGTCTGTACCCGCGCTTTGCGGACACTGACCGTCGACCATCACGCCCGGACGGCAACTATCGGCGCGGGAATCGTCTGGCAAGAGGTGCTCGATGCGGCTGCGCCGTTCGGTCTCGGCGCGCTCGCCGGTTCGTCGACCACGGTCGGCGCCGTCGGCTACACCCTCGGTGGTGGTCTGAGCCCGATCGGAAGAACCTACGGTTTCGCGGCCGACCATGTTCGCAGCATCGAGGTGGTCACCGCTGACGGCGTGGCGCGACGCGCGGACGAGCACCAGAACGCCGACCTGTTCTGGGCATTGAGGGGAGGTGGGTCCGCCTTCGGAATCGTCACTGAAGTCGTCGTGGACTTGTTCCCGCTTCAAACAGTGCTCGGAGGCGGAATCTTCTACGACATCACGGACGCACGAGCGGTGGTCGAGGCGTGGCGGCTGTGGGTTTCGACGGTCCCGGAATCGGTCTCGACGTCCGTCGCGATCCTGCACCTGCCGCCGATGCCCGAGCTTCCCGAACCACTGCGCGGGCGCACTGTGCTTCATCTGCGGTTCACACACGTCAGCAACACCGAGGACGGTTGTGCGTTACTGGCACCGATGCGTGCGCTCGCCCAACCGATCATGGACACCGTGGGTGAGATCCCGTTCGCCGCGCTTGCCTCGGTGCACATGGATCCGACCGATCCCATGCCTGCCATGGAACGCGGACTTCTGTTGAACGAGTTGACCGACGAGGGGCTCGAGATCTTCATGACGGCGGCCGAGATGCCATTGGCCGTCGCCGAGCTCCGCGCGATGGGCGGAGCGCTCTCGCGTGGGCCGGCGATCGACAATGCCGTCGGCGGCCGCCAGGCGGCGTTCAACCTCCTCGGAATCGGGGTTTTGGTACCCCCGATCGCGGACATGGTGCCGGGAGTTCTCGACGCCTTCGTCGACCGCTTCGAGCCCTGGAGCGGCGGAGCGTTCATGAACATGGCAGGCGCTGCGTCCGGTACACCCGCCGATCGAGTGCGGCTGGGGTGGGACGCGGCCACGCGAGATCGACTCGACGCCATCCGCGCATCGGTCGATCCGCAGCGCGTCTTCGCTGCCGCAGCTCGCTGGTGACGCGTGCGTCAGCGCACCAACCAACCGCACGGCGCGGCGAGGTCCTCGGCTTCCTTCGGGCCCATGGACCCACCCTCGTAGAACTCGACGGCGGGCGGGTTGTCCAGTAGCGGTGCCGCGACTTCCCAGACGTGGGCGAGTCCGTCCGGTCTGGTGAACAACGAACGGTCGCCGTTCAACACATCGAGGATCAGGCGCGAATACGGCGAGAGCGGTTCGGCGTCCGGAACGTCCGGGAGCGGCAGTGACAGATGCCCGACGGACAGATCGAAATCGGGACCCGGTTCCTTCACCGTCACCGCGAAGTCGATGGCGCCGTTGCCGGACAGATCGAATGTCAGCGCGGCACCGCCCGCGGGAAGCTCGGTCAGCGGACTGTTCGCGGGCTTCTTGAACACCAACGACACCCGTTGGGCGCTGACACCCAACATCTTTCCGGTCCTCAGGAGGAACGGCACCCCGCGCCAGCGATCGGTGTCGACCCACAGCTTCGCGGCGACGAAAGTGTCGACCGTCGAGTCGTCGGCGACGCCCTCGACGTCGCGGTAGCCGTTGTACTGCCCGAGAACGACCTCGGAGGTGTCGATCGGCCGAAACGACCCGATGACGGTTTCGCGAGCGGACTGGAGATCGTCGGCGTTCATCGATGCCGGCGGTTCCATCGCGATCTCCGCGGCAACCTGGAACAAGTGGGTGACGAGCATGTCGAGGACAGCACCGGTGCTGTCGTAGAACTCGGCCCGATCGTCGATGTTCAGCGTTTCCGGCACGTCGATCTGCACCTGCTCGACGTGCTCGGCGTTCCACACTCCGTCGACCATGCCGTTCGCGAACCGCAACACATGCAGATTCTGTGTCGCTTCTTTGCCGAGAAAGTGATCGATCCGATAGATCTGCTTTTCGTCGAGGACGTCGTGCACAGCTTTGTCCAGCTGTACGAACGCCTTCTGCGACGTGCCGAACGGCTTCTCGTAGACCACTCGCGCTCCCTCGGCGAGACCGTGTGCGCCGAGGGCCGCGGTGTAGTCCTCGAACGCACTCGGCGGCAGGGCTATGTAGTGCACGAGCTGGGCGTCACCGATGTCCTTCTTGCCCTCCTCGATCACGTCGACGAGCCTGCCCGGATCGTCGACGGTGAAGCCGTTGCCTGCAAACCTGATTCGCTTCGAGAAGTCGTCCCACACCTTGTCCTCGAGGTCGGGTCCGAATTCCTTCAACGCGTCGCGGACGTGCTCGCGGAACTCGTCGACGGGGGTGTCGTGACGGCCGTTTCCGACGAGCAGCCACTTCTCGGGCAGCAGGCCTTCGACGTGAAGTTGATAGAACGACGGGAGGACCATCCGCTTCGCCAGGTCACCGGTCGCACCGAACAGAACGAAGATCGTAGGTTGCAAAGACGCCATGGATTCCATCATGCCCCGACTTCGCCCACTCCGTGGTTACAGTCGGTGTGATGGGAAGGTCACGGTTTCACGGGGAGATATTCGGGATAGGCACCGCATCAGGCGTGCGCGTGGTGATCGGACATTGGACGCGCTCGCCGCTCGGTGAATTCACCGACGTCATGGTCCAGTTCGCGGGCGGCCATCGACTCCTGCTCGCTCCCAACGACGAGGTCCGCGAATTCGTCACGGCCACGTACACGTTCGACGAGGTCTACCTGACCCCCGTCGACTTCACCCGCCACGGGAATGCCGTCGAAGTCGAGGCCGACGACCTCCGAGTGACGCTGTCGACAGGACGGCCGACACTGCTCGGACGGATGTTGAACCTGATGCCCGCTGCGGTCGTGACCGCCCCCTGGTTCTGCCGAATCTCCGACCCGATCGCGCGCGTCGTACTGCGCGGCGTCCGCACCCGAGGAAGCGCAGGCAACGACCGCCGCGAGTATTACGGGGCTCGTCACCAGCACCGCATCACCGAAGTCGACGCCACCTGGCGAGGGGAAGATCTCGGCCACCTGACGCCCGTCACTCCCCCGGTGACCTTCGGCTTCGGCAGCACGCCCGCGGCCCCGTCGGTCACCTCGATCACGACGACGATCGATACGCCCTAGAAGCAGCGCTTCACTCCACCTCGGCGCCGGCGTCGGACAGTTCCTTCAAGGTTGCGTCCGACGTCTCTGGATCGACGCCGGCAATGAAGCCGGTCAGAACGCGTACCGTCAGGCCGGCAGCGATGGCGTCCAGTGCAGATGCCCGCACGCAGTAGTCCGTCGCTATTCCGACGACATCGACGTCCGTCACCTCGTTGCGGGCCAGCACTTCCTGAAGCGTGCGGCCCTCGTCCGTGGAACCCTCGAACGCCGAGTACGACGGCTTGCCCTGGCCTTTGAACACGTGAACATCCACCGAACCCGTGGCGAAGTCGGGGTGGTAATCGGCGCCAGGAGTTCCGGCAACACAGTGAACCGGCCAGGTCGTGGTGAAGTTCGGTGGCTCGGTGGTCGCGAAGTGCCCACCGTTGTCGCTGTCGGCGTCGTGCCAGTCACGAGAGGCGACGATGACGTCGTACGCGTCACCTTCACTTGCGAGCAGTCCACTGATTCTGCGCGCCACCTCGCCTCCGCCGTCGACACCGAGCGCGCCGCCCTCGGTGAAATCGTTCTGAACATCGACTACCAGAAGTGCCCGTGTCATAAGCCCCAGTATCCTCGATTGCGTGACTGCGACGGTATCCGAGTTGGTGTACTACCCAGTCAAAGGCTGCGCGGGTCACTCGACGCAGTCCGCACGGATGACCGAGCGGGGGTTGGAGCATGACCGCGAATTCATGATCGTCGACGAGGACGGGTCCTTCCGCAGTCAGCGAAGAGACCCGGTTCTGGCACTCGTCACGCCCTCGATCGACGGCACTGCGCTGACGTTGCGTCACTCCGACTTCGGTTCGGTGAGCGTCGCAATCGACCGCACGTCACCGGCCCGCGACGTCACGATGTTCGGTCGTCCCTTCCGCGGCGTCGATCAGGGTGACGATGTTGCAGCATGGTTGAGCGAGGTCGTCGGCGAACGGTCACGGCTGGTTGTGGTTCCTACCGAATTCGAGCGAGTGACGGACGGGATCGCCCCCGGCACAGCAGGTTTCGCAGACAGTTCGGCGGTGCACATACTGTCCGAGTCGACTCTCACCGATCTGAACTCTCGACTCGAACACGCGCTTCCGATGAACAGGTTTCGGCCCAACATCGTCGTTGCCGGTTGGGACGAGCCGCACACCGAGGACCTGGTGCGGGACATCTCGGTCGGCGAAACCGAGTTGACCTACACGAAACTCGCCATCCGTTGCCCCGTCACCACCGTCGACCAAGCCCGCGGCGAACGCGACGGCCGCGAGCCGCTCCAGACACTCGCCACCTACCGAACGGCCCGGCAGAAGGGCGTCGCCTTCGGATCGAAGTTCACCGTTCTCCGGGGCGGAAATCTCTCTGTGGGCGACTCGGTGCACGTCGCCAGCTTGGACGAGTCGGAACTGTAGGCGGGAATTTTGCTCCACTATCGGGCGGAATCGGCGGAATCCCGTCGATCTCGCGCGATAATGGAGGATTACTCCCGGCTTGCGATCTGCACCGCGAGCAGCACCCTCGCCTGACCGGCTCGCAGCAGCGGGGAGAACACCGCACCGGCGTCGACGAGGTCCGCGCCGCCTCCCCCGCCGCCGTAGGTGGGTTCGATGGCTCCGACCGGCACGCGCGTTGTGACCACCACTGGAACACCGCAGGACTTCACGGCCGCCACGATTTGCTGGTTGGTGTTGCCGGAACCAGTTGCTTCGAGGACTATCCCTTGTGTACCCGCCGCCACGTATGCGTCGATGGCTACCGCATCCGCACCTGGGTAGAGCGCCACAATGTCCACGCGTACCCCCGCAATATTTTTGCGCGGCAACACAACTCGCGGCTCTCCGGAACTCAGGAACGCATTCAGGTCCGATGTGTGCCACTTGGTCAAACCCCGCGCGGGGAGCACTTTCCCGCCGAATGCCACGAGGACGCCGCGACCTGCGTTCACGGGATCCGATACTGCGGCGAGGGACGCAGCAACGTTGGACGGGCCGTCGGGCGCATCGTGATCTGCTGTTCGCTGTGCACCGGTGAACACGACCGGCCGCGGGTCGCCGTGGAAGAGGTCTACGAGCAATGCCGTTTCCTCCATCGTGTCCGTACCGTGCAGAACCACGACGCCTGAACATGCTGGATCCGCCAGCGCGTCGAACACCGCAGCGACGATGGCGTCCATATCTGCGAAGTCGAAACTGGAGCTGTCCTTGGACATCAGCTCGCGCGTCACGACCTTGTCGGCGATGTCGAATCTCGCCGACCCAGGACGAGAGATGCCGTCTGAGCCACGACTACTTGCGATGGTTCCGCCGGTAGTCAGTAGAACAATGTGAGACAAGCCGTCACACCTCTCGATTGTCGGCCAAGGCACGAATCCTGCTGCGGCACATGAACCAACCACCGACCAGCAACGGTGCGATGATCAAGATCGACGCGATGGTCCAGGTGCCGACCGGTTTGTCGAAGGCCATCAGAACGAGCACGGCCAGGAGAAAGCCGAGAGTCGCGATGCCAGTGTAGGGCGCGCCGAACATGCGGAACTTCGGCCTGGTGACAGCTCCAGAGCGGGAGAGCGACCAGAACTTCAGCTGACACAGAATGATCACCGCCCATGCGCTGATGATACCGAGGGCCGCGAGATTCAAGACGATCTCGAAGGCCTGTGCCGGGACTGCTGCGTTGAGGCCAACTCCGGCCAGGGCAACCAACGCTGTCAACGCGATACCGCCGTACGGCACGCCTGCTTTGTTCATTCGAGCCGCGAACTTGGGAGCAGATCCGGCCACTGCCATCGAATGCAGAATACGTCCGGTGGAATACAGACCGGCGTTGAGCGAAGACAGTGCAGCAGTGAGCACGACGAGGTTCATGATCGCATCGGCACCCTGTACGTCGATCGCTCCGAAGAACGTGACGAACGGACTTTCTCCTGCGTGGTATGCGGTGTACGGAAGCAGAAGCGAGAGCAGCAGAACCGATCCGACGTAGAAGATCAGAATTCGGACGATGACGGTGTTGATCGCCTTCGGAATTACCTTTTCCGGGTCGGCCGTCTCGCCTGCTGCGGTGCCGACCAATTCGATCGAGGCGTAGGCGAACACGACGCCCTGGATCACGACGATGGCCGGAAGAAGTCCGTTCGGAATCAGGCCTCCGTTGTCGGTGATGATGCTCAATCCCGGAGACTGTCCGTCGATCGGGGTTCCGAAGATGACGTAGTACACGCCGACCGCGAGGAACGTCACGAGCGCGATGACCTTGATGAGCGCGAACCAGAACTCCAGCTCGCCGAACACCTTCACCGACACCAGGTTCAATCCGAGAACGACGAGCAATCCGATCAACGCGAACACCCATTGGTCCACGTTTCCGAGCGGCGCCCAGTACTTCTTGAAAAAGTTCATGTACAGCGCGACGGCGGTGACGTCGACGACCGCCGTCATCGCCCAGTTCATCCAGTAGAGCCAGCCGGCAGCGAAGGCCATCTTCTCGCCGAAGAATTCACGTGAGTACGACACGAAGCTGCCCGAGGAGGGCCGATGCATGACGAGCTCGCCGAGAGCACGAAGGATGAGGAACGCGAAGAACCCGCACAACGCGTACACGAGAACCAAAGCGGGCCCCGAGTCGTGCAGCCTGCCACCGGCGCCCATGAACAGACCGGTTCCGATGGCGCCGCCGATCGCGATCATCTGAATCTGTCGGGGCTTCAAAGACTTTCGGTAACCGAGATCTTCAGCCGAAGACCTCCGTTGATTGTCGACTGTCATGGGTGTACCTACCTTGTCGAAGTTTCGGGGGCATCTGCGTGCTCGGTGGGAGTGACGCGCAAATTCGCGAGATGTTGCGGACTGAGGAGACGATCGAGTTCGTCGCGGGCGAGGAGCTTCTTCTCGAGTACGAGATCGACGACGTTGCGCCCCGTGAGCAGCGCTTCCTGCGCAATGGCGGTGGATTCGACGTAGCCGAGGTACGGGCTGAGGGCAGTCACCAGACCGATAGAGTTTTCGACGCGCTCGCGGAGGAGGTCGACGTTGGCTGTGATCCCGTCGACGCATCGGCTGGCAACCGTGCGGCACGCGGCGCCGAGGTGCGCCATGCCCTCCGAGAGCGACTTGACGATGATCGGTTCGAACGCGTTCAGCTGCAGCTGACCGGCCTCTGCAGCCATGGTGATGGTCACGTCGTGTCCGATGACCTCGTACGCCACCTGGTTCAGAACCTCGGGAATGACCGGGTTCACCTTGCCCGGCATGATCGACGAACCTGCCTGCATCGCAGGAAGATTGATCTCGTTCAATCCTGCGCGTGGGCCTGAGGACAGCAATCTGAGATCATTGCATATCTTGGACAGTTTGACCGCAATGCGCTTGAGAACCCCGGAAAGATGTACGAACTGGCCGACGTCCTGCGTCGCTTCGATCAGATCCGTTGCCGTGACGAGAGGAAGCCCGGTCTTGCGACGCAGGTGCTCACACGCTGAGGCCGTGTAGCCCACGGGTGCATTCAGGCCGGTACCGATTGCCGTTGCGCCGAGGTTGATTTCATGTACGAGCAGTGCTGCCTCTTCGAGTCGCGAGCAGTCCTCGTCGATCATGATTGCGTAGGTGCCGAACTCCTGACCGAGAGTCATGGGCACAGCGTCTTGCAACTGCGTGCGGCCCATCTTCACGACGGTCGCGAACTCGGTTGCCTTGCGGCGGAACGCGTCGCGCAGGAACTTCATCGCGTCGATGAGTTCGTGTGCTGCGAAGATTGTCGCGACGTTGACGGCCGTCGGGTAGACATCGTTCGTCGACTGGCTCGCATTGACGTGCTCGTTGGGGTGCAGGTGACTGTAATCGCCATGGCTGTAGCCGAGGATCTCGAGCGCACGGTTCGCGATCACCTCGTTCGCGTTCATGTTGGTCGACGTACCAGCCCCGCCCTGAATGACATCGACGACGAACTGGTCGTGCAACTGACCGTCGAGAATTTCCTGGCACGCTTGACGGATCGCCTCACTACGGGTGGCGTCGAGAATGCCGAGCTCCTCGTTGGCTGCGGCGGCCGCCCACTTGACCGCGGCCAGACCGCGGATCAGATGAGCGTTGGTCGAGATCGGCCTGCCCGTGATGGGAAAATTCTCCAGTGCGCGCAGGGTGTGGATGCCCCAGTACGCGTCGGCTGGTACTTCGCGCTCGCCGAGAAGGTCCTTCTCGACACGTGTGGCGACCACTGTTTGCTCCCTGGTTCGTTGCGATGCCGTCTGGTTGTCCGGCTGTCTGACAGGTTAGAGTGTGAACCAAGACACGTCTGCCGTCAACCCTCGCTCCCTGTCACCAGGCTCGACTCCTGCCCCATCCAGTCATTCCGCAGGCTCCACTCCTGCCGCTTGACTGTTGCGCTCGCAAAAGAGGACGATCGAGACATGAGCCTGTCGGACAGCTGGGCGGTCAGGCAGCCGACCGTGACGAGGTTGAGCGCCGCCGAAGCCGTGTTCGAGGACATCCGCGACGCGATCGTCTCGGGTCAGATCGCCGTCGGCGACAAGCTGCCCGCCGAATCCGCACTCGCCACCCGTCACGGCGTGTCTCGTTCGGTGATCCGCGAAGCTCTTCGGTCGTGCACCGCGCTCGGATTGACCGAAACCAAAACAGGGCGCGGCACATTCGTCGTTCGAGATCGCGTCACCGGTGATCTCGACATCGGCAACTACGAAGCCCGCGAACTGATGGAAGCTCGTCCGCACGTCGAAATTCCCTCGGCCGGATGGGCCGCCGAACGCCGAACCGACGACGACCTTGCGGTTCTAGAAGGCCTCACCGACGAGATGCGTAGCGAGGACGACCACCAGGCCTGGGTCCTGCTAGACGGACAGTTCCACACAGCCATTGCGCGCGCCAGCAAGAACCGTGTGTTCGAGGCGATCATCGTCGACATCCGAGGCGCACTGACCCGCCAATCGGAGACCCTGAACCTCGTCGCACACCGTCAACAGAAGTCCAACGTCGAGCACGACCTCATCGTCGCGGGTATCCGGTCGGGCAACTACCAACAGGCCGCCGACGCCATGGCCGCTCACCTCGACGCTGTCCGCGGCGCTGTGGAGTCGCTACGCCGCTAGCCCCAACTCTCGTTCCAGTCCCGTGCAAACATGAAGGCGCCCTCGGTTCCCCAGCAGGTGACGCCGAACATCTCGTCCGATTCGCACACCACACCGACCGCGGACAGCACCTGACCGTACTCGAGCACCCGGGGCTCGTTAGCCGTGTAGATGCCCTGCGTAGTGCAAATGTGTTGCGCACCGCCCTCGTTGACCCGCACGGCATACTTGTCGTTCTCGGCATTGGTGCAGGTACGGCCCTCGGCCGGCGCGACCGAAGTCTCGGCCTGGCAACCCACCTGGCCCGCAGGTGATCCCCCAGCCCAGATTCCGCACTGAACATTGCCCGACGGCGTGGTGAAGTTGTACTGATAGAGATCGGTCGCGAACAGTTCCGGATCGACGTTTCCGGAATCCAGGCCGGGTCGGGGCTGGTTCCACGGGAAAAGATCCGACACTTCCTCAGGTGTCCGTGTCGTAGGTGACACCGGGGCATTCTGCTGGGGCTCGGGTGTCGCCACGGATTGAGTCGCCGATTGCGGCGGCGGCGCTGCTGCCACCGTCGCGGAAACGGCCGGGGTTCCGGTCGCCGTATCACTGACGGAACCTCCGCTGGAGCAGGCGTTTACAGCGAGGACAGCAGACAATGCAGCGAATACAGCAGCGCTCCGAGCGACGGACATCAATTCTCCTCGTCCCGAGCCGGCCGGGGCGCCGTCTCGTCTACCAGTCCTATCGGTCTGCTTTACGAGGGCATTAACTGGTCCGGGGTAACGATGGAGACTCGAATCGGTTACTCCTCATGGTTCCGTCAGCCCTTCCCGCTCGTCCCGCTTGGCCCACCAAATTCGCCGAGATCGAAGTTATGTACGGTTTTCGGCGGAAATCGGTGCACAACTTCGATCTCGGCGTCAGGATTCCGGCGTCACGGAAGATCGCGGATATCCGCAACCCATCCCCACCGCGCGGGCCGCACGGAGGTAGTACGGATGCGCTGCGACCATCGCCGCCCGGGCGGGTTCGACGCCGAGATAGCGGCACGCCCGCTCGTACACCGCCGGTGATCGCCACACTGTCGAAGGTCACCTGGGATGCTGATGTCGAGGTCCACGCACACCTTCGCCAGCCCATCGACGTACGCGCCCTGCACCGAATGCCATTCGTCTGTTGACTGTTTCAGATCCGACTCTCGCTCGAAGTAGTCGCGTCGCCAGGCGCGAACAATATCGCCGACCTGCACGTCCGCTGTCGTATATCTCGCCAGCGCTTCCGCCACGGGTGTGTAGAAATCCATCAACGTGCCTTGCACGTCGAAGATGTGCGCGTCGTACTGCACGCGGCCCCCTCCCCTGCTCACTCTTCCGGTTCCTTCAACCCTTCACGCTCGTCGCGCTCGGCCCATTCGAGCAACGGATCGATCGAGAAGACAGCGTCGTCGATCCCCGCATGCAGATCCCCGAGTTCGGCGAACCGCTTCGGCACCGTGAAGATGGTGAAGTCCCGCGGTTCGACGGCGGCCACCTCGTCCCACGAGATCGGTGTCGACACTGTCGCTTCCTGATTTCCCCGCACCGAATAGGCGCTGGCGATGGTGTGGTCGCGCGCGTTCTGGTTGTAGTCGACGAACAGCTTTGTCGGATCACGGTCCTTACGCCACCAGGTTGTGGTCACGTCCTCTGGCGCACGCCGTTCCACCTCGCGCGCGAACGCCAGAGCGGCGCGGCGGACATCCTTGAACCCGTGATCCGGAGCGATACGCACGTAGATGTGAAGACCGTGTCCACCGGAGGTTTTCGGCCAACCGACAGCGCCCAGGTCCTCGAGAACCTCCTGCACGACACCGGCTACACGCCGAACTCGATCGAACGGGCAGTCTGGCATCGGGTCGAGGTCGATGCGCCACTCGTCGGGCATCTCCACGTCGGCGCGGCGACTGTTCCACGGATGGAATTCGACGGTGGACATCTGCACGGCCCAGGCCACGTGCGCCAACTCCGTCACGCACAGCTCGTCGGCGGTGCGGTTGTAACGCGGAAACGTCACCTGCACGGTCTCGAGCCACGGCGGCGCTCCGTTCGGTACTCGCTTCTGGTGCACCTTGTCGCCGGCGAGGCCCTTGGGGAAACGGTGCATCATGCACGGACGCTCCCGCAGCGCGCGCACGATACCGTCGCCGACACTCAGGTAGTAGTTCACCAGATCCA